>NZ_JBYOKU010000034.1:0-73751 GCF_057799175.1 Pseudomonas sp. 14P5.3.2 | reverse complement strand
GACGGGGGAGCAGGTGCCGATACCCTGATTGGCGGTACCGGAGCAGATACTTTTGTTTTCGGCGCTGTCAGCGAAATGGGTCTGGGCATCAACCGCGACGTCATCACTGACTTCAACAGCGCACAGGGCGACAAAATCGACCTGACGAAATTTGATGCCAACCTGCTGGATGCCGGTTTCAACGGTTTCTCTTTCATCGGTGCAGCCGATTTCACCGGCGCAGGCCAACTGCGCTTCGTCGACCACGTGCTGTCCGGTAACGTCAGCGGCAACGCCGGTGCGGATTTCGAGATCCAGCTGGTGGGTGTAAACAGCTTCAGCTCCAACGATCTGGTGGCCTGATATAACGACTACCCGACTTGCTCGCAGGTCGGGACACCAACAAAAAACGCCCCGATCATTTGGGGCGTTTTTGTGGGTGTCGATAAGCCGTAGCGCTAAGTCAAAACACCCAATTCCTTGGCCCGCGCCACCGCCTGCGTACGCCGCTCAACCCCCAACTTGCTGTTGATATGACTCGCATGGGTTTTCACGGTATGCAGCGAAATGAACAGTTGTTCGCTGATTTCCTGATTGGAACAGCCTTGAGCAATCAAGCGCAGCACCGCCAGCTCCCGGCTGCTGAGTTGTTCGGCAGCGGTGGACTCAACCACCGGACGAGTCGCCACCAGCGGAAAATGCGCCAGTAACGGCTGTCCTGCCAGCGCTGGTGAGTTGTGCAATTGGCTGCGTAACCAGTCCGGATATTCTCTGATCAGCGCGTCAAACGGCTGTATCACGCCGCCAGCCGCCGCTTCCAGCGCCTGACTCAACGCCTTGCGCGCCTCCGGTTCGCGGCCGGTGCCCAGCAACAAGGCGACCTTCTGCGCCAGCGCCATTACACACAGCAACTGGCGTCCGGTTTGCTGACCGTTTTCCAGCAGCACGTTCAGTCGCCCTTCGGCGAGCATCGGCTGGCCTTTGATCACATCAAGCAACGCCTGCTGCAGTTCGACGTGCAGCGGCAACTGTGGATGAAACTCCGGTGGCGCCGCTGCGCGCTCGCCGGTGTAGGTCTGGCCAAGTCGCGCCAGCCAGGCTTCAGCCAGATCGGTACGGCCCTGCGCCAGCCACAGTTCGCATTTGACCAGGGTGATCATCGCCAGATAGTAGATCGGCGGCACGTCCCAGATGTGCATCAGGCGCTCGGCTTCAGCGAGTTCGGCGAAGGCCTTGGCAAACTCGCCGGCGCTGCCGTCCAGACGGGCGATCACGCAGTGACCGATCAATACGCTGATATCGCGGCAGGCCCGCGCTTCGGCCAGACCGCTCAGCAATCGGGCCCGGGCCTGCTGCGGTTGCAGGCGCATCGACAGCAGAAAACCTTCATACAGCGTCAGCCGCGCACGCACCGCGTACAGACGTTGCGCCGACAGCCCGCGCAGACGATCAAGGCCCTGATGCACCTCATCCAGGGCGCGCAGTATTTCCCCCCGCGATTGCAGGACCCGCGCCCGGTCGTAATGCGCCAAGGCTTCGAACAACGGGTTGCCGACCCGCTGCGCCAGCTCAAGCGACTCGCGGTTCAGGCCCCGTGCTCGCCACAGGTCACCGTCGGCAATCGCCAGGTTGGACAGGGTCGACAGGCACATCAGGCGCTGCCCGTAGCGCTTGGCCGGCAGGCTTTCCAGCGCTTCGCTGCAATACTCGATGGTCTGCTCGCGATGGCCTCGCCCGCGGGCGATGATGCCCTTGAGCGCCAGCCATTGGGCCAACATCGATTTCTGTGCGGTGGCCGAAGGTGCCGGCAGAAAACGGCTGAGATGACTGGCGAGTTCTTCGGCCGCATCAAGCTGACAGGCCAGCCCCAGCGCCCAACTGTACAGCACGATCAAGCGTGGCGTGCTGATCAGCAGGCTGTCGGGCAAGTCCATTTTCCAGCGCAGCAGCATGCCGACGTTCTGCTCGGCGAGCAGTTGTTCCTCGGACAGGTTCTGCACCAGATTGGCCGCCACATCCAGATGCCCGGCGCGCAAGGCCTGTTCGACCGCTTCGTCGAGCAGGCCTTGCGCATTGAACCAGCGACAGGCGCGCAGGTGTAACGTCGCGGCGGGCACCAACGGTCGAGCAATGGGCCGACTGCGCAGCAGATCGGAGAACAGATGGTGATAGCGATACCAGTGACCGTGTTCGTCCAGCGGCACCAGAAATACCTGATGCGCCAGCAGAAAACGCAGGATTTCGGCGCTGTCGTGGGCTTCGCGCACCGCGTCGCATAGCTCGCTGCAAAAGCGCTCTTGAGGGGCGGTGTCGTAGAGAAACGCTTGCACTTCGGCGGGCAGGCAGTCGATGACTTCTTCCAGCAGGTAGTCGCGAATCAGCCCTTCCCCGCCGTTCAGCGCTTGCGGCAACGCGGCCTCGCTACCGGCTTCGGATGCCGCCAGCAACCAGAAACGCAGCCCGGCCACCCAACCCTCGCTGCGCTGGATCAGGTTTTCCAGAGCCTCGCCGCGCAGGGAACTGCTGTGCCGATCAAGCAGGGTCACGGCTTCGTCATGGGTCAGGCGCAGATCCTGTTCATGCAGTTCCAGCAGTTGCCGCGACAGGCGCAGGCGCGCCAGATGCCAGTCCGGGCGCTGGCGACTGGTGACCATGACCAGTAAGCCATCGGGCAAATGATTGAGGAAAAACTGCAGGCAGCGATCAAGCACCGGGCCTTGGGCGAGATGATAATCATCGAGCACCAGCAGCAACGGCGCGGTGGGTTGCAGTTGCAGCGCCAACTCGTCGAGCAAGCCGTCGAGCCATTCTTCGAAGGCAAACGGCTGATGGCGCTGGCGCATCTTCAACAGGCCGAGCGCGCGACTGCCCAGATCCGGAAAGTAATCCTGCAGCCCTTCCAGCAAGCGCTCTAGAAAGCGCCCCGGATCGTTATCCCGCGGGCTCAATCCCAGCCACAGGCTTTGCCAGTGCGCCGGCAGGCTTTGACAGAACTCCACCGCCAGCGAGCTCTTGCCGAAGCCGGCGGGGGCGCAAACCAGCAACAGACGTCCACCGAGCCCGGCGCTCAGGCGTTCACACAGACGCGGTCGCAACACATAGCCGTCGGGCAGTGGCGGACGAAAAAAACGTCCGTCCAGTGTCGCGACGGCAACGCTTGCAGGACCCGGAAGCGGGGACAGATCAGTCATGGCCGGCTCTTGTTTGAATGGCTGTTGGCGGCGTAGCAGATGTCCGCAGCCTAGCCTTAAACGTAGCGGTTATGAAGGTTGCTGCTACAAATGGCTACAAAAAGGTTCAGCCAATTACGCCGGGCAAAAAAACGCCCCGAACCAGTCGGGGCGTTTTTTCGAGGATGCGGCCTCGGGTCAAAGCTTAGCGGATACCGTCCTGGCCCAGGTTGCCTGGCTGGAATTCGCTCTTGGTGGCAGAGAAGCCGAAGTCATACGCCTGCTTCTCTTCGTTCTTCATGCCCAGTGCCAGGTAGCGACCCGATTGCAGGTCGTACAGGGCTTCCAGCGCGTACCACGGCACTTGCTTGTCGTAGTAGTCCTCGGCATGCGCCTCGGCCACACGCCACAGCTGACCGCGACCGTCGTAGTGGTCGATGACCGCTGCCTGCCAGGTGTCTTCGTCGATGTAGAAGTCACGTTTGGCATAGATATGGCGCTGACCCGGTTTCAGGGTGGCGACCACGTGCCAGACACGACGCAACTCGTAACGGGTCAGGTCCTGGTTGATGTGACCGGCCTTGATGATGTCGGTGTACTTCAGGTTTGGCGAATCGATCTTGTAGCTGTTGGAGGCAATATAGATCTCTTTCTTGCCATCCAGCGCCCAGTCGTAGCGATCCGGTGCACCGTTGTACATGTCGAGGTTGTCGGAGGTACGCAGACCGTCCGCGGCAGTGCCCGGACCGTCATACGACACTTGTGGCGCCTGACGGACACGGCGCTGGCCAGTGGCATAGACCCAGGCCTTGCGCGGTTCCTTCACCTGGTCGAGGGTTTCATGCACCAGCAGCACGGTACCGGCCAGACGTGCCGGCGCGGTCACTTTCTGCTTGAAGTAGAACAGGATGTTGCCCGGGTTGGCCGGATCGTAGTCCTTCATCTTGTCGCGGAACACGAACTGGTCCTGGAAGTACACCAGGCTGAACGAGCCGTTGGTTTGCGGAGTCGCCTGGGTCACCAGACGGGTCACGCTGCCACCGCGATAACGGGTGATGTGGTTCCAGATCACCTCCAGACCGCTTTTCGGAATCGGGAACGGCACGGCGGTATCGAAGTTTTCCAGACCGTTGCCGCCGGCGACCAGATTGGTGGTGGTGGCGTTCTTCTTGATCGCGGCGAATACGCTATCCGGCACGGTCGAACCGCGATGGGACGGATACACCGGCATCTTGAAGGTGTCCGGGTAACGTTTGAACATCGCGTACTGGCCCGGAGCAAGCTTGGCCTTGTACTGCTCGACGTTCTGCGCGGTGATGGTAAACAGTGGTTTTTCACCGGCGTACGGGTCTGACAGGAAGCCCTTGCTGTCGACCGTGCCGGCATTCTTCGGCAGCGGTTTCCAGGCCGGGATCGAACCGTCGGCGTTGCCGGCCATTTCGGCGCCCATGGGTGTCAGGCTTTTGCCGAGCTTGTCGGCTTCGGCAGCAGGCACTGCCGCCATGACGCCGGTCGCCAGCAGCGAAAGCCCCAGAACACCCGCGTGGAACAGACTCTTTGTTATTTTCATATGTGTGTTCGTCCTGAAAAAACTGTGCTTAGAAGTTCACGCCAACGCTGAGTGCAACGAAGTCGCGATCATCAACCGTGCTGTAGCGACCACCAAAGAAGTTGGTGTAGTTCAGACTCGCGGTGTAGGTGTTCTGATATTCGGCATCCAGCCCGAGGCTGACGGCCTTGCGACCTTCCTCGAAGTTGCCGCCAGGGCCAGGCGAGTAACCTTTGACGTCATGGGACCAGGCCACGTTCGGCTTGAGGTTCACGCCGGCGAACACGTCGCTGTAATCCCAGATTGCCCGACCGCGATAGCCCCACGAGGTCGCTGTAGTGAAACCGTCGTTGTTGCAGTTGCTGGCCACGTTGCTGTTAGAAGCCCCGGCCCCTGCGCCATTGATGGTCGAGGTGTTGAGGATTTGCGAGCAGGTGTTGAGGCCGCCGGTCGACGGCAGTTCACCCGGACCGAACACCGGATCGCGGCCGTAACGGGCTTCGGATTTGCTTTCCAGACCACCGACGTGGGTCACGCCGACTTCACCTACCAGGGTCAGACGGTTGGCGCCCATCACCTGATCGAAGAAGTGCGTCAGGGTGGTTTGCAGTTGGGTGATTTCCTTACGGTTGTAACCGTGCAGATCCTGGCCCGGCACGCCGTTGAGGATCGACGCGTTGGTCAACGCGCCACCCAGCGGACGTACGCCGGCGAACAGAATGTCGGTGGAGTTCAACTGCACCGGCGCATTCGGCCGATAGCTGACCTCACCGCTCCACGCCGTACCGGTAGGCAGGGTAGTGGAGAAGCTCAAACCGTAGAGGCGGATGTCTTCAGGGTATTCGATGAAGTATTCCGAGTTGCCTGCCACCACCAGCGGGCCCAGTGCCTGGAACGGCCCTGGCAATGCCTTGACGCCGTTATAGATCGACTGTGGCGCACCGGTGGCGCTGAAGATCGGCGCACGGCTGTGGTAGTTCATGAAGTAGGCGCCGAACTCGGTGGCCAGCGGGTCGAACATGTACTTGGCGGAAACACCCCATTGCCCGCTGTCACGTGCGTTGCGGTTAGGCGAACGGCGCACCAGCACACCTTCTTCGTTGACGTCGACGCCAGCGTTGGCCAACGGCCCGAGCGCAATACCCGGAATGGTCGAACGCTTGTTCAGCACCCGCAGGTTGTCGTCGCAACCAGTGGTAACGATGTCCGGCTGCGAGAAGAACGTGCCGCAGTTGTCGGTCACGGTCTTCTGCCAGTCGATCTGGTAGAAACCTTCGGCCGACAGGTTCTCGGTGAGACTCTGCGACACGTAGAACATGTTGACCGGAATCAAACCTTCCTTGATCTCGGCACCCGGACGGCGGAACGCGGACACGTCGATCGGGTTGATCGAGTTGATGCCGCCGCCGATGAAGGTACTTTCACCCCAGTTCACCACCTGCTTGCCCAGACGCACCGAACCCGGCTCATCGGCAATCGAGTAGTTGTGGTAGACGAAGGCGTCGAGGATCTGCCCGCCGGAAGAACGCGCTGCGACGTCGCGGTTGTGGTTGCTGACGTCCTTGTATTCCAGGTCCTGATTCTGCAGCGCGAAGTCGTACCAGTATTTGCCCCGGACGAAGACCCCGGTGTCACCGTATTTCAATTCGAGATCATGGATACCCTTGAAGATCTTCGAGAAGGCTTGCCCGCTCTTGAAGTTCAAGTGACCGTCGTCGGAGGTCTGGGACAAGCCCTTGCCGCCGTTGTTGACACCAATAAGATCCTTGTTCGGCTGCTGGGTCGAAACACTCATGCCCAGGGAGAGCGAGGAATCGAACTGGCCTTCGATTTCACCGACGTTGAAACTGACGCCGAATGCGGGCCCGGCGAGCGTAGAGGCAAGACTGACGGCCAGAGGCAGTTTAGCCCGGCGCCAGAACTGGTTTACTGATGTCATCGACGCTACTCCATGTGCATTATTGTTATGGCAGTGAGTACTTTTAAAAACGCCTGGAAGACCGGGAGCCAGTAGCCACCCGACATCACTCCAAAATTGCATCGCCCCGTTTGTGCGTGTGCCCCGTTCTTAAAAATCCTTGAGCGGACTATAGCCAGCAGGTGCTACTGCTTGATCCCTCTAAAGTGTGATTTGCAGCTGCCGGCCACTCTGGAACAGTCCTTTCGCCAGTCCGACACATGTCGGCCCGGCAAGGATGGCTGATTTTTTCGATTTCACAAGCCAAGCGCTTGCTTGGTGGGTCTGGCGCGCCGTTTTCGGCGCGCCAGCAGACGCTCAGAGCGTCGAGAGGAAGGTGCTGTTGTTGGCCTGCCATTCGGTGATGTCGAGGCGGATGCGCTTCTTGTCGAGTTTGCCGACACTGGTCTTGGGAATTTCCGTAACAAGGGCGATCTGGCTCGGAATCGCCCACTTGCTCAGGTGCCCCAGCTCCACGAATGGCTTGAGGTGTTCCTTGAGTTCGCGCGCGCCGATCTCGTGCCCTTCGCGGATCACCAGCAGGGCAAACGGCCGCTCGCCCCACTGCGGATCGGCAATCCCCACCACGGCTACTTCACGCACCGCCACATGACGGCTGATCAGGTCTTCGAGGTCCAGCGAAGAGATCCACTCGCCACCGGTCTTGATCACGTCCTTGATCCGATCGCGGATGTCGATCACGCCCATGCTGTCGAGCGTTGCCACGTCCCCGGTGTGCAGCCAGCCACCGGCCCAGAGTTCGGCGCCCTTCTGCGGCTCGTTGAAATAGCCCTCGGTCAACCACGGCGCGCGCAGCACCAGTTCGCCCTGAGTCTCGCCGTCGGCGGGGAGGAAGTTGCCGTCGCCATCGACGATCGCCGCTTCCACCAGCGGCCCCGGCACACCGGCCTTGATCCGGTAAGTGGTGCGCTCGTCTTCGGTGCCGGCCATCAGTTCGTCGTTCAGATGCGCACACGAGACCAATGGCCCGGTCTCGGACATGCCGTACGCCGCCGTGAGCTGAATGCCTCGGGCCTTGGCGGTCTCGTACAGCGTGCGATTGAGCGCACTGCCACCGATGACAATCTTCCAGCCACCGAAATCGGTGCCTTGCGCGCCTTTGGCGTTGAGCAGCATTTGCAGGATGGTCGGCACGCAGTGGGAGAACGTGACCTTCTCCTTGCGCCACAGCTCGACCAGAAACTCCGGATCGTAACGCCCCGGGTAAACCTGTTTGAGCCCGAGCATGGTCGCCACGTACGGCAGGCCCCAGGCATGCACATGGAACATCGGAGTGATCGGCATGTACACATCGTTGGTGCCGAGCAGGCGCACGCTGTCGATCGCGCCCATGATCGTCGACACGCCCATGGTGTGCAGCACCAGTTGCCGATGGGTGAAGTACACACCTTTCGGGTTACCGGTGGTGCCAGTGGTGTAGAAGGTGGTGGCGACCGAGTTCTCGTCGAAGTCCTGGAAGTCGTAATGCGGGCTCGCAGCGGCCAGCAGTTGCTCGTACTCGCCGACCAGATTCGGCAGCTCGGCGGTCTTTTCCGGCAGATCGGTGAGCAGCAGGGTTTTCTTTACCGTGGTCAGGTGCGGCGCGATGGCCTGATACAGCCCGACGAACTCGCTGTTGACCAGCACGAAGCGATCCTCGGCGTGGTTCATGGTGTAGAGGATCTGTTCCGGCGACAGGCGCACGTTGATCGTGTGGATCACCGCGCCGATCATCGGAATGGCAAACATGCACTCGAGGTAGCGATGGCTGTCCCAGTCCATCACCGCCACGGTGTCACCCGCCTTCACCCCCGCCGCCGTCAACACATTGGCCAGCCGCGCAACCCGCTCGATCAGAGTCGGATAGCTGTAACGCAACTGGTCTCGGTAAATGATCTCGCGGGTTTTCTCGTAACGGGCGCCGGACATCAGCAGCCGTTTGATCAGCAATGGATACTGGTAGGCCCCATCGGCCGGGGGAATGACGCGAGTCTGCAACATATGAATCCCTTTTCTGGCTGCACGGTGTTGGCGTAGAGAGCGTTACTCTAGAGCCGTTATACCCCAGTCAAATCAGCCGAAGGAATGATTTGCACAGCCGTACAAATGCTAGCTTTGAGCCAGCATTTGCCGGTATTCAGCCCCACTCAGGCGGCTTGTCCTACAGCCGCTTCGGAAGGTGTGCGTGGGAAAGCTACGGCAGCGAGGAAGGTCAACGCGCCAAAACCCGCCAGAATCAGGTAAAGCCCGACGAAACCATGGCGCGGCTCGACGTAGGAAATCAGCGGAATCGCCGTTGCGCTGGCGCCGAACGACAGGCAGTAACGCAGGGCGAACACCCGGGATTGCCACTGCGGTGCAACGAAATTGGCGACCATCGAGTCGTTCACCGTGACCTGGCCGAACACCACGAACATGAACGCCGCTCCAAGCACGATCACCGCCCAGCCATCGACATGGGCCATGCCGTATAACAGCGGCGCCTGAAACAGCGTGAGCACCAGAAACGGCCATTTCAGACTGACCCGATGCAGCACCTGCCCGATGCTCAACTGCGCCACCGCGCCGAAGGCATACGCCAGGCTGACCACCACGCCAAGGGTTTGCGGCGAGGCGAACAGGTCATGCAAGCGCTCCTGAAACAGCTTCGGATAGGTCATGGTGGTGGCGTTGAACACCACACCGCCGGTGGCCGTCGCCAGCGCCAGCACACCAAACACCATGAGCATCGAAATCTTCTGACCGGCAGCGCCTTTCAGCACGGTGTGCGGACGCTGCGGGATCGGCTCTTCACGCACCTGCAGGGCAAAACCGATACCCAGCACGATCGCCACCACGCCCGGTAACACAAAGGCCGAGCGCCAGCCGAATTGCGCCACCAGCAACCCGGTGATCAGCGCCGAAAACGCCACGCCGAGGTTGCCCCACATGCCGTTGATGCCGATTTCCCGGCCACGGTTCTGCGCGTAGGCCACCAGCATCGCGGTACCCACCGGGTGGTAGATCGCCGCGAAAATGCCGATCAGGGTCAGCCCGATCACCAGCATCGTCGGGCTGCTGCTCAACCCGGTGAAGATCGCCGAGGCGCCGATGCCGAAGAAAAACACCAGCATCATCTGCCGCCGGCTCCAGTGATCACCCAGCCAGCCGGCCGGCAGCGAACAGGCACCGAAGGCAATGAAGCCACCCAGTGACAGGCCGATCAGCGCGGCGTAGTCGAGGCCGAAGGCCTGGGTCATGCCGAGCACGGCGGCGGGGAAAATCAGCATGAACATGTGGTCGATCACATGGGCAGCATTGACGTAGCGGATCACGTTTCGGGATTGGTTCATGGCGGCACGCTTGTGTTTGTTATGGGCGGATTGTTGTCAGCGGCTTTATGCTAAGTTGGCGAAAAAGCGCATATCTGCCATTCAGGTCATCAAACCCGACATGTTGATCAGCCATTTCGAACACGGCCCGGTGAGTGCCTATCCCCGGGATTATCTGGACGGTTCCCACCAGCCGCTGCACCTGCACCGCGAGGCGCAGTTGCTGTATGCCGTCAGAGGGATCATGCGGGTGGTCACCGATCTTGGTGCCTGGGTGATTCCACCGAGCCGCGCGGTGTGGATTCCGCCGCAGGTCGCGCACGAGATTTTCATGTCCGGCGATGTGCAGATGCGCTCACTGTTCATCGCCCCCGAACTGTCACCGGCCAGCCTGCAACAGTGCTGCGTGCTGGCGGTGACACCGCTGTTGCGCGAATTGATTTTGCGTGCGGTACAAGGCCCGCCCCATGCCGACAATCCGCTGATCCAGCAACTGATGCTGGAAGAATTGGCCAGCCTGGAAAACCTGCCGCTGCACATTCCGATGCCCACTGACCGGCGCCTGCAAAACATCTGCCTGGCCTTGCTGCACACCCCCGATCACCCCAACACCCTGGAAGACTGGGCGCAGCAGGTCGGCGCCAGCTCGCGCACCCTGGCGCGGCTGTTCCAGCGACAACTGAAGATGAGTTTCAACGCCTGGCGCCAGCAACTGCGCCTGATGGAAGCCCTGCCGCGCCTGCTCGCCGGGGATAGCGTACAAAGCGTGGCACGGGACTTGGGCTACGGCAGCGCGCGGGCGTTCAGCGCGATGTTTCGCCGTTTGCTTGGGGAAAATCCCCGGGAGTACCTGAACACCCTGAGCAAGCTCAGCCAACTCGTGTAGGAATTCCCCATCTCCCCTGTGGGAGCGAGCTTGCTCGCGAAAGCAATCTTCCAGTCACCTGTGATATCGACTGATCCGACGCCTTCGCGAGCAAGCTCGCTCCCACAGTTTGATCGGGTTTCAGCTCTTAGTGCATCTCGGTGAAGGCGAGTTTCACGCCGATCGCGATCAGCACTGCGCCCATGGTGCGGTCGAACCAGTGGCCCATGCGGGCAAAACCGGCGCGCACGCGCTGCTGACTGAACAGCATCGCCACCAGGCAAAACCAGACAGCCGTCGCGACCGCCAGATAAACCCCGTAACCGGCCTGCACCGCCAGCGGCGTGTGCGGGTTGATCACCACGGTGAACAGGGAGAGGAAGAACAGCGTGGCTTTCGGGTTCAGGCCATTGGTGACGAAGCCCGAAGTGAAGGCGCCGCGAGCGGTGCGCACGCCGGCTTCCTTGTGCAAGTCATCGGTGACGGTTTTCGCCGGCTGCGCGCGCAAAGCCTTGAAGCCGATGTACAGCAGGTACGCCGCAGCAGCCCATTTCAAGGCGTTGAACAGCACGATCGACTGCGACACGATCAGGCCGATGCCCAGCAGCGAATAGCCCACGTGCAGGAAAATCGCCGTGCCCACACCCAGCGCGGTCCAGGTGCCGGCGCGACGCCCATGGGTCACGCTCTCGCGCACCACCACGGCAAAGTCCGGGCCGGGGCTGGCCACGGCCAACAGGTGGATCAGTGCAACGGTCAAGAACTCGGTCCAGTACATGGGGGCTCCTCTTTAATGAGTAAAAACAATTCATCAACTGGCTCAAACCCTGTGGCGAGGGAGCTTGCTCCCGCTCGGCTGCGCAGCAGTCGTAACACCTGAAACACCGGTGTGCCTGACACAGTACGGTGAATGGGTTTGGGTCTGCTTCGCAGCCCAGCGGGAGCAAGCTCCCTCGCCACAGGGTATTGCGGGCGCTGTGCGTAACCATTTGTTTCATCTGGTAGGCTCGGCAGATTACGCCTTCCGTTCCAAGCACAAAAGGTACAGTTGATGACGAACCCGCGCCGCGCCGTATTCCTCGATCACCCGTCACTGGATCTCGGCGATCTCGACCTCAGCCCGTTGCGCGCCTGCTTCAGCGATCTGCAACTGTTCGCTCAGACCTTGCCTGAACAGGTCAGCGAGCGCCTGCACGGTGCCAGCGTGGCGATCACCAACAAGATCCGCATCGACGCCGCCGCGATGGCCGCCAACCCGGATCTGCAACTGATCCTGATCACCGCCACCGGCACCAACAACGTCGATCTGGACGCGGCCCGCGCCCATGGCATCACCGTGTGCAACTGTCAGGGTTACGGCACGCCGTCGGTGGCGCAGCACACGATCATGTTGCTGCTCAACCTCGCCACCCGCCTGGCGGATTATCAGAAAGCCGTCGGCGAGGGTCGCTGGCAACAGGCCAGACAGTTCTGCCTGCTCGACTACCCGATTGTCGAACTGGAAGGCAAAACCCTCGGTCTGCTCGGTCACGGTGAACTCGGCGGTGCGGTCGCGCGCCTGGCCGAAGCATTCGGCATGCGTGTATTGCTCGGACAGATTCCGGGCCGGCCGGCGCGCCCGGATCGTCTGCCACTGGCCGAACTGCTGCCGCAGATCGACGCCCTGACCCTGCACTGCCCGCTCAACGAACACACCCGGCACTTCATCGGCGCCCGCGAGCTGGCATCGATGAAACCCGGCGCGTTTGTGGTCAACACTGCGCGCGGCGGATTGATCGATGAACAGGCCCTGGCGGACGCCTTGCGCAACGGTCACCTCGGCGGCGCGGCCACCGATGTGCTCAGCGTCGAACCGCCGGTCAACGGCAATCCGCTACTTGCGGCGGATATTCCGCGGCTGATCGTCACCCCGCACAACGCCTGGGGCAGTCGCGAAGCGCGGCAGCGTATCGTCGGCCAATTGACCGAAAACGCCCAGGCGTTCTTCAGCGGTACAGCGCTGCGGGTCGTCAGTTGATAAACTGCGGCACTTTTTTTCCAAGGAGCAGTTATGGATCCGCGCAGTGAAGTACTGCTTCGTCAGGCCGAGTTATTCCAGGGTTCGCTGTTGCTGGCCGGTTTGCCTGCCGACGATTTGCTCGGGCGCCTACCCAATGCGTTCGGCTGGTGCTGGCATGCCGGCGATCAAGCGGCACTCGATGCGCGCTTCGAAGGTCGCAGCCATTTCGGTGTGAATGTGCCGGAGCGCGAATTCGACAGCGCCGTGGTGTTTCTGCCCAAGTCCAAGGATCTGACCGATTACATCCTCAATGCCGTGGCCGCACGTCTGCCCGGGCGCGAGGTGTTTCTGGTCGGGGAAAAACGCAGCGGTATCGAGGGTGCGTCCAAGCAGCTCAACCCGTTCGGCAAGCCGCGCAAACTCGACAGCGCCCGTCACTGCCAACTGTGGCAAGTCACCGTGGCCAATGCACCCGAAGCCAAATCGCTGGAAAGCCTGGCGCAGACTTATGAGTTGCCACTGGCCGAAGGCCCGTTGAAAGTCATCAGTCTGCCGGGCGTGTTCAGCCATGGTCGACTGGACCGCGGCAGCGCCCTGCTGCTGGAGCATCTGGACAAATTGCCGAGCGGTCACCTGCTGGACTTCGGTTGTGGCGCCGGGGTGTTGGGCGCGGCGGTCAAACGTCGCTATCCGCACAATCAGGTGACCCTGCTCGACGTCGATGCCTTCGCCGCCGCCAGCAGTCGCCTGACATTGGCGGCCAACGGTCTGGAAGCCGAAGTGCTGACCGGTGACGGCATCGACGCTGCACCGATGGGTTTGAACGCGATTCTGAGCAATCCGCCGTTTCATGTCGGCGTGCACACGGATTATTTCGCTACCGAGAACTTGCTGCGAAAAGCGGCCAAACATCTGAAAAACGGCGGCGAACTGCGCCTGGTTGCGAACAGCTTCCTGAAGTATCAGCCACTGATCGAAGAGCATCTGGGCGTGTGTGCGATCAAGGCCGAAGGCAATGGTTTCCGGATTTACCGGGCCAAGCGCGGCTGAAAATTAGCACTTGCCGAATGGATTCTGCCTAGGCAGAATCCGCTCCGTCCTAGGGGAGTAGTCTCCCACGAGCGCCAAGCTCGTCCGGCATACGTCAACATACTTGATCCTCAGATCATGGCGTATGCGACCCAAGCGTCCGCACCAGACGGATCGCAGGGTTTGACAAGACCTATGACACGCACACCTTACCCGGGGCGGGAAGGCTGTACGTGTCATAGCCGTGTCGACCCGCCCCTTAGGAAAATCCTGATGCTGGACTCGTTACTCGTTCCCACCGCAATCGTTGCCTTGGCCGAAATCGGCGACAAGACGCAACTGCTCGCGCTGATTCTCGCCGCTCGCTTTCGCAAACCCTGGCCGATCATTGCCGGTATTGTCGCTGCGACCCTGGCCAACCACGCAGCAGCCGGTGCGGTAGGCGCCTGGTTCGGCAGCTTCTTCTCAGACTCGGTCCTGCACTGGATTCTCGCCGCGAGCTTTACCGCCACTGCGCTGTGGACGTTGGTCCCGGACAAGATGGACGACGATGAAGCCAGCACCGCACGCAAGTTCGGCCCCTTCCTGACCACGCTGATCGCGTTCTTCCTTGCGGAAATCGGTGACAAGACGCAGATCGCCACCGTGATGCTGGCGGCGCAATATCCG
Organism: Pseudomonas sp. 14P5.3.2; assembly: GCF_057799175.1. Classification (NCBI taxonomy): domain Bacteria; kingdom Pseudomonadati; phylum Pseudomonadota; class Gammaproteobacteria; order Pseudomonadales; family Pseudomonadaceae; genus Pseudomonas; species Pseudomonas sp. 14P5.3.2. The sequence continues at coordinate 59,223 of NZ_JBYOKU010000034.1, read as the reverse complement.
GAGCTGTGGCTGGTGATCATCGGCACCACGGCGGGCATGCTGATTGCCAACGTGCCGGTGGTATTGGCGGGTAATTTTGCTGCGGAGAAACTGCCGCTGACCCTGATCCGTCGCCTGGCCGCTTCGGCGTTCTTCATTCTGGCGATCGTTGCGGTGTACAAGGCGATGCAGAGCAGTGGCTGGATTTAACCCCTGAGCCTTTCACATCATTGTGGCGAGGGAGCTTGCTCCCGCTGGGCTGCGAAGCAGCCCAGATACTGCCAATGCGATCAAACATGAACACCGCATTGGCAGGGTTTGCGACGGCTGCGCCGCCGAGCGGGAGCAAGCTCCCTCGCCACAAAATCAAGTTCGCCTTGCCTTGGTGCTGATCAGGATTTAGGGGCTTTTTCGTACAGCGGCATGACTTTTGGAATCGCCGCCTGCAGCGAGGCGATCCGGCTGGACGAGGCCGGGTGGGTGCTCATGAATTCCGGCGGTGCGCCTTCCGAGGCCTTGCTCATCTTGTCCCACAGGGTGATCGCCGCGTTCGGGTTGTAGCCGGCGCGAGCGGCCAGCTCCAGACCGATCAGGTCGGCTTCGTTTTCGTTGGCGCGGCTGTTGGGCAAGGTCATGCCGTAGTTGGCCACGGTGTCGGCCAGCGCCAGGCTGTCCTGACCCAGACCGAACAACGCGCCGGCGCCCTGCTTGGCCATTTCGACGCCATAGGCTTTGGACATCGCTTCACGACCGTGCTCGCGCAGGGCGTGGGCGATTTCATGGCCCATGACCGCCGCGATTTCATCGTCGGTCAGCTTCAGGCTGTCGATCAGCCCGGTGTAGAAAATGATCTTGCCGCCAGGCCCGCAGTTGGCGTTGAGCTCATCGCTCTTGATCAGATTGACTTCCCACTGCCATTGCGCGGCGTCCGGACGGAAGTTCGGTGCCTGGGCGATCAGCCGGTTGGCAATCGCCTGAACCCGCTTGGCCTCCGGGCTGGTCTTGTCCAGTACGCCTTTGCTCGACGCTTCGCCGACGGTCTTCTGATAAGACTGTGCATACATCTGGTCGACCTCTTGCGAGGACAGCATGCTGAACATGTACTGCTTGCGCTCCACCCCCACGGCTCCGCCGCTGGTGGTGTTGACCGACTGACAACCGGCCAGCAACAGCGCTGCGCTCAGTGCACTTACAACCAATGTCTTGTTCATTCAAAAGCTCCCTGAAAACATGCCGCGTATCGTAGGGGGTCAATTGTATCGACGCCAGATACAACAGACGCGTTGCATGCACTTTCAGAAATTGGCCGCTGCCCCTGTAGGAAAAAATTCACACGCCTGCGCAAGTCCTGCACAGCTGCGCCGCACACTGATCCATTTGCGACATCCTCCGCCCTTTGTTCCGCTCAACGCTCATGGCCCAATGCCTGCTGCCGATACAACAGCGCAGACGTCCTCTTGCGTGCGGAGCTCCCATGAAGTTCAAGTCGATCCAGTTTTCCGTCGCCGCCCTGGCCGGCGCCATCGTGCTCAGCGTGGTCGCCGCGCTGGTGCTGTACGCGCTGTTTTCCGGTGCCCGCACCCAGGAGATGGTGCAACAGCGCACCCAGGCGCAGTTCGAACAAGTCATCGAACAACGCCTGACCTCGTTGGCGCAGACTCAGGTCAGCCAGATCCAGCGCGAACTCGAAGCACCGCTGCTGATTGCCGGCGGACTGGTGCGGGTCAACGCGCTGCTCGGCACGCCGGGCGCCGACGGCCAGTCACGCCTGACCATCAGCCGCGAGCAACTGATCAGCCTGATCAAGGAGAACGTCGAGCAGAACCCGAAAATTCTCGGCACCTACATCGGCTGGGAAAAAAACGCCCTGGACCACAATGACGCGGCCTACGTCGGCACCCGCGTGGTCGGTGTCGACGCGGCCAACGGGCGCTTCCTGCCCTGGTGGTTCCGCAATGACGACGGCACCCTGGGCCTGGACAAACTGGCGGACGTCGACGACCAGAAAGTCCTGTCCACTGGCGTACGGGCCAGCGAGTACTACCTGTGCTCGAAAGAGAGCAAGAAATCCTGCGTGATCGATCCGGCGCCGTACAAGGTCGGCGACAAGATCGTCATGCTCGCCTCCTTTATTGAACCGATCATGCTCAACGGCGCGTTCCAGGGCATTGTCGGCGCCGACCTGTCGGTGAACTTCATCCAGGAAATGCTCCTCGGTGCCAACCAGAAACTGTACAGCGGCGCCGGACAAATGGCCCTGATCGGCGGCAACGGCCGGATCGTCGCCTACACCAAGGACCCGAGCAAATTTGGCGAGAAAGTCAGCGACATCCTCGATGCCGAGCAGATCGCCAACATGGCCAATCTCAAGCGCGGCGAAGTCACCTACTCGGTGAACAAAGACAAGGGCCGCATCGAACTGTACCTGCCGTTCGGCATCGGCCAGACCGACGCGCGCTGGACGCTGATGCTGCAGCTGCCGTTGAACGCGGTGATGGCCGATCTGCAAAAACTCCAGGCCGATCTCGATGCACAGCGCAAGTCAGACACCTTTGGCATGGCCATGGTTGGCCTGATCATTGCGGCCATCGGTCTGCTGGTGATCTGGCTGGTGGGTCACGGCATCGCCCGACCACTGAAGCAGATGGTCGCCATGCTCGATGACATTGCCAAAGGTGAAGGCGATCTGACCCGTCGTTTGAGCAGTGATCGCAGTGATGAACTGGGCTCGATCGCCAAGGGCTTCAACACCTTCCTCGCCAAGTTGCAGGCGATGATCACGCAGGTGGTGACATCGGTGCAGAGCGTCAGCGATTCCTCCGAGCACACTGCCGACATCGCGATCCGCACCAACATCGGCATTCAGAAACAAATGGCCGAGATCGATCAGGTCGCCACCGCGGTGCAGGAAATGACCGCCACTGCGCAGGACGTGGCGCGCAACGCTACCCAAGCGGCTCAGGCAGCGAGCCATGCGGATCAGGCCGCCGGTCAGGGCATGCAGATCGTCCGTGATACGTCGAACTCGATTGGTGCGCTGGCGCTGGAAATCGGCAAAGCGGTGGACGTGGTGCAGACGCTGGCCAAGGACAGCGAAAACATCAACGCGATTCTCACCGCGATTCGCGGGATCGCCGAGCAGACCAACCTGCTGGCGCTGAACGCGGCGATCGAAGCGGCGCGGGCCGGCGAGCAGGGTCGCGGCTTTGCCGTGGTGGCGGACGAGGTGCGCAATCTGGCGCAGAAGACCCAGAAGGCCACCGAAGAAATCCAGACCATGATTCAGCAACTGCAACAGGGCACCCGCGATGTGGTGCGGGTCATGGAGGACAGCCAGAACCGCACCGACGAAAGCGTGCAGCACGCGGCGAAAGCGGCCGAGGCGCTGGAGACGATTACTCAGGCGGTGTCGGTGATCAATGACATGAACACGCAGATTGCCAGTGCCGCTGAAGAGCAGAGCGCAGTGGCCGATGACATCAACCGCAATGTGATCAATATCGGTCAGGTGGCGAATGAAGTCGCGGGCGGTGCGGATGAGTCGAGTTCGGCGAGTGCCGGCCTGACTAAATTGGCGGAGCAGCAGCGGCGGTTGATCAATCAGTTCAAGGTCTGATCCAAAGGCCCCTTCGCGAGCAAGCCCGCTCCCACAGTAATTTTGCGGCGTTCACAAAACCTGTGGGAGCGAGCTTGCTCGCGAAGAGGGCGGCACAGCATCAACTCAACCCGGAGTCAGACACTCCGGCCCATTGAGCTTCGGATCATTGATCAGATTCGCCAACACCCGCTCGCGCAACGCCGTCGGTTCACTGGCGAGCAGGCCCTGCAGCACATGCAGCGGCGTCGCAGGATCGAGCCATGCCGCCTGCCCCGCCTCATCGAGAATCAACGGTCGGCGCTGACTGGCCGCCGGCTGCGTGATGACGGCGGTGCTCAGCCACACCTGCTCCTGCACCGGATACGCCTCCCAGATCGCCGCGAAAAACAGCGACGAGCCCTCCCCCGGCGTCAGCCAGTACGGGCGCTTGCGCAGGTTGCCGCGCCATTCGTAGAAACCGTTGGCCGGCAACAGACAACGACGCAGGCGCAGCGCCTCGCGGAACATCGGTTGCTCGGCGACGGTTTCGGCCCGGGCATGCGCCGGGGTACGCGACAGATCGGTCAGCCACGGCGGCGTCAGGCCCCAACGGGCGCGGGCCAGGGTGCGTTGGCCGTCGGCCTCGGCACGCAGCATCAACACCGAATCATTGGGGGAAATGTTCCACTGCGCCTGCTGATCGGCGGGAAATCCGGGCAGGGCCGCGAAATCGCGGTTCCAGCGAAACAGGGCATAACGTCCACACATGGCGCAACACGACTCAAAAATAAAACGAACGTCAGCCTAACAGACCAGCGTCCCGGGGAAGCTCTCCGGTTCATCGCCGGGCAGCGGCAGCGCGGCATTGTACGCGGTGATCAGTTCGCGGGCGTATTCGGCCTGGTCGTTTTCGACCGACAGGCCGAGCAGGCCGAAAATCGGCAATTCCCCGGTGCCGCCCAGCAAATCCCGGCCCACCAGGTGCGCCTCGATGCCCTCGCTGGCGAGCATGCCCTTGAGCATCTCGCCTTCCATCAGGTTTTCCGGCTCGTAGATTCGCTGCATGGGCGCCCCCTCACTCGTTTTCGCTGAAGACTTCCAGAAACCAATCTTCGCCATGCACCTGCAAGACAAACGTGATCGGTCGACAACACACCTGACAGTCCTCGATGTAGGTCTGATCGCCGCCGGACAAGTCCACTGTCGTCTCGACCTCTTCACCACAATACGGACATTCATACAGTGCGCTTTCCAGCATCGCGGTCTCCCAGGTGACTTGTGCGTATAATCGCCGGTCTATTTGCAGGGCTATTTTTGTCTGGCTACCTTTTCAGACCGTGCCCCGTTGGTTTTCGATCAAAACCTTTACTTACCCTAGCCGTTTCCAACAAGAGAGCATGATGGGCGAATTCGATGCCATCCGACCTTACGACGACAGCGAAGTACCTGCGGTACTGGCAAGACTGCTCGGCGACAAGGCGTTTCTAGATATCCTCACCCACTTCCGCTTCCCGCGTTTTGCCGGTGCCTTCGGCTGGATGCTCAAACCACTTATAGCCCATCGGCTGCGTCGTGAGTTTGCCGACGTGACCTCCGTGGCCACTTTGCAGGACAAAGTCGAGTTTTACGTCGACCACACCATCGAGCGCGCCACTGATGGCGTGACCTACACCGGTGTCGAGCAATTCAAGTCCGGCAGCGCCTACCTGTTTATCGCCAACCACCGCGACATCGTGATGGACCCGGCCTTCGTCAACTATGCCGTGTACCACGCCGGCCTGCCGACCCCGCGCATCGCGATCGGCGACAACCTGCTGCAAAAGCCTTTTGTCAGCGACCTGATGCGCCTGAACAAGAGCTTCATCGTGCACCGCTCGATCACCGGGCGCCGCGAGAAGATGGCGGCGTATCAGTTGCTGTCGGCGTACATCAACCACTCGATCCGCAACGACTGCGCGTCGATCTGGATCGCTCAGGCCGAGGGCCGGGCGAAGGATGGTGACGACCGCACCGAGTCGGCGATCCTCAAGATGTTCCACATGAGCCGCAAGGACGAGCCGTTCGGCGAAGTGATTCAGTCGCTGAACCTGACCCCGGTGTCGATCAGCTACGAATACGACCCATGCGATCAGGCCAAGGCCCGCGAGTTGTACATCCGCGCCACCACCGGCACCTACACCAAGGCACCGGGCGAGGATGACGTGAGCATCGCCAAGGGCATCACCGGCTACAAGGGCCGGGTGCACGTGAACTTCGCCGCGCCGATCACCGAGCTGTTCGAAGACACCAAGCAATTGGCGGTCGAGATGGACAAGCAGATTCTCGGCGGTTATCGCCTGTTCCCGGTGCATTACCTGGCGTATGCGATGTGGGCCGATGCCGATCCGCAACTGAACGTGCCGAAGGCCGCCGAGGTGTTCCCGGCCGATGAGCTGGCCAAGGCACAGGAAGAATGGCAGCGCCGGCTGGACGCCTGCCCTGAGGAGCACCGTCCGTATCTGGTGCTGCAATATGCGACACCGGTGCGTAATCAGTACCGCGTAAAAGCCGGGTTGCCGTTGTAAGCGCTTTCCACTCGACGCAAAAACGGCGCCCTCGGGGCGCCGTTTTTTTATCTGATTCAATCAAACCTTGTGGCGAGGGAGCTTGCTCCCGCTCGGCTGCGCAGCAGTCGCAAAACCAGATCACGCGGTATACCTGAAAAACCGCGTTTACCTGAATCGGGGCCGCTTCGCAGCCCAGCGGGAGCAAGCTCCCTCGCCACAAGGGTTTGTGCTGTCCTTAGAAGCGGGTACTGATCCAGGAAACGATCAGGGCCAGGCCGAGGCAGGCAAAACCGAAGCGGTAGAAAAATCGGTTCATGCGCAACGTTGCCCAATCCAGAATCGGTTCGGCATTCGGTTGAGCCTGGCGTTGAGCGGCGATGCTGGCCAGAGCACGTTGTTCACGACGGCGGGTCGCGTGCAGCAACCAACTGCCTGGAAAGGCCAGTGCCAGTGCCAGCAGGTTGATCAATTTGGCGGGATGGGCGGTAAACAGCGTCATCAAGTGCAGCGACATCACAGACCTCGGAACTGAATCGGTGTGGCAGGCGCCAGATCGACGACCGCGGCGCGGATTCTACCGAAACACGCCTCCACTACCCTACCCTTTGCGACAAATAACCTGACAATCGACCGATGGCTGCCCTGTGTCACGGCATCGTCATTTACATCGGCCACCATGCGCGCCTCGAAACACACATGGAACGCGACATGCTTCACGCCGAAAACCAGGATCGCCTGTACCTCATCACCCCGACCGACGAACAACAGAGCCTCGTCGGCAGTCTTGCCTTCAATGTTCAGGATCGCCACTGGCTGGTGTATTGCGCCCTCGGCGGGCATCAGCACGCGGACTTGCCGGAGACTGATCTGCTGACCGGCGTGAGCGTGCTCGACTTCTACTCCCAGGCTGCCTGACACACGCCTGTCCCTGTGGGAGGGGGCTTGCTCCCGAAGACTGAGTGTCAGTCGACTTCTGAGTTGACTGATCCACCGCTTTCGGGAGCAAGCCCCCTCCCACAGTTGTATGAGTATTCAGATGAATTATGTGGCCACAAAAAAGCCCGGCGCCATCACTGGCGTCGGGCTTCTGCACATCTGCCGAACAGCTTACTCGGCGAGGATCTGACCTACGGTCGGGTCCTTGAACAGACGGGTCAAGGCATCGCTCAACACGTCGCTGACCAGCTTGGTGTTGGTTTCCTGGTTCGGCGCCATGCCGAAGCGCTGGTCCAGCGAAGCACCGTAGCGGCCGCTGTAGCGACGGTTGCCGCTCTGCACATCGGAGCGGAAGGTCGCGCCGATGGTGGCTTCGGTCACGTACATGCCTTCTTTCGGCGACTGGTACTTCAGCTCGGTCAGGGTCACGGTCAGTTGCGGCGCGTTCATCCCGTTGCTGGTCGGGGTGAAGCCGAGCAGACGCACCGCGGCTTCAGCCTGCGCCTGCAGCTTCGGCAGGATCTGCTCACGCTGCACGGTGATGGCGCTGGTTTCCGGGTACAGGCCGCCACGGGTGCCGAGGGTTGGCGACGGACGACCGTCAACCACGCGCACCACCACTTGCTGGCCATGGCCGACCGGGGCCAACTGCGTGGTCAGCTTGGGTTCCGGGCTCAGTTGTTGCGGGCTGTGGGCGCAGCCAACCAGGGTCAAACTGGTCACAGTGATCAAACCGAACAACAGGCGTTGCAACATGCTCTTTTCTCCAGAATCAGGCACAAACAGGCCGGCAGTATAGCGGTGGGCCACTGCGGGTAACCAGCACTCGACAGTGAATACTCGAATGTCTGACCCACCCGTGGGAATGCGGTTCCTGTCACAGATTATTCACCGCCCATACACCTTGGCGTCACGGCCGCTTGGCAAGCTTCAAACCAGTCCTCCAACAAGGTACCTGGCCATGCGTTATCTGATCTCGTTGTTCGCTCCACGTCCGCTGCACCGCAGCTTTGCCCTGCTCGACCGCAACGGTCATTGCCAGGCATTCAAGCAGTGCAGCCTGCAACCGATGGGCGATGGCTGGGTGGAAATCGAAGAAATCCGTCTCAACTGGTTGCACCAGCCACTGCCCGCCAGCGCCCGCGTCATACCGTCGCAGCCCCGCGCACGCGTGCAAGCGATGTTGAGCATCTGACCGGATGCCTAATAAAAGTCATTAAACACGAGCAACTGCCCGCATTTCTTCGATACAATCTCCCCCCGATTATAAGGACGTCTCCTGATCGGGCCCCGCAACACCGGCAATGCCCAGCATTAGCCATCAAAATCGCCCACAGAGAGCCGCCCACACAGATCGAGTGAAGTTGGCGCGCTTGCCTGTTCTTCCGGCAAAACCCCGCTTTTCGCGAATCTGCAGAGCTGTCATACGCTCGGCCACCGCGTTGTTTTGCCTTTGCGGGCACGGTGCCAGGCCTGGACAGCCCTTTTTGAGGTTCACGTCTTCAAAAGAGCGTGAAAAAAACGGGTTTTCACAACTTCACAAGAGTGTGGCGAGCAAATGAATAGTTTTGCGTCTGAACATGCACCATTAGCGTCTGAAACAGCCCAACGACACAGGACCGGGGATACCTCGAACATCGGAGCCTGAAGCCTGTCCGCTACGGATTTGGTTGCACAAAACGGATGTCTCGACCATAAGTCGAATTGCCAGCCGCGTGCTGAAATGAGTTCATGCAACTCTTGAAGCCAGGCCGCATGCATCCGTCGAAGTTGCGAAAAATTGCGAAGATTCGGACATGACGAACCTGACCATGGGTATCCGGGGCGCAACTGACCTGCCCCGTCACTCCCTGGCAGCCATGCCGACAATTTGGTGCTGCAGATTTTGGAGACGCGTTAAATGGCGCATAACGAAGCAGTCGACGTAGTTCTGGTTGGGGCCGGCATCATGAGTGCCACCCTGGCAGTACTGCTCAAAGAGCTCGACCCGGCGATCAAGCTGGAAGTCGTCGAGTTGATGGATTCCGGTGCTGCGGAGAGTTCCAACCCGTGGAACAACGCCGGTACCGGCCACGCCGGCCTGTGCGAGCTGAACTACACGCCGCAGGCAGCCGACGGCAGCGTCGACATCAAGAAAGCCGTGCACATCAACACCCAGTTCGAAGTGTCCAAGCAGTTCTGGTCGTACCTGACCAAAAAAGGCACCTTCGGCTCGTGCAAATCCTTCATCAGCCCGGTGCCGCACCTGAGCTTCGTCCAGGGCGACAGCGGCGTGTCCTTCCTCAAGTCACGCTTCAACGTGCTGAGCAAGCACCACGCCTTCGCCGACATGGAATACACCGAAGACAAGGCCAAGATGGCCGAGTGGATGCCGCTGATGATGCCGGGCCGCTCGCCGGATGAAGTGCTGGCCGCCACCCGCGTGATGAACGGCACCGACGTCAACTTCGGCGCGCTGACCAATCAGTTGCTCAAGCACCTGACCAGCGCACCGGATACCCAGGTCAAATACTGCAAGCGCGTCACCGGCCTCAAGCGTAACGGCGCCGGCTGGACCGTCAGCATCAAGGACGTCAACAGCGGCGCCAGCCGTGAAGTCGACGCCAAGTTCGTCTTCCTCGGCGCTGGCGGCGCGGCCCTGCCGCTGCTGCAGGCCTCGGGCATCGAAGAAAGCAAAGGCTTCGGCGGCTTCCCGATCAGCGGGCAGTGGCTGCGTTGCGACAACCCGGAAGTGGTCAAGCACCACCAGGCCAAGGTCTACAGCCAGGCGGCAGTGGGTTCGCCACCGATGTCCGTGCCGCACCTGGACACCCGCGTGGTCGACGGCAAGAAATCCCTGCTGTTCGGACCATACGCCGGTTTCACCACCAAGTTCCTCAAGCACGGTTCCTTCATGGACCTGCCGCTGTCGGTTCGCGCCGGCAACATCGGGCCGATGCTGGCGGTGGCGAAAAACAACATGGACCTGACCAAGTACCTGGTCAGCGAAGTGATGCAGTCGATGGAGCAGCGCCTGGAATCCCTGCGCCGCTTCTACCCGGAGGCGAAAGCCGAAGACTGGCGCCTGGAAGTGGCCGGCCAACGGGTACAGATCATCAAGAAAGACCCGAAAAAGGGCGGGATCCTGCAATTCGGTACCGAACTGGTCGCCGCGAAAGACGGCTCCCTCGCCGCCCTGCTCGGCGCTTCGCCAGGGGCTTCGGTGACCGTTTCGATCATGCTCGAGCTGATCGAGAAATGCTTCCCGGCCAAGGCCAAGGGTGAGTGGGCGGCCAAACTGGCGGAGATCTTCCCGGCCCGCGAAAAGGTTCTGGAAACCGATGCTGCGCTGTATCGCAAGATCAATACGCAGAACAACATCGCCCTGGAACTGGTTGAAGAAAGCAGCGAGACCCCAAGCTTCGCTTGATCTTGCGCCATAAAAAACGCCCCGTACTCAGTGAGTGCGGGGCGTTTTTTTATGGCCAGGACTTAGTTGAACCACCGACCACTGTGGCGAGGGAGCTTGCTCCCGCTTGAGTGCGCAGCGCTCACAAGATCTTGGAGCCGCTGCGCAGCCCAGCGGGAGCAAGCTCCCTCGCCACAATGATGGTGTTAGGCGCGGGCTTTTTCGATCAGTTCGATGTAGTCCGGGGCGTTGCGCTGATCGGCGATCAGCTCAACGAAGGTCTTGCCGTGCTCATCCTTGCCATCGACGTCGTAGCCAGCGGCAACGAAGAAGGTCAGAAAGCGTTCGAAGTCATCGATGCGCAGGCCGCGATAGGCCTTGACCAGTTTGTGCAGCGACGGCGAAGTGGCGTCGACCGGCTCAAAATCGAGGAACAGCTTGATCTGCTCATCGCCGATCTCGTCACCAATCACCTGTTTCTTATCTTTACGCATTGCCGACTCCAGCTCGCAGACATTACACGGGGCGGGCAGTTTACCCCTGCCCCGCCACAAGGCTCAACGCGAACGAACGGCCCCGGTGTGCAGATCGGCCCAGATGTGGCCGTTGGCGTAACTGAGGAATTGCACATAGACGGTGTCGTTGCGCAGCAGATCGATCACTACCCGATACTGGGCCAGCGGGTAATACAGGGTCAGGGTCTTGCTCTTGTCGTCATAAACCGGTTTTTTCAGGCTCTTGCTTTCGCCATCGAAATTGACCAGCACCTGGGTGATGGTCGCGCCCTTGTTCAACGACTTGCCCTTGAGACGGATCATCAGCGGCGACGTGACGGGGATTGGCTGCTGATTGGACTGGCGTTGCGCACCGACCACCACCGAATAATCGGTGACTTGCAGCAGTTGTTGCTGCTCGGGCTCGGCATCGCGCAGGGTCAGGTCGTCTGGCGGCAGAAATTGACTGTGCATCGGCGCCGGGGCGGCGGCCAGGGGCAGGCTGAGGGTCAGCAACAGGGCGGCAAGGCTGCGGATCAAAAGGCTCATGACAGGCTCCGGGGGCGGGGCCGAGCACTTTAGCAGTCTTTTAAAAGCAAAAGATCGCAGCGTTCCGCAGCTCCTACAGGGTGTACATCAATCCCATGTAGGAGCTGCGGCACGCTGCGATCTTTTGATCTTGCTTACATGCCTTTAACGGCAAAGATCCCGTTGGCGTTGCGCCAGTAACCTTTGTAGTCCATGCCGTAACCGAAGATGTAACGGTCAACGCATGGCAGGCCGACGAAGTCTGCTTTCAGGTCAGGACGCGCCTTGCGGTCGTGATCCTTGTCGATCAGCACGGCGGTGTGCACTTTGCGCGCGCCGGCGTGTTTGCAGAAGTCGATGATCGCGCCCAGGGTGTGACCTTCGTCGAGGATGTCGTCGATGATCAGCACGTCGCGGTCGATGAACGAAACTTCCGGCTTGGCTTTCCAGAACAGGTCGCCGCCGCTGGTTTCGTTGCGATAACGGGTCGCGTGCAGGTAGGACGCTTCCAGCGGAAATTGCAGGTGAGTCAGCAGTTTGCCGGAGAAGATCAGGCCGCCGTTCATCACGCAGAACACCACCGGGTTGCTATCGGCCAGTTGTTCGTTGATTTGTGCACCGACGCGGGCGATGGCGGCCTCGACTTCAGATTCGGTGTACAGGCAGTCAGCCTCTCGCATGATTTGACGGATATGCTCGAGATCAGCGGACATGGCGCTCTCCAGGGGGATGTTTTCGGAAAAGCGGGCAAAGGTACGCATCCCGTGAGGTCGAATCAAGCCTTAATGGACTAACGTACTCAATGTCCTATAGGACATCACCCTCGGATAGATTAATCTAGGCCGGTTTTTTTGCCCGCCGCCGGAGTTTTTCCATGCCCATCCTCGAGATCCGCCATCCGCTGATCCGCCATAAACTCGGCCTGATGCGCCGCGCCGATATCAGCACCAAGAATTTCCGTGAGCTTGCTCAGGAAGTCGGCGCTCTGTTGACCTATGAAGCTACAAAAGATCTGCCGCTCGAATCCTACGATATCGCCGGTTGGTGCGGCACTGTGTCGGTGGAGAAAATCGCCGGCAAGAAGATCACCGTCGTGCCGATCCTGCGCGCCGGCATCGGCATGCTCGAAGGCGTGCTGAGCCTGATCCCGGGTGCCAAGGTTTCCGCTGTGGGCGTTGCCCGCAACGAAGAAACCCTGCAAGCGCACACTTATCTGGAAAAACTGGTTCCGGAAATCGACGAACGGTTGGCGATGATCATCGACCCGATGCTCGCCACCGGCAGCTCCATGGTTGCGACCATCGACCTGCTGAAGAAAGCCGGTTGCAAGGACATCCGCGCAATGGTGCTGGTGGCCGCGCCGGAAGGCATTGCCGCGGTGGAACAGGCTCACCCGGATGTGACCATCTACACCGCGTCCATCGATGAGCGTCTGAACGAACACGGGTACATCATCCCAGGGCTTGGCGATGCCGGTGACAAGATCTTCGGTACCAAGCAGAAGGACGCGTGAGCATGCAGCAAGAGTTCAACGATCCGCTCTGGCGCACGGTGCTGTCCGGCGCCCAGATGCTGTTCGTAGCGTTCGGCGCCCTGGTGCTGATGCCGCTGATCACCGGCCTTGACCCGAACGTGGCATTGTTCACCGCGGGTCTGGGGACGATTCTGTTCCAGATCGTCACCGGGCGTCAGGTGCCGGTATTCCTTGCATCGAGCTTTGCCTTCATCACCCCGATCATTCTCGCCAAGGGCCAGTTCGGCCTCGCCGCGACCATGGGCGGCGTGATGGCAGCCGGTTTCGTCTACACCTTCCTCGGCCTCGCCGTGAAGATCAAGGGCACCGGTTTCATCGACCGCTTGCTGCCGCCGGTGGTGATTGGTCCGGTAATCATTTCCATCGGCCTGGCCATGGCGCCGATTGCCGCGAACATGGCGATGGGCAAGGCGGGCGACGGCTCCGAGCTGATCCACTACCAGACCGCGATGATGATCTCGATGCCAGCGCTGCTGACTACGTTGATCGTGGCGGTGTTCGGTAAAGGCATCTTCCGTCTGGTGCCGATCATTTCCGGGGTGCTGGTGGGTTTCGCCATGTCGTTCTATTTCGGCGTGGTCGATACCGCGAAGATTGCGGCGGCGCCATGGTTTGCGCTGCCGCACTTCACTGCGCCGGAGTTCAACTGGCAGGCGATCCTGTTCATCGTTCCGGTGGCGCTGGCTCCGGCCATCGAGCACATCGGCGGCGTGATTGCCGTGGGTAGCGTGACCGGTCGCGACTATCTGAAGAAGCCCGGCCTGCACCGTACCCTGCTGGGTGACGGCATCGCCACCACGGCGGCCGGCCTGTTTGGCGGCCCGCCGAACACCACCTACGCCGAAGTGACCGGCGCGGTGATGTTGACCAAGAACTACAACCCGAAAATCATGACCTGGGCGGCGATCTTCGCCATCACCCTGGCGTTCATCGGCAAGTTCGGCGCGCTGCTGCAAAGCATTCCGGTGCCGGTGATGGGCGGGATTCTGTGTCTGTTGTTCGGTTCGATCGCGGCGGTGGGGATGAACACCCTGATCCGTCACAAGATCGACCTCGGCGAGGCGCGCAATCTGGTGATCGTGTCGGTGACCCTGGTGTTCGGTATCGGCGGTGTGCTGGTCGGCACCGGTACTGGCCCGGATGACTTCGGCCTCAAAGGCATCGCGCTGTGCGCGGTGGTGGCGATTGCGCTGAACCTGATCCTGCCAGGCAATGATGGCTGGAAGAACAAGAAGGCGGATGAACCGCTGATCTAAGGCTTTAGATCCTTGTTGTCTGACAGATAGCTTTCGCGAGCAAGCCCGCTCCCACATTTGATCTTCAGCGCACCGTAGATCAAATGTGGGAGCGGGCTTGCTCGCGAAGCTTTTGGCTTTAAAGCGCCAGCGGCGCTCGTTCACACAGTGTTGCCAACGCCTTCGCCCATTGCGGCTCATCATTCAGGCACGGCACCAGCACCAACACCTCGCCCCCCGCTTCGCGGAACTGTTCCTTGCCGCGATCACCGATCTCTTCCAGCGTCTCGATGCAGTCGGCAACGAACGCCGGGCACATCACCAGAATCTTCTTCACGCCGCTTTTCGCCAGCTCATCCAGCCGCGCTTCGGTGTAGGGTTCGATCCACTTCGCCCGCCCCAGACGCGACTGAAACGACACCGACCATTTGCCATCGGCAATGCCCGCGCGCCTGGCGAATTCAGAGGCGGTGCGCATGCACTGGGCGCGGTAACAGGTGGCAAGCACGGCCGGCGAAGCATTCTGGCAGCAATCCGCGTTTTTCAAGCAGTGGTTACCGGTCGGATCGAGCTTGGTCAGGTGCCGTTCCGGCAAGCCATGGAAGCTCAGCAGCAAGTGATCGTAGTCCTGCTGCAAATGCGGCGTGGCGCTGGCGACCAGTGCGTCGATGTATTCCGGCTGGTCGTAAAACGGTTGCAGCACTGAAAGCTGCACGTCGAGTTTCTTCTCGCGAATCACCCGCCTGGCTTCTTCGATCACCGTGGTCGTGGTGCTGTCGGCGAACTGTGGATAGAGCGGCGCCAGCGTGATGCGCTTGTGCCCTGCTGCGACCAGCTGCAGCAACCTGGTTTCAATCGACGGCTCGCCGTAACGCATGGCCAGCTCTACCGGACCGTGGCTCCACTGGGTGGTCATCTGCTGTTGCAGACGACGGCTGAGCACCACCAGCGGCGAGCCCTCCTCCCACCAGATCGAAGCGTAGGCATGGGCCGATTGCTCGGGGCGCTTGATCAGGATCAGCGACACCAACAACCGCCGCACCGGCCACGGCAGGTCGATCACATACGGGTCCATCAGAAATTGATTGAGGTAGCGGCGTACATCGGCCACCGAGGTGGAGGCCGGGGAACCCAGGTTGACCAGAAGCAAGGCGTGATCGGTCATGCATCGTCCTATTTCAAAGGCGGCCGGAGAGATCATCCAGGGCCGCGCGCAAATCCGTAAACTGGAAAGTGAAACCCGCTTCCAGCAAGCGTGCCGGCATGGCGCGTTGGCCACCCAGCAACAGCGATGACATTTCGCCAAGCCCGACCTTCAAGGCCAGGGCCGGCATCGGCATGAACGCCGGGCGGTGCAGCACGCTGCCCAGCGTTTTGGCAAACTCGCGATTGCGCACCGGTTTGGGCGCGCAGGCATTATAAGGACCGCTCGCCTGATCGCGGTGCAGAAGAAAATCAATCAGGGCGATTTGATCATCGATGTGAATCCACGGCATCCACTGCCGGCCATTGCCCAAAGGCCCGCCCAGACCGAGTTTGAACATCAGCAACAGCCGCGACAAAAAGCCGCCCTCGGCCGACAGCACCAGCCCGGTACGCACCAGCACCACGCGGATGCCCTGACCTTCGGCACGCTGGGCGGTTTCCTCCCAGGCAATGCACAACTGACTGGCAAAGTCGTCGATCACTGGCGGCGAATCTTCGGTCAGCTCACGTTCACCACCGTCGCCGTACCAGCCGACAGCAGAGCCGGAGATCAACAACCCCGGTTTCTGCTGACGCGTTTCCAGCCAGGCCAGCAGGGTTTCGGTGAGGGTGATACGGCTGCTCCACAACAACGCCTTGCGCCGATGGGTCCATGGCCGATCAGCAATCGGCGCACCGGCCAGGTTGACCATCGCGTCCAGCGGCTCGTCGCCGAAATCTTCGAGACGCGCAATCGCACGCACCTGCGCGCCACAGATTTTCGCGACTTTTTCCGGACGCCGACTCCACACCGTCAGTTGATGGCCCTGTCCCGACCAGTGTCGGCAGAGCTGACGGCCTATCAAACCAGTACCGCCGGTCAGCAATATGCGCATGACATCTTCCTCGCGTGGCGTTTTACCCGGATCACTAGTCTATTTTTATAAGCAGGGATCTTTTCTATCGGGCAGGCTCTATTGTTTAACCATAGGCCAAGCTGTCAGAACGAGAACGCTAGAAGTTATACCAAAAAACAAAATTGTACAGGTTTCATTGACGGCGTAGTCTGTACAGAAAGGTAAAACGAGGCCCCTATGACTGTACCTATCGCAATCATCGGCACCGGCATCGCCGGACTCTCCGCCGCCCAGGCCCTGACAGACGCCGGACACACCGTCCAGCTGTTCGACAAAAGCCGCGGCAGTGGCGGGCGCATGTCGAGCAAACGCAGCGACGCCGGTTCTCTGGACATGGGCGCGCAATACTTCACCGCCCGTGACCGGCGTTTCGTCACCGAGGTGCAACGCTGGCAAAGCCTGGGCTGGGTCGCCGAGTGGACACCGCAGCTCTATACCTTTCAGGGTGGAAAGCTGAACCTGTCGCCGGACGAGCAGATCCGCTGGGTCGGCACACCGCGCATGAGCGCTATCACCCGAGGCTTGCTCGGTGATCTGGAAGTACACTTCGCCTGCCGCATCACCGAAGTCTTTCGCGGGGAAGAACACTGGCACCTGCAGGACGCCGAAGGCTTCACCCACGGCCCCTTTAGCCACGTAGTGATTGCCACACCGGCACCGCAAGCCACTGCATTGCTGGCCGCGGCGCCGAAATTGGCCGGTGCGGCCGCCGGGGTGAAAATGGACCCGACCTGGGCCGTCGCCCTCGCCTTCGATACGCCACTGGATACGCCAATCGAAGGTTGCTTCGTGCAGGACAGCCCCATCGACTGGCTGGCGCGCAACCGCAGTAAACCGGGGCGCGACACCACTTGCGACACTTGGGTACTGCACGCCAGCAGCGCCTGGAGCCGACAACACATCGATCTGCCCAAGGAAGCGGTGATCGAGCAACTGCATGGCGCTTTCGCCGAACTGCTGCACAGTGCAATGCCCGCTCCGACCTTCAGCCTCGCCCACCGCTGGCTCTACGCTCGCCCTGCGACCGGCCACGAATGGGGCACGCTGGCCGATGCCGACCTGGGCCTGTACGCCTGCGGCGACTGGTGCCTGTCCGGCCGTGTCGAAGGCGCCTGGCTCAGCGGTCAGGAAGCCGCGCGCCGCTTGCACGAGAACCTGCAGTGAACCGTATCAATCCGCAAAAACTGCTGCTGTCGAAGTGGACAGCAGCCCACCCGCAAAACCGCGAAAAGCATTTTCTGGTCACCGAGCTGTTCCGCGATGAGGAAGGTACGGTGCTGGAGATTGAGTTGCAGGCGGTGTTGACCCGGCGCAATGAACGGTTCGATTGGCAAACTCTTAAAGACAACACTCACTGGTTATCAGGCTGGAAATGATTTCCCTGTGGGAGCGGGCTTGCTCGCGAAAGCGCTGTGTCAGTCACATTGATCCAGCTGAGCTGACGCCTTCGCGAGCAAGCCCGCTCCCACAGTCGATCGTGTAAACCTGGAAAAACTTATACAAATGATTTGACTTGTACACGTATGAATCTATGCTGAGGAAAAGTTGTACAGCGCTAACTCCCTGTACAGGAATAGATTCGAGGTGTGCATGTCCGACCTTTCTGCATCCCGGCCCAAAATCGCCATCAGCGCCTGCCTGATGGGCGCTGAAGTGCGCTACAACGGTGGGCACAAAGAATCGCGGCTGTGCAGCCGCACCCTGGCTGAACATTTCGAATTCGTCCCGGTATGCCCCGAAGTTGCCATTGGCCTGGGCATCCCTCGTGAACCGATCCGTCTGGTCGGCGATCCGGATGCTCCCGAAGCCGTCGGCACAGTCAATCCGCAAATCAATGTGACTGAACCGCTGGCCGCCTACGGGCAGAAAATGGCCGGTGAACTTGATGACATCTGCGGCTACATCTTCATGCAGCAGTCGCCTTCGTGCGGTCTGGAGCGGGTCAAGGTCTATCACGCCAACGGCGCCCCGGTGAACGGCGGCGGCCGTGGCATCTATGCCCAGGCGTTCTGCGCGCAGCACCCTGATCTGCCGGTGGAAGAAGCCGGGCGCCTGAACGATCCAGTGCTGCGGGAAAACTTCATCACTCGCGTGCTCGCCTACAGCGCCTGGCAGCAGGTGCTCGAACAAGGCTTGAGCCGCCGCGCATTGACCGAATTCCACTCCCGCTACAAATACCTGCTGATGGCGCACAACCCGGAGCAATACAAAGCCCTGGGCAAACTGCTGGGCAACATGGGCAAGACCAATCCAGTCGAACTCGGCCCGCACTATTTCAGCGAGTTGATGAGCGCGTTGAAGAAATGCGCCACCCGCCGCACCCACAGCAATGTCCTGCAACACATCAGCGGCTACCTGAAACAGGCGATCAGCCCTGAAGACAAACAGGAAATGCAGCATGTGATCGGCCAGTACCGCCACGGCATCGTGCCGCTGGTGGTGCCGTTGACCTTGCTCAAGCACCACTTTCGCCTACACCCGGATCCCTACATTGCGCAGCAGGTTTACCTGCAGCCGCATCCGGAAAACCTCAGCCTGCGAAACGCCATTTGATGAACGACACACTCGACACCAGCGCCCAGGAAGACCTGGGTGCAGACTTCAAGAAAGCCCTCGACGAGGGCTGGCTGCCGATCCGCGAAGTGGCGCGGCAGACCGGCGTCAACGCCATCACCCTGCGCGCCTGGGAGCGCCGTTACGGGCTGATCGTGCCGCAACGCACGCCCAAGGGCCATCGCCTGTACTCCAGCGAACATGTGCAGCAAATTCTGACCATCCTGACCTGGCTCAACCGGGGCGTGGCGGTCAGTCAGGTCAAGCCGTTGCTCGACACCCCGCAAGCCTTTACCGAAACGGTGGAAAACGACTGGCAGCGCCAGCGCAACGTATTGCTCGACGCCGTCACCCACCTCAACGAGCGCAACCTCGACGACAGCATCAACCAGGCCATGGCCCTGTATCCGCCGCGCACTCTGTGTGAGCAGTTGCTGCTGCCGTTGCTGACCGAACTCGAGCAGCGCTGGCAAGGCCAGTTCGGTGCGCAGATGGAGCGGGCGTTCTTTTATTCCTGGTTACGCAGCAAATTCGGCGCGCGCATCTACCATAACAATCGACAGTTACACACCGCGCCGCTGCTGTTGATCAATCACTCGGATCTGCCGCTGGAACCGCACCTGTGGCTCTGCGCGTGGCTGATCAGCAGCGCCGATTGCCCGGTGCAAGTGTTCGACTGGCCGCTATCGGCCGGAGAACTGGCGCTGGCGGTCGATCATCTGCAAGCGCGCGGCGTGCTGCTGTATTCCAGCAAGGCGATGAACCTGGCGCAGCTGCCAAAACTGCTGAATGGCGTCAGTGCCCCCACATTGCTGGTCGGACCAACGGTATGCATCCACCAGACCGAGTTGTCCGTAAGAACTGGCGAAACCGCTGATTTGATCCTGGCCGAAGATCCGCTCTCGGCGCATCAGGCACTCGTCCAGCGTGGGCTGATTTAATGGAATCCGCTATGCAATTGATCTGGCTGCGCAGCGACTTGCGCCAACATGACAACACCGCTCTCGCGGCCGCCGCAGCGCGCGGGCCGACGGTTGCCGTGTATCTGTTGAGCCCGCAGCAGTGGCTGGAACACGACGACGCCGCATGCAAGGTCGACTTCTGGCTGCGCAACCTGCGTGAGCTGAGCAGCCGCCTCGGCGAGCTGAACATTCCGTTGCTGCTGCGCACCGCTGATCATTGGGATCAGGCCCCGGCGGTGCTGCTTGAGCTTTGCGTGCAATTGAATGTCCAGGCCGTGCACGTCAATGAGGAATATGGCATCCACGAAAGCCAGCGCGACGCCGCCGTGGCCGTGGCCCTGAAGACCAAAGGCATCGTTTTCCACAGCTACCTTGACCAACTGCTGTTCAAGCCCGGCACGGTGCTGACCAAAACAGACACCTACTTTCAGGTGTTCAGCCAGTTCCGCAAGGTCTGCTACGAACGCCTGCACCGCTCGATGCCGGCGCTGGTGAAGACGCCCGGCAAACAGGCAAAGCTGAATATCGACAGCGATCCGGTACCGGCAACCGTCGCCGGTTTTGCAACGCCAAGCGAGTCCTTGCGTGCGCTGTGGCCGGCCGGCGAGCAGGAAGCCCGGCGCCGCCTCGATACCTTCGCCGACGCGCAGATCGACTACTACCAGAGCGAGCGCGATTTTCCGGCCAAGCCCGGCACCAGCCAACTTTCGCCGTATCTCGCCGCCGGGGTGATTTCGCCACGCCAATGCCTGCAGGCAGCCCTGCAAAGCAATCAGGGCGAGTTCGACAGCGGCAAGGTCGGCGCGGTGACCTGGATCAACGAGCTGCTGTGGCGCGAGTTCTATAAACACATTCTGGTCGGCTACCCACGGGTTTCGCGCCACCGCGCGTTTCGCCCGGAAACCGAGGCGCTGGCCTGGCGTGATGCGCCGGGCGATCTGGCGGCCTGGCAAGAAGCACGCACCGGTCTGCCGATCATCGATGCGGCCATGCGCCAACTGCTGGAAACCGGCTGGATGCATAACCGTCTGCGCATGGTAGTGGCGATGTTCCTGACCAAGAATCTGCTGATTGACTGGCGTGAAGGCGAGCGCTTTTTCATGCGTCACTTGATCGACGGCGATCTGGCGGCGAACAACGGCGGCTGGCAATGGAGTTCTTCGACCGGCACCGATTCGGCGCCGTACTTCCGCATTTTCAACCCGATCAGCCAGTCGGAAAAATTCGACAGCGAAGGCCTGTTCATCAAGCACTGGTTGCCCGAACTCGCCGGCCTGAACAAGAAAGAAGTACACAACCCGGCCAGTGTCGGTGGACTGTTCGGCGTCGCCAACTATCCGTCGCCGATCGTCAATCTCGGGGCTTCGCGCGAACGGGCGCTGGCGGCCTTCAAGAGCCTGCCGTCGCGTTCGTCCACGGGAGAAGTCCATGAGTGAATTCCTGCGCCGCTTCGCCCGCCAGTTCGCCGAGCTGGACAAAGACAACTTGCAGCGTCTGGGCGAGCTGTACAGCGATGACATTCACTTCACCGATCCGCTGCATGAAGTGCAGGGGCTGGCGCAACTGCGTCATTACTTCAGCGAGCTGTACGCCAACGTCAGCGAGCTGCGTTTCGATTTCCACGGCTTCGACCAGATAGGCGACTGTGAAGGTTACCTGCGCTGGGTCATGAGTTACCGCCACCCGCGTCTGGCCGGTGGTCGCCTGATTCGCGTCGCCGGGTGTTCGCATCTGCTCTGGCGCGACAAGGTTTATCGCCACCGGGATTACTTCGATGCCGGGGCCATGCTGTATGAACATTTACCCGTATTGGGCCGGGTGATCGCCTGGCTGAAAAGGAGAATGGGATGAGTCGTACACCTCCACGGCGTTATTGGCTGACCGGAGCCAGCAGTGGCATCGGCGCAGCGCTGGCCGAAGAGATTCTGAAAAGCGGCGCGCATCTGGCCGTCAGTTCACGCCAGGTGGCGCCCTTGAAAGTCTTGTCCCAGCGCTACCCGGGCCAAGTGCTGGTGGTGCCCGGAGACTTGACCAATAGTCAGACCGTGCGTGAGATCGGTCAGCAGATCAGCGAGACCTGGGGCTCGCTGGATTCGGTGATTCTCAATGCCGGGACCTGTGAATACGTCGACGCCCGGCAATTCGACGCGTCGATCATCGAGCACGTGGTGCGTACCAATCTGCTGGCCAGCAGCTATTGCATCGAAGCCGCCCTGCCGTTGCTGCGCAAGGGCACCGCGCCGCATCTGATCGGCATGGCCAGCTCGGTGACCTACCTGCCGCTGCCCCGGGCCGAAGCCTACGGTGCCTCCAAGGCAGGCCTGCGTTACCTGTTCGAATCGCTGCGCATTGATCTGGCGGATGAAGGGATCGAGGTCACCATCATCAGCCCGGGGTTCGTCGATACACCGCTGACCGCGAAAAACGATTTCCCGATGCCGCTGAGCTGGCCTGTGGATAAAGCCGCGCGGCACATCTTCGCCAAACTCAAGGATCGACCACTGGAGATCGCTTTCCCGGCGCTGTTCATGGCGGCGTTGTGGCCGCTGTCGAAACTGCCGTCGCGGGTGCAACTGGCGATCGGCAAACGCATGGTGCGTAAACCGCCACCGCTGCAGGAACCCTCGTGAAAATCGCCATCATCGGCAGCGGAATCGCAGGCCTGACCTGCGCCTATCTGCTCAATCGCCAACACGATGTCACGGTGTTCGAAGCCAGCGACTGGGTCGGCGGCCACACGCACACCGTGGAGGTGACCGTCGAAGGCCGCGAATACGCCGTGGACACCGGCTTCATCGTGTTCAACGACTGGACCTACCCGAACTTCATCCGTTTGCTCGGCCAGCTCGGCGTGTCGTTCAAACCGACGGAAATGAGCTTCTCGGTCACCGATCCGGACACTGGCCTGGAATACAACGGCAACAACCTCAACAGTTTGTTCGCCCAGCGCAGCAACCTGTTGTCGCCGGGGTTCTGGGGCATGTTGCGCGATATCCTGCGCTTCAACAAAGAAGCCCAGCGCGACCTCGCCGAACAGCGGATCGCCGCCGACACCACGCTCGACGATTACCTCAAGGCCGGCGGTTATGGTGAGCGTTTCATCCTGCATTACATCGTGCCGATGGGCTCGGCGATCTGGTCGATGCCCATGGCCGAGATGCTCAATTTCCCGCTGCAATTCTTTGTGCGCTTCTTCAAGAATCATGGACTCCTGTCAGTCAGTGATCGCCCGCAATGGCAGGTGATCGAGGGCGGTTCAAGTGCCTATGTCGCACCGCTGACCGCTGCGTTCAAGGACAAGATCCGCCTCAGTTGCCCGGTGACGCGCATCGATCGCGACGAACACGGCGTGGTTATCCACAGCCCGGCCGGCATCGAGCGTTTCGACAAGGTTGTGCTCGCCTGCCACAGCGACCAGGCCCTGCAATTGCTCGCCACGCCAAGCCAGGCGGAACGGTCGATCCTCGGTGCCCTGCCCTACGCCGATAACGAAGTGGTGCTGCATACCGATACCCGTCTGCTGCCGACCCGCAAACTGGCGTGGGCCAGCTGGAACTATCGCTTGAGTGGCGCCGGCCATACGCACGCGGCCGTCACCTACGACATGAACATCCTGCAGGGCATTCAGAGCGACACCACGTTCTGCGTCAGCCTCAATCAGAGCGCCGGCATCAGCCCGTCCAAAGTGCTTGCCCGATACACCTACGCCCATCCGCAGTTCAGCCTTGCGGCCGTGGCGGCGCAGAACCGTTGGGCCGAACTCGACGGTCAGCGGCACACCCACTACTGCGGCGCCTACTGGGCCAACGGCTTTCATGAGGACGGTGTCGTCAGCGCCTTGCGCGTGGCTGCCGCCTTCGGGGAAAGCTTATGAACAGCGCCCTGTACAGCGGCTGGATCGGCCATCGGCGCTTTTCACCCAGACGCCACGAATTCCGTTACCGGATCGGTCTGTTGTACCTCGATCTGGCGGAACAGGACGCCGTATTCGGCCTGTCGCCGCTCGCCAGTCGTAGCCGCTTTGCGCCGTTTTCGTTTCGCGAAACCGACTACCTGAAAACCTTCACCGGCAATGGCATGCGCCTGATCGATGCGGTACGCCAGCAAGTCGGTGCCGCCATCGGCCATCAACCGCAGGGATCGATCTGCCTGCTGACCCAACCACGCAGTTGGGGTCTGGCGTTCAACCCGGTGAGTTTCTTTTATTGCCACGAGGCCGACGGGCAACTGGCGGCGATTCTTTGCGAAGTCACCAACACGCCGTGGCGCGAGCGTTATCACTACGTGCTGCCGGCCCGCACACCGACCGACCTGCAAGACTTTCACCAGCACTTTGCGGTCGCCAAGGCCTTTCATGTCTCGCCGTTTTTGCCACGCGATCTCGAGTACCGCATGAGCTTCAGCCCGGCGGCGCAAAAGCTCGGCGTGCACATGGCCGACTGGCAGGGTGAGCACAAGCTGTTCGACGCCACGCTCAATCTGCAGCGCGAACCCCTCGACCGCCACAGCCTGCACCGCTACTTGCGACGTTTTCCGTGGATGACCGCGAAAACCTGTCTGGCGATTTACTGGCAAGCCGTGCGCCTGTTGCTCAAGCGTGCCCCGATTTTTGCTCATCAGGCTGCCGACGGCAGCTTTCAAATCGCCACTGTGCCTCCCAAGGAGCACCGCCATGAAATCCTCTAGCCTGTCGGCCAGTCGCTTCAGCACCAACGGTTTGACCGGTTCGCTGCTGCGTCGTGGCGTTTTGCGGCAACTGAGTCAACTCAAACACGGGCAATTGCTGGTGGTCGAGGACGGCGAACGCCTGATGTTCGGCACACCGGGCAGCCACCTGCTCGGCGAAATCCATGTCCAGGATGCCGCGGTCTGGGGCATGGTCGCCGGCAACGGATCGATTGGCGCTGGCGAAGCGTTTATCCACGGTTACTGGAGTTCGCCGGACCTGACGGCGGTCGTGCGCGTGTTCGTCAGCAACCTCGACGTGCTCGACGCCATGGAGCGCGGTCTGGCCCGCCTCAGCCGGCCGCTGGTGCAAGGCCTGCACTGGCTCAACCGCAACACGCGCAAGGGTTCGCAGAAAAACATCGCGGCGCACTATGACCTTGGCAACGATCTGTTCGAACAGTTTCTCGACCCGACCATGATGTACTCGGCCGCGCAGTTCCTCAGCCCCGAAGACAGCCTGGAACAGGCGCAGTTGAACAAACTGGAACGGATCTGCCAGAAGCTCGCGCTCAAACCCGAAGACCATTTGCTGGAGATCGGCACCGGCTGGGGCAGCATGGCGCTCTACGCCGCGCAGCATTACGGTTGCCGCGTCACCACCACGACACTGTCGAAAGAGCAGTACGCGTTCACCGCCAAGCGCATTGAAGCACTGGGGTTGCAGGATCGGGTGACGCTGCTGCTCAAGGACTACCGCGACCTCACCGGCGAATACGACAAACTGGTGTCGATCGAGATGATCGAGGCGGTCGGCCATCGCTTCCTGCCGACCTACTTCAAACAGTGCGCGCACCTGCTCAAGAGCAACGGCCTGATGCTGTTGCAGGCAATCACCATCCGCGAGCAGCGCTACGAGCAGGCCAAGCGCGGCGTCGACTTCATCCAGCGCTACATCTTCCCCGGCGGCGCCCTGCCCTGCGTGCAGAAGATGCTCGAAGTGGTCAGCCGCGAGACCGACATGAACCTGCTGCACATGGAAGACTTCGGCCTGCACTACGCCCGCACTCTGCGCCTGTGGCACGAAAACTTTCGCCGCGCTCATGGCCGGTTGAGCGAGTTGGGTTACGACGATTACTTCCTGCGGCTCTGGGAGTTTTACCTGTGCTACTGCGAAGGCGGGTTCCTCGAGCGCACCATCGGCACCGCGCAATTGCTGTTGGCCAAACCGGCGGCGATGCCAGCGCCGTTGCTCGGCCGCTTCGATGCTTGAGCGGCTGATCAATGCCGTGCTGTTCCAGGTCGGCTGGCTGGCCTGCGTGATCGGCGGCAACAGTCTGTGGTTGCTGCTGGCGCTGGCGGTGCTGGTGATTCATCTGGGCTGGATCAGCAGTTGGTCGGCGGAGGGTCGCTTGATTCTCAGCGTAGTGATTGTCGGCACAGCGGTGGACAGCCTGTTGCGCGCGGCGGGCGTGTTCGAATTCCAGGATCCGTCGCCGCTGATCCCGCTCTGGCTGATGCTGCTCTGGGCACTGCTTGCCACCACGTTGCGCCACTGTCTGCAATGGACGGCTCGTCCATGGTGGCTGGCAAGCGCGCTGGGCGCGGTCGGCGGCGCTGTTTCCTATTACGGTGGCGGGCGCCTCGCCGGGGTGCAATTTCCCTACGGGGAAATTCCGACCCTGATCGGCATCGGCCTGCTATGGGCGGTACTGTTTCCGGTGCTGCACGCGATGGCGCGGCGGCTCAGCCACTGAGCGTCTGTCAGGCCTTTCACACAGCCACAGGCGACTGGCTTACACTGGCGCCATGAAAACCATTCCCCACCAGCAAATCACCGAGCCAGCGGTCACGTGTTCGACCTGCGCGGCGTGCTGTTGCCAGCTTGAAGTGATGCTGATCACCGACACTGGCGTGCCCGAGCGTTTTATCGATACCGATGAATGGGGTGGTGAGGTGATGCTGCGTCTGGACGACGGCTGGTGCGCGGCGCTGGATCGCGACAGCATGATGTGCACGATCTACGAGAAACGTCCGCTGATCTGTCGCGAGTTCGAGATGGGCGCGCCGGAATGCATTGAAGAACGCAAAGGCATTGCCACTGCCTACCGCTGATTTCAACAGCAGCTCAAAACCAATGTGGGAGCGGGCTTGCTCGCGAATGCGGTGTGTCAGTCAATAGTGTTGTCGACTGACACACCGCATTCGCGAGCAAGCCCGCTCCCACAAAGATTTGTGCAAGCTGCAGTTACAACGGCATCGAGTAATGCAGCGCGTAACTTTCTACACCGTCGTTGTTGCTGTTCAGACCGGCGTTGGAGTAGTGCGTCGCACGGATCCCCACTTCATGTCCGCCGTTGAAACGCAGGCCGAAACCAATACGGTCTTCGAACTGGAAGGACTGACCGATGTTGTTGCTTTCATATTTGGTGTTGGAAAAGGCCGCGACACCAATACCGGCCTCGACATACGGTTTGACCGACTGACCGGCAAACTCGTAAACAAATACCGGCGAGAACGACAGGCTGTTGTTGCTGGAAGTCTTGTCACCTTCCCAGTAAGTGTAAGCGCCGCTCCAGTAACCGGTCAGGCGACCGACGTCGCTTTGCAGCCAGCTCTTGTCCCAATCGAAATTCATGCCCAAGCGATAAGTCATTGTCGAATCGCTGGTTGCCCCCACTGCAAACTCAACGTTTGCCGCTTGTGCAGTAAAACTTTGCCCCATCAGTGCAGCCGCAATCGCGGCCAAGCAGAATAGTCGCTTCACGTTGAAAACTTCCTTTTCCGGAACGATCGTTTTGGTTTTCTAGTAAACCCAGCGGTATAGAAATCGGCGCTTGAGCAGAAGTTCAGCTGACTTTTTAGATATTTCACACTTTTTTTACAAGGTGAATTTTTCAACGTCACCGGCAACTTGGCCCAGCAGGGGCAAGGTTTTGCGAAAGGACTCGGGATCGGCGCTGGTCCAGAATCTGACTGGTTGGTTCGGGCCTTCGGCGAGCAGTTCACGCTCGGCCAGCAGTCGCTGCAATTGACGGGCGACGGCGGCACCGGTGTCGATCAGACTGATGTGGTCCGGGATCATCGACTTGAGCAGCGGCTTGAGAAACGGATAGTGGGTGCAGCCGAGAATGATCGTGTCACAACCGTTGGCCAGCAGCGGATCGACATAGTGCTTGAGCAACGTGCGCAACTCGGCGCTGTGCAGATCACCGCTTTCAATCAGTTCCACTAGACCGGGGCACGGCTGGGTGACGACGCGAACGTCTGTGGCAAAGCGATCGAGCAACGCGGCGAACTTGGCACTCTGCAAGGTGCCGGTGGTGGCGAGTACGCCGACCACACCGCTGCGGGTGGCGGCGGCAGCAGGTTTGACCGCGGGTTCCATGCCGACAATCGGCCACTGGGGGAAATCCCGGCGCAGATCGGCAACAGCGGCCACCGTCGCCGTGTTGCAGGCGATCACCAGGGCCTTGGCGCCCTGCTCGCGGAAAAAACCGGCCATCACATTGCAGCGCTGACGGATGAACTCCGGGGTTTTCTCACCGTAGGGGATGTGCCCGCAATCGGCGAAATACAGCAGTGATTCATGGGGCAGCAAACGCTGGATCTCGGCCAGTACCGACAAGCCGCCGACACCGGAATCGAACACCGCGATCGGTGCCTCACGCATGCTGCGAACCACAGACGCTGCACCCCGGATCGCGCTTGACCCGCAGTTCACGGAAGCGCGAACCCAGGGCATCGATCAACAGCAAACGCCCCACCAGTGGTTCGCCAAAACCGACCAGCACTTTCAAGGCTTCAAGCGCCTGCAGACTGCCAACCAGCCCCACCAGCGGTCCGACTACACCGGCCTCGCTGCAGGTCAGTTCGGCTTCGCTGCCGTGTCCGTACAGACAGTGGTAGCACGGACTTTCCGGGCGGCGCGGGTCGAACACCGACAACTGCCCTTCCAGACGAATCGCCGCGCCACTGACCAAGGGTTTGCGCGCCGCCACGCACGCGGCGTTGACCGCTTCGCGGGTGGAGAAATTGTCGGAACAGTCGAGCACCAGATCCACCGCGGCCACGGCGGCGGCCAGGGAATCCTCATCCAGCGCCTGACGAAGGGCCACCAGTTGAATCTCCGGATTGATCGCGCTCAGGCGCTTGAGCGCCGAGTCGACCTTGCTCATGCCGACGCTGTCGGTGTCATGAATGATCTGGCGTTGCAGGTTGGTCAGGTCGACCGTGTCGAAATCCGCCAGGTGCAGCTCACCGACGCCGGCCGCCGCCAGGTACAGCGCGACCGGCGCACCGAGACCGCCGAGGCCGACGATCAGTACACGACTGTCTTTAAGCTTCAGTTGCCCATCGATATCGATGTGTTGCAGCAGAATCTGCCGGCTGTAGCGCAGCAATTCCTGATCATTCAGCACGGCAGGCGCCCCAGGCTGATCCGTTGATGGCCGCCCAGATCGGTGCGACTGTGAACTTCTTCGAAACCGCGGGTCAGCAACAGATCACGCACGGCTTCGGCTTGATCATAGCCGTGTTCGAGCATCAGCCAGCCGCCGGCTTCGAGATGATCCGGGGCTTGGGCGACGATCAGCCGCAGATCGTCGAGCCCGTCGACACCCGCCACCAGCGCACTGGCCGGTTCGAAGCGCACATCGCCCTCGACCAGATGCGGGTCGGCGGCGGCGATGTACGGCGGGTTGCTGATGATCAGATTGAAACGCTGGCCTTCGAGGGCGCTGAACCAGTGGCTGCTCAGCACCGTGGCGTTGTTCAGGTTCAAGCGCTGGCGATTGCGTTCGGCGAGGGCCACGGCTTCCAGTACACGATCCACCGCCGTGACCTTCCACGCCGGTCGCTCACTGGCGAGGGCCAAGGCAATCGCGCCGCTGCCGGTGCCCAGATCGAGAACGTTCGCCGGCGTTGCCGCCAGCAATTCCAGCGCGGCCTCGACCAGCAATTCGGTGTCCGGACGCGGGATCAGTGTGTGCGGAGCGACTTCCAGATCGAGCTTCCAGAACCCCTGCTGACCAAGAATGTAGGCCACCGGCTCACCGCCACGACGCCGTTGCAGGTACTCGGTAAAAATCAGCACCGCTTCGCTGGGCACGATGCGCTCGGGCCAGGTGTGCAGGAAACTGCGCGGTTTGCCCAGTGCCGCAGCCAGGAGCAGTTCGGCATCCAGACGCGCCGTCGGCGAGTCCGGCAGTTCGGCGGCGCGCAACAGACTGGCAATGATGGTCATTTATTCACCTATCGCTGCAAGTTGGTCGGCCTGGTATTCGGCCAGCAAAGGCTCGATAACCGCTTCAACGCCACCGGCGAGGATTTCATCAAGGGAGTACAGGGTCAGGTTGACGCGATGGTCGGTGACCCGGCCCTGGGCAAAGTTGTACGTGCGAATGCGCTCGGAGCGGTCGCCGGAACCCACGAGCAATTTACGTTCGCTGGCAATCGCGTTGGCCGCCGCGGCAGTCTGCTGATCGTTGAGCTTGGCCGATAGCCAGGCCATCGCCCGCGCACGGTTCTTGTGCTGGGAACGTTCTTCCTGGCATTCGACCACGATGCCGGTCGGCAAGTGGGTAATGCGGATCGCCGAGTCGGTCTTGTTCACGTGCTGACCACCGGCCCCGGAAGAACGGTAGGTGTCGACGCGCAGATCCGCCGGGTTGATCTCGATCGCTTCCTGCTCGTCCGGCTCCGGCAATACCGCCACGGTACAGGCCGAAGTGTGGATGCGGCCCTGGGATTCGGTGGCCGGCACGCGCTGCACACGGTGCGCGCCAGACTCGAACTTCAGCTTGCCGTAGACGTTGTCGCCTTCGACCCGGGCGATGACTTCTTTATAGCCGCCGTGTTCGCCCTCGTTTTCCGAGAGGATTTCCACGCGCCAGCCACGTCGCTCGGCGTAACGCGAGTACATGCGGAAAAGGTCGCCGGAGAAGATCGCCGCCTCGTCGCCACCGGTGCCGGCGCGGATTTCGAGAAACACGTTGCGACCGTCGTTCGGGTCCTTGGGCAGCAGCATGCGTTGCAGATCGGATTCCAGGGTGATCAACAGCTCTTTGGCTTCGCGGACTTCTTCCACGGCCATTTCACGCATGTCCGGGTCGCTGTCCTTGAGCAGTGCCTGGGCACTCTCCAGATCATTTTGTACGCCGAGCAGCTTTTTATAAGCGGCGACGACCGGCTCGACTTCGGCGTATTCCTTGGAATAAGCGCGAAATCTGGCCTGATCGGAAATGACTTCAGCGTCGCCAAGCAGCGCAGTCAGTTCCTCGAATCGGTCCTGGAGGATGTCCAGCTTGTTGAGCAGTGACGCTTTCATTGCGGTTTTTTATCCGAAAAACTATCCGGTGAGCCCTCAAGGGCAAAGAGTTCCTGGGCCATGGCCAGCGCATCGAGG
Organism: Pseudomonas sp. 14P5.3.2; assembly: GCF_057799175.1. Classification (NCBI taxonomy): domain Bacteria; kingdom Pseudomonadati; phylum Pseudomonadota; class Gammaproteobacteria; order Pseudomonadales; family Pseudomonadaceae; genus Pseudomonas; species Pseudomonas sp. 14P5.3.2. The sequence continues at coordinate 28,318 of NZ_JBYOKU010000034.1, read as the reverse complement.
CGGCCTTCGGCAGAAAGCTTTTTCAGTTGCACGCTTGGAGCATGCAGCAGTTTATTGGTCAGGCCGCGAGCCAGTTGCCCGAGCACATCTTCGGCGTTGCCGCCGTTGGCCAGCAGACGCAGGGCTTTTTGCAGCTCCTCGTCGCGCAGGCGCTCGCTCTGTTGCCGATAGGCCTTGAGCACATCGACCGCGGCCAGCTCGCGCAGGCGCACCATGAAATCGTCGGCGCCGACCGAGACCATCTCTTCCGCGGCCTGGGCTGCGCCCTGACGACTCTTGAGGTTTTCGGCGACCACTTCGTGCAGATCGTCAACGCTATACAGGTAAACGTCGTCGAGTTCGCCGACTTCCGGCTCGATGTCGCGGGGTACGGCGATGTCGACCATGAAGATCGGCTTGTGCTTGCGCTGCTTCAGCGCACTTTCCACCGCGCCCTTGCCGAGGATCGGCAACTGGCTGGCGGTCGAACTGATCACGATATCGCTGCGCACCAGCTCCGCCGGAATGTCCGAGAGCAGCACCGCATGAGCGCCGAACTGCTCGGCCAACAGGCTGGCGCGCTCCAGCGTGCGGTTGGCGACCACGATGCGCTTGACCCCCAACTCATGCAGATGGCGGGCAACCAGGGTGATGGTCTCGCCGGCGCCGATCAGCAGGGCCTGGCTGCGCTGCAGGTCGCTGAAAATCTGTTTGGCCAGGCTGACGGCGGCAAACGCCACGGACACCGGGTTTTCGCCGATGGCAGTGTCGGTGCGCACTTGCTTGGCGGCATTGAACGTCGCCTGAAACAGCCGCCCCAGCAGCGGGCCGATGGTCCCGGCTTCGCGAGCCACGGCGTAGGCCGACTTCATCTGGCCGAGAATCTGCGGTTCGCCCAGCACCAGCGAGTCGAGCCCGGAGGCGACGCGCATCATGTGACGAACTGCCGCATCATCTTCATGCACATAAGCACTCGCGCGCAGCTCATCGAGGCTTAAATGGTGATAATCGGCCAGCCAGCGCAGGACTAGATCAGCTGAAACCTGATCCTGTTCTATATAAAGCTCACTGCGATTGCAGGTGGAGAGGATCGCGGCTTCGCGGCTGTCGGTCATTCTGCAGAGCTGCTGCAAGGCCTCAACCAGTTGCTCAGGGGTAAAGGCCACGCGCTCGCGGACGTCTACTGAAGCAGTCTTGTGGTTAATACCGAGTGCGAGGAAGGCCATTCAAGGTCGCTGATAGTGACGTGAAGCCGGCAATTGTCCTACTTCGTCAGATTCAGAACAACTACCGCTGACTATTGTCCCAATGGTTGGTGCCTATAATGCTCACAACTGAGACTCGGTTATGTTTGGCCGAAGGCTTGTGTCATGATGATCCGACCGCAGGTTAGTCGTCCTCTTCCTATATGAATAGATCTTCCGCGTTGCTCCTAGCTTTTGTCTTCCTCAGCGGCTGCCAGGCCTTGGCCCCCGTTTCGCCGGACGGTACCCCGCCGGTCGAAGACACCACGCCCACGCCTGAAAAGCCCAAGGTATACAGCTCGTTCAGCGAGGAAACCGTATACAGCCTGTTGACCGCCGAACTCGCCGGCCAGCGCAATCGTTTCGACATTGCCCTGGACAACTACGTGACCCAGGCCATCAACACCCAGGATCCGGGGGTTTCCGAGCGCGCGTTCCGCATCGCCGAATACCTCGGTGCCGACCAGCCTGCGCTGGATACCGCGCTGATCTGGGCGAGAAACGCCCCGGACGATCTGGAAGCGCAACGCGCCGCCGCCGTGCAACTGGCCCGCGCCGGGCGTTATGACGACTCCATGGTCTACATGGAAAAAGTCCTGCAGGGCAAGGGCGACACCCATTTCGATTTTCTCGCGCTGTCCGCGGCCGATACCGATCAGGAAACCCGCAACGGCCTGATGAAGAGTTTCGACCGCCTGCTGCAGCGTCATCCGAACAACAATCAGCTGATTTTCGGCAAGGCCCTGCTGCTGCAGCAGGACGGCGACAATAAAGCGGCGCTGCGCCTGCTTGAAGACCATCCGCCGGAAGACGGCGAAATCGCCCCGATCCTGCTGCGCGCCCGCCTGCTGCAAACCATGAATCGTGGCGACGAGGCACTGCCGCTGCTGCGCAAAAGCATCAAGAAGTACCCGGACGACAAGCGTCTGCGCCTGACCTACGCACGTACATTGGTTGAACAGGACCGGATGGACGACGCCAAGGTCGAGTTCTCCACGCTCGTTCAGCAATACCCGGAAGACGACGAACTGCGTTACTCGCTGGCGCTGGTCTGCCTGGAAGCCAAGGCCTGGGACGAGGCCAAGGGTTATCTGGAAGACCTGATCGCGCGCGAAAGTCACGTCGATTCGGCGCACCTGAACCTCGGTCGCATCGCTGAAGAGCGCAACGATCCGCAGGGCGCGCTGATCGAGTACGCCCAGGTCGGCCCGGGCAACGACTATCTGCCGGCGCAACTGCGTCAGGCCGATATCCTGATGAACAACGGCAAGACCGCCGAAGCCCAGAGCAAACTGGCCGCCGAGCGTGACGCCCAGCCGGATTACGCGATCCAGTTGTATCTGATCGAATCCGAAACCCTGTCGGCCAACAAACAGGACGACAAGGCCTGGAAAGTCTTGCAGCAAGCCTTGCTGCAATACCCGGACGACCTGAATCTGCTCTACACCCGCGCCATGCTCGCGGAAAAACGCAATGACCTGGCGCAGATGGAAAAAGACCTGCGCCTGATCATCAAGCGCGATCCGGACAACGCCATGGCGCTCAATGCGCTGGGCTACACCCTGTCCGATCGCACCACCCGTTACGCTGAAGCCAAGGCGCTGATCGAACAGGCGCACCAGATCAATCCGGAAGACCCGGCGGTACTCGACAGCCTCGGCTGGGTGAATTTCCGCATGGGCAATCTGGACGACGCCGAGAAATATCTGCGTCAGGCCCTCGAGCGTTTCCCTGACCACGAAGTCGCCGCGCACCTGGGCGAAGTCCTGTGGGTCAAGGGCAATCAGCGCGAGGCGAAGCAGATCTGGGGCAAGTACCTCAAAGATCAGCCCGACAGCACCATCCTGCGCAGCACCATCAAGCGCCTGACCGGATCCGAGACTCTTTAACTCATGTTTTTGCGCCACGTTATTGTTTTCAGCTTCATCGCCCTGCTCGCCGGTTGCGCGGGCTTCGGCGCTCGCGAATCGGTCGAGGGTCACGGCAGTCCGGCTCAGTGGGCCGCGAACAAACAACAGCTGACCGCCCTCGACGGCTGGCAGATCGACGGCAAGATCGGCATCCGCGCACCGAAAGATTCCGGTAGCGGCACGCTGTTCTGGCTGCAACGCCAGGACTACTACGACATTCGCCTGTCCGGCCCACTGGGTCGTGGCGCGGCGCGCCTGACCGGGCGCCCGGGCAAGGTCTCGCTGGAAGTCGCCAACCAGGGCCGCTATGACTCCGAGTCGCCGGAAGCGCTGCTTGAAGAACAACTCGGCTGGAAACTGCCGGTGTCCAATCTGGCCTGGTGGGTTCGGGGCCTGCCGGCGCCAAGCAGCAAAAGCCGTGTGTCCCTCGATAACGACAGTCGCCTGGCCAACCTGGAACAGGACGGCTGGAAGGTCGAATACCTCAGCTATGCCGAGCAAAACGGTTACTGGCTGCCCGAGCGGATCAAGCTGCACGGCACCGATCTGGACGTGACGCTGGTGATCAAGACCTGGCAACCGCGTAAATTGGGGCAATAAAGCATGACCGCTCCACGTCTGACGCTGCCGTCACCGGCCAAGCTCAACCTGATGCTGCACATTCTCGGGCGCCGTGCAGACGGCTACCACGAACTGCAGACGCTGTTTCAGTTTGTCGATTACGGCGACGAAATCACCTTCGCCGTACGCGATGACGGCGTGATTCAGCTGCACACCGAATTCGCGGGCGTTCCCCACGACAGCAATCTCATCGTGCGCGCGGCAAAAATGCTTCAGCAACAATCCGGCTGCACACTCGGCATCGACATCTGGATCGACAAGGTGCTGCCCATGGGCGGCGGCATCGGTGGCGGCAGCTCCAACGCGGCGACCACCCTGCTCGGCCTCAATCACTTGTGGCAACTGGGCTGGGATGAAGATCGCCTCGCGGCACTGGGCCTTTCGCTCGGTGCAGACGTGCCGGTTTTCGTCCGTGGCCATGCAGCATTTGCCGAAGGCGTGGGCGAGAAACTGACCCCGGTCGACCCCGAAGAACCGTGGTATCTGGTGCTCGTGCCGCAAGTCTCTGTAAGTACGGCAGAAATTTTTTCCGATCCTTTGTTGACACGTAACACGCCGCCCATTAAAGTGCGCCCCGTTCCCGAGGGAAACAGTCGAAATGACTGCTTGCCGGTGGTTGCAAGGCGTTATCCAGAGGTACGTAACGCATTGGATTTGTTAGGTAAATTTACCGAAGCAAAACTCACCGGAACTGGAAGTTGTGTGTTTGGGGGCTTCCCAAGCAAAGCTGAAGCTGATAAAGTCTCGGCCCTTCTGACAGAGACCCTTACAGGGTTTGTAGCGAAAGGAAGCAACGTTTCGATGTTGCATCGCAAGCTGCAAAGTCTGCTCTAAAAGGAATCAAGTGCCAGGCACTTGAAGCAACAGATACAGGGGCGTCGCCAAGCGGTAAGGCAGCAGGTTTTGATCCTGCCATGCGTTGGTTCGAATCCAGCCGCCCCTGCCATTTTCTATACTCATCCAGGTTACCCTCAGCCTCTAGGTACTGCGCGTGTCCAAGATGATGGTCTTTACGGGGAACGCTAACCCCGATCTGGCTCGGCGTGTTGTACGTCAGCTGCATATCCCTCTCGGTGACATCTCTGTCGGCAAATTTTCCGACGGCGAAATTACTGCCGAGATCAATGAAAACGTTCGCGGTAAAGACGTTTTCATTATTCAGCCGACTTGCGCTCCGACCAACGATAACCTGATGGAACTGGTAGTGATGGCTGATGCCTTCCGCCGCTCCTCGGCTACTCGTATTACTGCTGTTATTCCTTATTTTGGTTATGCCCGTCAGGATCGCCGTCCGCGTTCCGCACGTGTGGCTATCAGCGCGAAAGTCGTTGCTGACATGCTTACCGTAGTCGGCATCGACCGTGTTCTCACGGTTGATCTGCATGCTGACCAGATTCAGGGTTTCTTCGATATTCCGGTAGATAACATCTACGGCTCCCCGGTTCTGGTGGATGACATTGAAGATCAGCGCTTCGAAAACCTGATGATCGTGTCCCCGGACATTGGTGGCGTCGTGCGTGCACGGGCTGTTGCCAAATCCCTGGGCGTGGATCTCGGGATCATCGACAAACGCCGTGAGAAAGCCAATCACTCTGAAGTGATGCATATCATCGGTGATGTCGAAGGGCGTACCTGCATTCTGGTCGATGACATGGTCGATACCGCCGGCACTCTGTGCCACGCGGCCAAGGCCCTGAAAGAGCATGGCGCAGCCAAGGTCTTTGCCTACTGCACACACCCTGTGCTGTCGGGTCGGGCCATCGAGAATATCGAAAATTCCGTGCTGGACGAGCTGGTGGTGACCAACACCATCCCGCTGTCCGCTGCAGCACAAGCCTGTGCACGTATCCGTCAACTGGATATCGCACCGGTTGTTGCCGAAGCGGTTCGCCGCATCAGCAATGAAGAATCGATCAGCGCGATGTTCCGTTAAGGGCCCTGCCCTTCTCGAAATGTCTCGTTGACGAAAAGCGCCCCGCCCCGGCATTCCTGTCGGGGCGGGGCTTTTTTGCCCATACCGTGTTCGGCGCTGGTCGCAAACGCCACTCGGTCATGGCTATTTTGGAGATACAAAATGAACGATTTTACTCTGAATGCTGAAGTGCGTTCCGACCTGGGGAAAGGTGCGAGCCGCCGCCTGCGTCGTCTCGCAAGCCTGGTTCCAGCTGTAGTTTACGGTGGCGACAAAGCCCCTGAATCCATCAGCATGCTGGCCAAAGAAGTTGCCAAACTGCTCGAAAACGAAGCGGCTTACAGCCACATCATCGAGCTGAACGTTGGTGGCAAGAAGCAGAACGTCGTGATCAAAGCTCTGCAACGTCACCCGGCCAAAGGCCACGTGATGCACGCTGACTTCGTACGCGTTGTAGCTGGCCAGAAACTGACCGCTATCGTTCCTGTGCACTTCATCAACGAAGCTGCTCCAGTGAAGAAAGGCGGCGAAATCTCGCACGTTGTTGCCGAGATCGAAGTTTCCTGCCTGCCAAAAGATCTGCCTGAGTTCATCGAAGTCGACCTGGCTGACGCTGAAATCGGCACCATCGTTCACCTGTCGGACCTCAAAGCTCCTAAAGGTGTCGAGTTCGTTGCTCTGGCACACGGCGATGACAAGGCAGTAGCCAACGTCCACGCTCCACGTGTTGCTCCAGAAGCTACCGAAGAAGGCGCAGCAGAGTAATTTCACTCTGTTTCGTCGGAGTGAGTGAAACATCGCGGACTGGAACGTAGCGAGAAAGCGGGCGAGAACGCGGAGTTTACATTCATGGTAAATGAGCAATTTCCGTCCACTTTCGCCGCCTTCACTGCTTGCGGCGATGTTATCCACCACTCCAAGGAAGGGCCCCTATCGTGACTGCCATCAAACTGATCGTTGGCCTGGGAAATCCAGGCGCTGAATACGAACAGACCCGGCATAACGCAGGGGCCCTTTTTGTTGAGCGCATCGCTGCCGCGCAAGGTGTGAACCTTGTGGCCGATCGCAAATATTTCGGCCTGACCGGGCGCTACTCGCATCAGGGTCAGGATGTTCGTCTGCTGATTCCCACCACCTACATGAACCGCAGCGGCCAGGCCGTGGCGGCACTCGCCGGTTTCTTCCGCATCAAGCCTGAAGAAATCCTGGTGGCGCACGACGAACTCGACCTGCCTCCGGGCGTCGCCAAGCTCAAGCAAGGCGGCGGCCATGGCGGTCACAACGGGTTGCGCGACATCATCGCGCAACTGGGCAATCAGAATACTTTCTACCGCCTGCGGCTTGGCATCGGCCACCCGGGCGTCGCCAGTATGGTTTCAAATTTCGTCCTGGGTCGTGCGCCACGCGCCGAACAGGAAAAACTCGATGCCAGCATCGACTTTGCCCTCGGCGTGCTGCCGGATATCCTCGCCGGTGAATGGAACCGCGCGATGAAAAACCTGCACAGCCAGAAGGCCTGACTCTAATCCGAGGGGAAACACCATGGGATTCAATTGCGGCATCGTCGGCCTGCCTAACGTCGGCAAGTCCACCCTGTTCAACGCCCTGACCAAATCCGGTATCGCGGCCGAGAACTTCCCCTTCTGCACCATCGAGCCGAACAGCGGCATCGTGCCGATGCCGGATCCACGTCTGGAAGCCCTGGCGGCCATCGTCAATCCGAAGCGCATCCTGCCGACCACCATGGAATTCGTCGACATCGCAGGCCTGGTGGCCGGCGCGTCGAAAGGTGAAGGTCTGGGCAACAAGTTCCTGGCCAACATTCGCGAAACCGACGCCATCGCTCACGTCGTGCGCTGCTTCGAAGACGACAACGTGATCCACGTTTCCAACAGCGTCGACCCGAAGCGCGACATCGAGATCATCGACCTGGAACTGATCTTCGCCGACCTCGACAGCTGCGAGAAGCAACTGCAGAAAGTCGCGCGCAACGCCAAGGGTGGTGATAAGGACGCCGTGGTTCAGAAGGCTCTGCTGGAGCAACTGATCGCGCACTTCACCGAAGGCAAGCCTGCGCGCAGCCTGATGAAGAACATGAGCGCTGACGAAAAGGCCGTGATCAAGGGCTTCCACCTGCTGACCACCAAACCGGTCATGTACATCGCCAACGTCGCTGAAGACGGTTTCGAGAACAACCCGCACCTGGACGTGGTCAAGGCCATCGCCGAAGAAGAAGGCGCCATGGTCGTTCCGGTGTGCAACAAGATCGAAGCGGAAATCGCCGAGCTCGACGACGGCGAAGAGAAAGACATGTTCCTCGAGGCCCTGGGCCTGGAAGAGCCTGGCCTGAACCGCGTGATCCGCGCCGGCTATGAAATGCTGCACCTGCAGACCTACTTCACCGCCGGTGTTGAAGAAGTCCGCGCCTGGACCGTCCGCGTCGGTGCCACCGCACCACAAGCTGCTGGCGTGATCCACACCGACTTCGAAAAAGGCTTCATCCGCGCCGAAGTGATCGCCTACAACGACTTCATCCAGTACAAGGGCGAAGCCGGTACCAAGGAAGCCGGTAAATGGCGCCTGGAAGGCAAGGACTACATCGTCAAAGACGGCGACGTAATGCACTTCCGCTTCAACGTCTAAGCGACACGCCCAAGAAAAAGCCGCGTTTGATACGCGGCTTTTTTGTGCCTGACAGATTTGTATGCAACACCAGCAATACCCTGTGGGAGCGGGCTTGCTCGCGAAGGCGATGTGTCAGCCACATTAATATCGACTGATACACCACATTCGCGAGCAAGCCCGCTCCCACAGTTGGAATTGTGTAGGTCAGGTTTTTTTGGTGCGCGGCAAGAAAATTGCCAACACGCCAAACAACGGCAAAAACGAGCACAGGAAATACACGTACTCGATGCCATGCACATCCGCCAGATGCCCAAGCAACGCCGCGCCAATCCCGCCAAACCCGAACATCAAGCCGAAGAACACCCCGGCAATCATCCCGACATTGCCCGGCACCAGCTCCTGCGCGTAAACCACAATCGCCGAGAACGCCGAAGCGAGAATGAAGCCGATCACCACGCTGAGGACAGTGGTCCAGAACAGATCGACGTGCGGCATCAGCAACGTGAACGGTGCCACGCCGAGGATCGAAAACCAGATCACCGCCTTACGCCCGATCTTGTCGCCAATCGGCCCGCCGAAGAACGTACCCGCCGCTACCGCGCCGAGAAACAGGAACAGGTGCAACTGCGAACTGGCCACCGACAGGTCGAATTTCTCGATCAGGTAGAAGGTGAAATAGCTGGTGAGGCTGGCCATGTAGAAATACTTGGAGAACACCAGCAAGCCGAGCACCACCAGCGCACTGGTCACCCTGCCCTTCGAAAGCCCGTGAGTCGCCGCCTGCCCGGCCTTGAGCTTGAACAGGTTGAGGTGATGGGCGTACCAGCGGCTGATGCGGTACAGCACGAACAGCGCAAACACGGCGAACAGACCGAACCACGCCACGTTGCCCTGACCGAACGGAATGATGATCGCCGCCGCCAGCAAAGGGCCGAACGCAGAACCGGCGTTACCACCGACCTGGAAGGTCGACTGCGCCAGACCAAAGCGCCCGCCCGAGGCCAGCCGCGCGATCCGCGAAGCCTCGGGGTGGAAAGTCGAGGAGCCGATACCGATCAGCGCCGCCGCCAACAGAATCAATGGAAAACTGCCGACCACCGACATCATCACGATGCCAATCAGGGTGCAGATCGAACCTGCCGGCAACAGCCACGGTTTCGGATGGCGGTCAGTGTGATAACCGACCCAGGGCTGCAGCAACGATGCTGTCAGTTGAAAGGTCAGCGTGATCAGCCCGACCTGGGTGAAGCTCAAACCATAGTTGGCCTTGAGCATCGGATAGATCGACGGCAGCACCGACTGGATCAGGTCGTTGATCAAATGCGCCAGCGCCACCGCGCCGATGATACGCATCACCAACGGGCTGCTTTGGGGAGGAGCGGACGCCGAGGCAGCGGCGGTCTGAGCGTTGCTGATAGCCATGAAAGTTTCCGTACAGCAGATGGGTGCACGCAGGCAGGTGCGCCAATGTGCCATTTTTCGGTGCGCCAGCGCCATCCCCTTAGCCAGCTAACTAACGTCCAACTCCATAACTCATCAACCCCTGTAGGAGCTGCCGCAGGCTGCGATCTTTTGATTTCGTTTTTTAGGGCAAGATCAAAAGATCGCAGCCTTCGGCAGCTCCTACATGGGATAAGCGATTGCTCAGGTGATAGCTCAACGCCATGGTCTGAATCTTGCCTTGCTTCTCTCCTCGAACGCGGCCGCCTTACAAAGGCAGCCGAGAATGGGAAGTTTCGCTACAGAGCCGGCCTACAGAGCGGGCGAGAGTGAACTTTCGAGGCCTTTTAGCAGGGCACGACATCGAGGTCGCACGACCGCGATGCACGCCATTGGTGCGTGGTGTCCAGAGGAGTCATGAGGCATGCAGGCTTTCTTGTCACCGGGGATCAAATTGCTGGGGCGGTTTGGATTCGCGCGTAAATTCCAGCTGTTGTTTCTGCTGTTCATTCTGCCGTTGGCCGGCAGTCTGTTGATGATCGGCCAGGACTATCGCGACAAGCTCAACCTGATTTCCGGCGAACGTGCCGGTGTACGCCAGTTGCTCAGCCTCGATGCGCTGGACAACCTGCTCGCCGCCCAACGTGACCGCGCCGCCCGTTGGCGCGCCACCGAAACCAATCGCCAGCCAACCCCGGCAACCCTCGCCGCCATGGCTGCGTTCGACAAGGTTCAGCCCGCTGTTCTGCAAGCCACCACGGATCTGGGCAACGCCCTGAAAAATGAAGGTGCCGAAGGCGAAACCCTCGCCCGCTATCAAGCCCTGCAAACCGCGCTCGGCGGTCTGGATTCGAAAAGCCTGAGCAGCGTCGGCTGGTGGCCGGACGGTTATGAGCGTTTCACCAACGCCCTCAGCGCCCTGCAAGCCTTGCGCGAGCAGATTGTCATGGACAACCGCCTGACGCTGGCGCCGTGGCTGGAAACCTATCTGCTGACGCAGATCTCCACCCAGCACGCACCGGATCTGATCGAGCGCGTGGGTCGCCTCGCCGCCGTCGGTCAAGCTTCGGTGGTCTCGGGACAATTCACTCTGCAAAGCCGCTTGCAGTTGCGCGACCTGCGCGGCCGCATCGGCGACGCCCGCGAGCAGCTTGTCAAAACGGCAGGCCTGCTCGAAGCGCGCCTGCCGAGCGATCTGCAAACCTGGGCCGGTCAGTACCACGACAGTCTCAAGCGTCTCGATGCTGGGCTGAAAGTGCTGGATGACGGCGTGTTCGGCGGCAGCATTACCCTCAAACCGGAAGACTTCGAACGCAGCCTCGATGCACTGCTGGGCGATCTTGCGTCGTTGCGCCAGCAATCACTGCTGTCGCTGGATCAGCGTCTGGACGCCTACCACGCTTCGGCGATTCGCCAGTTCATCGTGGTCGCCGCCGTATTCGGTTGCCTGCTGCTGGCGGCGCTGTACCTGTTCGTCTGCCTGCAGGCTTCGATCCGCCGCAGCGCCAGCGGCATTACTCTGCTGGCCGAGGCCCTGCGTGACGGCAACCTTAGCCTGCAAGTGCCGGTGGTGGGCCGCGATGAGCTGGCGGCGATCAGCACCGCGCTCAACGTTGCCGTGGTGCAACTGCGCGCCAGCATGCTCGGGGTCGATCACGAGACCTCGCAACTGAGCCACGCGGTGCGCAGCCTCAACGATCACTCCAGCGGCGCGCTCAGTGAAGTCGAAGCGCAGCAGTTGCAGATCAGCCAGATCGCCGCCGCTGCCACGCAACTCGCCGCCACTTCGCAAGGTGTGGCGCAGAGTTGCGAACAAGCTTCCGGCAGCGCTCAGCACACCCGGCGCATCGCCGCTGACAGCAGCCGCGACAGTCAGCGCACCACGGCGAGCATCCAGCAACTCAACCAACGCCTCAACGACACCGCAGCGGCACTCGGTCGAGTCAGCGAGCAAGGTCAGCAGATTCAACTGGTGGTCGACACCATTCGTGGCGTCGCCGAGCAGACCAACCTGCTGGCGCTCAACGCTGCGATTGAAGCGGCACGCGCCGGCGAACAGGGACGCGGCTTTGCCGTGGTCGCCGATGAAGTGCGCAGCCTGTCGCAGCGCACCCAGTCATCGACTGCGCAGATTGCCGGCACGGTCGACAGCCTGCGCGCCACGGTCAACGAAGCGGTGAGTCTGATGGAAGCCGCATGCGGCCAGGCGCAATCGGATGCCGAAGCGGTGACCGGTCTTGGTGAACGTCTCGGCGAAATCGCCAACGCGGTGCAGAGCGTCACTGACACCCTGGCGCAGATCGCTACCGCCGTCGAAGAACAGGCAAGCACCGCCGATGAAGTCAGCGGCAATATCCAGCAGGTCGATCAGGCCGCGGTGCGTCTGCTGGAAGGCGCCCGTGCAGTGAACCTGGCGGCGGACACCCTGAGCCAGGGCAGCAAGGCCCTGAGCGACAACACCGCACGCTTCCGCCTCAGCTGATCCGCGCCTCGGGGAAGTCCGCTTCCAGCTCGGTCTTCAGCCACTGAATAAACCACGCCGCATCCGCCGACAGTTCGGCGGACGGCGTGAGAACCCGATAGCTTTCCAGCTTCACCTGGGCGTCCACCGCGCGCACCAGTTTGCCGGATTTGAGTTCCTCGCGAACCAGCACTTCGTTGGCCAGGGCAATGCCCTGCCCGCTCTCGGCCACCGACAGCGCGTGATCGTTGTTGACGTAGAGCATGTCCGAATTGAGGTGAATATCCAGGTCGTGCGCGGCGAACCACAGGTTCCACCATTCGCCGTCATCGACATGGATCAGCTCGTGGCGGATCAGATCCGCCGGGCCGGCCACAGATCCGATGCTGGCGAGATAGTCCGGGGTGCAGATTGGAAACACGCGCGGGCAGATCAACGCTTCACGGGAGTCGGCGTACTGCCCGTCGAGCCCGTAGACGATGCCCAGATCGGCGCTTTTGCCATCGACTTCGGTGAAGGTCGAGTTCGGCTCGATGGCGAATTTCAAACCCGGACGCAAATGGCGCATCGCTTCAATCCGTGGCATCAACCAACGCTTGGCGAACCCCGGCACCACCATGATCCGCAACCAGCGCTCGGCCTCTTTGGGCTGCGCTTCCTTGCCGGCCTCGATAATCAACTGCAGGGCGGCGGCGATCTTGCGGTGGTACTTCTCCCCCGCCGACGTCAGGTTGACCCCGCGCGAGGTACGCTCGAACAACTGAATGCCCAGCCACTCCTCCAGCAACTTCACATGCCGACCAATCGCTGGCTGGGTCACATGCAGGGCTTTCGAGGCTTCGACGTAGCTGCCCAGGCGCGCGGCGGCATCAAAGGCACGCACCGCGTTGAGCGGCGGCAAACGGTGGTCGGGCATGATTCCTGGCACCTTTGGCTGTTAAATTAACTAACACCTGCCATGTTTAAATTGAAGTTTCGCCCCGCGCAAGCCCTCGCTGATAATCGAGCCACAGCAGAACAAAAAAACAGCTGGTTTCACCCCGAACGCAATCTCGATCCTGCCCAGAAAAATAATATCCATGGCCCGACGACGTCGCTGATTCACAGCGCCATTGCAGGCGATGGGGGAATCGGAGGTAACGCATGAATGCCCTGCATTCGCTGCAAACGCTGGCGGTGTCGATCCGCTCGGTGCGCAAGGTTTACGGTGATCCGAACACCGGTCCGGTGGCGTTGAAAAACATCGACCTGGACATCCACGACAACGAATTCTTTACCCTGCTCGGCCCTTCCGGCTGCGGCAAAACCACCCTGCTGCGGATGATCGCCGGCTTCGAGTTTCCCACCGAAGGCGAGATTCTGCTGTACGGCGAAAACATCGCTGATCGCCCGCCGTTCCAGCGCCCGGTCAATACGGTGTTTCAGCATTACGCACTGTTCCCGCACATGACCATCGCCGAAAACCTGGCCTTCGGTCTCGAATCGCAGCCGATGGGCAAGGTGCTGAACAAGGCACAGATCGCCGAGCGCGTACGCGAGATGCTCGCGCTGGTGCAGATGGAACGCTTCGCCCAACGCAAACCGGCGCAGCTGTCCGGCGGTCAGCAACAGCGTGTCGCCCTCGCCCGCGCACTGGCGCCACACCCCAAAGTGCTGCTGCTCGATGAGCCACTGTCAGCGCTCGATCTGAAGCTGCGCCAGGCCATGCGCGAAGAGCTGAAATCGATTCAGGCCAAGACCGGCATCACCTTCATCTTCGTCACCCACGACCAGGAAGAAGCGCTGACCATGTCCGACCGCATCGCCGTGTTGTCCGAAGGCGAAGTGCAACAGGTCGGCCGCCCCGAAGACATTTACGAACGCCCGCGCAATCGCTTCGTCGCCGACTTCATTGGCGAAACCAATTTCATCGAGGGCACGGTCACGCAAGTCGAGGACGGCATGGCCTGGTTCGCCGGGCCGGCCGGGCATCCGTTGCCGGCGCAAGCGTGCAGCGATGTGGCGGTCGGCGCCAGCGTGACCTTGTCGGTGCGCCCCGAGCGCCTGCATCTGGTCGCAGCCGACATGGAAAACGCCTTGCCGTGCCGGATCGAAGCGCAGATCTACCTCGGCACCGATCTGCAATATCAGGTCAGCCTCAGCGACGGCTCGCGCCTCACCGTGCGCACGCCCAACTGCGTCGACCAGAGCCTGCGCTTTGCCGTCGGCAGTCAGGCCGGTCTGTTGTTCGACCGGGGAAGCGCCAGCGTCCTGCACGATTGAGCCCGAGGAGTTGCCATGCACGCCTTACCGATTGCCAACACGCTGGAACGCCGCAAGGCTTTCCAGAGCTTCCTCGGAGTGAGCCCGGCGCTGCTCGCCATCGGCTTGTTTCTGGTGGTGCCGATCCTGATCGTCATCGGCTATTCGCTGATGGAAGCCAACCCCTACGGCGGGGTCAATAAAGTCTTCAGCACCGATGCTTACACCTCGTTGCTGTTCGAACGCCAGATGGACGACAGCCTCGCGTTCGCCGACTCCTACCTGATCATCGCCCTGCGCTCGATCGGCATCGCCGGGCTGACCACGATCATCACCCTGCTGATCGGTTTCCCGGTTGCGGTGTGGCTGGCGATGCAACCGGCGCACCGGCGTGGCTTACTGATCTTTCTGATCACCGTGCCGTTCTGGGCCAACCTGCTGATCCGCACTTACGCGTGGATTCTGCTGCTGCGTAACACCGGAGTGATCAACAACAGCCTGATGGGCATGGGCGTCATCCATGAGCCGTTGCAGTTGTTGTACACCGACGGCGCGGTGCTGCTGGGGCTGGTTTACACCTACGCCCCGTTCGTGGTGTTGCCGATCTACGCGACGCTGGAAAAGATGGATATCCGCCTGCTCGAAGCGGCTCAGGATCTGTATGCCGGCCGCGTGCGCACCTTGCGCAAAGTGGTGCTGCCGATTGCCAAACCGGGGATTCTCGCCGGCGCCATCCTCACCTTCGTGCCCTGTCTGGGCGCAATGATCGCTCCGGAATTGCTCGGCGGCGGCACGCGGATGATGCTCGGCAATCTGATTTTCCGGCAGTTCAGCGATGCCCGTAACTGGCCGTTCGGCGCCGCACTGTCGCTGGTGCTGATGGCCGCCGTGATGCTGGTGCTGACCGTGTATGCCCTGCGCGCCGAGCGCCAGCGCATCGCCAAGGGAGGTGCGTGATGCTCGGATTATTCAAACGCAAAGGGCTGGGCGTGCAGGACTTCCCCGGCTTCGGCGGCTTCAGTTTCCTGTTCTATCTGTACCTGTATGCGCCAATCGTGGTGCTGGTGGTGTTCTCGTTCAACGCCAACCAGTCGGCGACGGTGTGGACCGGGTTCAGCCTCGACTGGTACCGCGCCGCGTTCGCTAATCAGGCCCTGCGCCAGGCCGCCGGCAACAGCCTGTTGATCGCGGTCTGCGCAAGCATGATCGCCACCGCGATTGCCACCCTCGCCGCCCTCGGTACTTCGCGCGGCGCCAGGTTCAAGGGCCTGCAACTGTCGATGGGCGCAATCATGCTGCCGCTGGTGCTGCCGGAAATCGTCGTCGGTGTGGCGACGCTGGCGCTGTTCTCCACCATCGGCCTGTCGCTGGGCTACGGCAACCTGATCATCGCCCATACGGTGTTCTGCATTCCGTTCGCCTACCTGCCGATCCGCGCTCGCCTCAACGACATGGACCTGTCGCTGGAGCAAGCCTCCGCCGACCTCTACGCCGGCCCGTGGCGCACCTTCCGCAAAGTGACCTTGCCGCTGCTGATGCCGGGGATTTTCTCCGGGCTGATGCTGGCCTTCATCGTCTCGCTGGATAACTTCGTGATCTCGATGATGGTCTCCCAGGCCGGCACCACGACGTTGCCGATCTTCATCTTCGGTCTGTTGCGCATGGGCGTGACACCCGACGTCAACGCCGTCTCGACCCTGATCCTCGGCGTCTCGGTGCTGTTCGTCAGCCTCTCTTACCTGCTGGGCAAAAAGCCCGCCTGAACCTTCTACGAACCGTGGGGAAATAACATGAGCAAGTGGATGAAAAGCGTCGGCACCGGGTTGTTCCTGACTGTGCCGCTGGTCATGGCCGGCAGCGTTCAGGCCGCGGAAAAACTCAACGTGGTGAGCTGGAGCGGGTACTTCTCGCCGGAGATTCTCGCCAAGTTCCAGAAGCAGACGGGCATCGAAGTCACGGTCGATTCCTACGACTCCAACGAGACCCTGCTGGCCAAGCTGAAACAGGGCGGCGCGGGCTATGACGTGGCGATTCCGTCGCACCAGTTCATCCCGATTCTGATCAAGGAAAACCTGCTCGAGCGTTTCGATCCGGTCAAGGAACCGTACTACGCCAGCGTTGTGGATAACCTGAAAAAACCGAGCTGGGACCCTGAAGGCGCGTATTCGGTGCCGTTCATCTGGGGCACCACCAGCGTGGTCCTCGACAGTGCGCGCTACCAAGGGCCGGTCGACAGCTACAAGGTTTTGTACGAGCCGCCAGCCGAGTTGCAGGGGCGGATCAACATGTTCGATTCGGTCAGCGACATGGTCGACATGGCCAGCCTGTACCTGAACATTCCGCTGTGCAGCGAAGACCCGAAACAGATGCAGCAGATCCTCACGCTGCTCAAGGCGCAGAAGCCGTTCGTGAAGACCTACAGCTCCAAGGCCGGTTCGATCCGCGAAAACCTTGCCTCGGGTGAAATCGACATGTCGATGTTCTGGGGAGGCTCGTCGATGCGCGCCCGCGAGATGAAACCGAGCCTGAAATACCTCTACCCGAAAGAAGGCGTGCTGGCCTGGGTCGACAACATGGTCATCCCCACCGGCAGCAAGAATCCGGCGAATGCCAAGGCGTTCATCGCGTTCCTCAGCCAGCCGGAGAACTCGGCGATGACGCAGAACTTCCTCAAGCACCAGAGCCCGATCAAAGGTGTCGAACCGTTCCTCGATGCGGCGCTCAAGGATGCGCCGGAATTGCACATTCCCGAGGGTACCAACGTGGTGTTCAGCAAGACCTGCGGTGAAGGCGCGATCCGCCTCGCCGACCGTCTCTGGACCAACCTGATGCGTTGATTCCAGCCGCCCCGGCATGCGGCCGGGGCGTTTCTCCAGCCGTCTGAAAGGCGCCGTTGTCATGAATTCCAATAACATCAGCGAACTGGTCCTGCTGCAGGCCCACGCCCTCGCCGACCGCATCCGCCTGCGCCAGGTGTCCTGCCGCGAAGTGATGCAGACTTATCTTGCCCATATCGAACGCTTCAATCCGATGGTCAATGCGCTGATCAGCCTGCAGGCGCCCGATGTTCTGCTGGCTCAGGCCGATGCGCGCGATGCCGAACTGGCGCGCGGTGAATACCGTGGCTGGATGCACGGCCTGCCCCACGCGATCAAGGATCTGTCGCTGACCCAGGGAATCCGCACCACGCTGGGTTCGCCTCTGTTCAAGGACTTTATCCCCGAGCGCGACGGCATCATGGTCGAGCGGATCAAAGCGGCCGGCGCGATCATCATCGGCAAGACCAACACCCCGGAATTCGGCCTCGGTTCGCAGAGCTATAACCCGTTGTTTGGTGCCACTGGCTGTGCTTTTGATCCGAGCAAAACCGCTGGAGGCAGTAGCGGCGGCGCGGCAGCCGCACTGGCGATGCACCTGGTGCCGGTGGCCGATGGCAGCGACATGATGGGGTCGCTGCGTAATCCGGCGGCGTTCAACAACATCTTTGGTTTTCGTCCGTCGCAGGGGCGTGTGCCGTTTGATGACAGTGCTGATCTGTTCTTCGATCAGTTGGGGTACGAAGGGCCGATGGCGCGCAGTGTGAAGGATGCAGCGTTACTGTTGTCGGTGCAGGCCGGGGGCGATGCACGGGCGCCGCTGTCCATTGCTGAATCCGGTGAGGCGTTTGCGGCGCCGCTGGAGCGTGATTTCAAAGGCACGCGGGTGGGTTGGCTGGGCGACTTCAACGGTTATCTGCCGATGGAGAATGGCGTTCTGTCGCTGTGCGAGAAAACCTTTGCCGACTTTGAAAGCATCGGTTGCCACGTTGAGTCGGTTGAGCCTGATTTCGCGCCTGAGCGGTTGTGGAGCAGTTGGCGGACGTTGCGGCACTGGATGGTCGCGGGGTCGTTGGGCGCGGCCTACGCCGATCCGCAGAAACGCGCGCAGTTGAAACCGGAAGCCTGTTGGGAAGTGGAAAACGGTCTGAAGCTTTCGGCCGGCGAAGTGTTCGCCGCATCCGTGGTGCGCAGCGACTGGTATCGGGCGATTTCCCGGTTGTTCGAACGCTGCGATTACCTGCTGCTGCCGAGCGCGCAGGTCTTCCCGTTCGACAAGACGCAGCCATGGCCGACCGCTATCGAAGGCGTGAGCATGGACACGTATCACCGCTGGATGGAGGTGGTCATCCCCGGCACGCTGTCGGGTTGCCCGGTCGCCAACGTTCAGGCGGGATTCAATTCAAATGGTTTACCGATGGGCCTGCAAATCATCGGCAAGCACCAGGCCGACTTCGCTGTCCTGCAATTGGCGTACGCGTATGAACAGGTCAGCCGCTGGTTCCAGCGCTGCCCTTCGCCGCTGCTGAGCCAGTGATTTTGATAAACGGTTGAAAGCGTAGAAAAAATTTTTAAATTTACGCTTGACGCTTTTCCATTTCAGGGGAATAATGCGCGCCACTTGGCTACATAGCTCAGTTGGTTAGAGCATAGCATTCATAATGCTGGGGTCCGGGGTTCAAGTCCCTGTGTAGCCACCAAGTACTAAAAACGGCTTACCGAAAGGTAGGCCGTTTTTTTATGCCTCGAAAAAACATCATCTGTGGTGAGGGAATTTATCTCCTCACCACAATGCCAAACCTGACCTATTCAGGCTGCTCTGCCGACAAGGCCATCAACCCCCTCGCCCAGATCTGCCGAGTGCGCAACCCGACCATCGCCCGCCAGTCCGGATCAGCCGGATAGAACTGCTCCAGCAGTTTCAACTTGATCGCCCGCCCCGTCGCATCCAGCGGATCGCCATGCAGATGCAGCCAATGGTCATCACGCAAGTAACGATGCACCTGCGGCCCCGGATACGTTCCGCACTCGATCACGAACGGCATCAGCTGCACGCCCGGCAACGCATCGAGCAATGCCTGTGAGGTGTAGCCGGTAGCCGTCGCTGCGACACCGGTTTCGCTCAGCGTTTCGGCACCGGTGTGCAAGGTGTACAGCCACGGGCCGTAGATCGTTTGCGCCTGGGTCAGTGCCGGGTAAGGCGCTTCGGTGATGGTCAGCAACATTGGATGGCCGTATTCGCCGGCGCCGGTGTGCAGGTCGAAACACATCACGGTTTCCGCATCCGCCAGATGCGCGTCGATGATCTGGTGCAGCGTGCGATTCGACCAGCTCGGCGCGCGGCCGCCGTAGAACAGACCATCGGGGTGACTGTGCTGACCGCCCTCGACTATCGACATCACCGCCGGCCAGCCGTGTTCGGCAATCTGTGCGTCGAGCAAAGCGTCGGCGCGCTGACGCTCGGGGCCGTGCAACTCGGTGCAGGCGTAGATCTCGTGCAGCGTGGCGTAGGCGCGGTTGTCCGGCAACGGGGCGGTGAAATCCAGGTGATTGCGGTTGAGGTCGATGTTGTCTTCGTTGACCCGGCGCAGCCACGCGGTGCCCCATGGGTTGATCAGGTGGATCATCACCACTGCGACATCCTTGGGCAGCGAGCCGGGAACGAAAGCCTGCAGCCAGTCAATCTGACATTCCGAACCGTAATAGCCCTCGACCCCATGGGTGCCGCTGAGTGCGACCAGCCGGCGCTTGGCTTGCGGGTCTCCGAGCACCGCGACATCGGTGCTCAGCGGTTCGCCAAAGGGGCCGCAACGCGGGTGCGCATACGAAGTGAGCGTGGCGCCAGCGGCGTTGGCGGCGGCAAGAAACCGTTCACGTTGATCGCGGTAGCTGGATTCGGTGGGGAACTCGCTGTGCATGCGTCGCCTCTTGTTGGTTTTGTATTTGTGGGAGCGAGCTTGCTCGCGAAGGCGATTGTGCATTCAACATTTTGGTTGCCTGACACGCCGCATTCGCGAGCAAGCTCGCTCCCACAGGGGTTTTGTTTCAGTTCGATGAATTTGGGATTGACCCTAGCGAACATCCGCCCCGAAAAGAAAGACAAAAATGCCCACCGGTTTGCGTCGCGACCGACCGGTCGATAAAGTCCGTCAGACCTTTCACCCCATGGACGGAGAGCCCCACGTGTTTCCAGCCCTGCCCCTGAGCCGCTTTCGCCTGCCTGCCCTGACGCTGATCATCAGCGCCCTGACCCTCACCGCGTGCAACGCCCCGCCCTCCTCGACCTTGCCGCTGGCGCCGGAAGCTGCTTCCGGCTACCGCACCGATCTGCAGACTCGCCACGCCAGTCAACACATGGCCGCTGCCGCCAATCCGCTGGCCGCCGAGGCCGGTCGCGAGATGCTGCGCAAGGGTGGTTCGGCGATTGATGCGGCGATTGCCATGCAAGCGGTGCTGACCCTGGTCGAGCCGCAATCCTCCGGGATCGGTGGCGGTGCGATGATCGTGTTGTGGGACGGCAAACAGGTGCGCACTTATGATGGGCGCGAAACTGCCCCCGCCGGTGCCACCGAGAAGCTGTTCCTGCAGGCCGACGGCAAACCGATGCCATTCCCGCAGGCGCAGATCGGCGGTCGGTCGGTGGGCACTCCGGGCGTGCTGCGTGCGCTGGAAATGGCACACAAGCAACACGGTCGCCTGCCGTGGGCCACGCTGTTTGAGCCGGCGATCAAACTCGCCGAGCAGGGTTTCGCGATTTCGCCGCGCCTGCATTCGCTGCTGGAATCCGACCCGGTGATCCGTAAATCACCGGACATGGCCGCCTACTTCCTCAACCGCGACGGCAGCGTCAAAGCCATCGGCACCCGTCTGCAGAATCCGGCATTGGCCGCCGTGCTCAAGCGCATCGCCAACGAAGGCCCGGACGCGCTGTACAAAGGTCCGATTGCCGAGGAGATCGTCGCCAAGGTGCAGGGCCATGCCAACCCCGGCAGCCTGTCGCTGAATGATCTTCAGCGCTATCAGGCGAAGGAACGCGCACCGCTGTGCACCGACTACAAGCGCTGGCAGGTCTGCGGCATGCCGCCGCCGTCATCGGGCGGGATCGCCGTGGCGCAGATTCTCGGCACCTTGCAGGCACTGGAAAGCCGCGACCCGCGCCTGTCACTGACGCCACTCAAACCCGTGAAAACCAACAAACCGGCCGGTATCGAACCCGATCCCCAAGCGGTGCACCTGATCGCCGAAGCCGAACGCCTGGCCTACGCCGACCGTGCGCAATACGTCGCCGACACCGATTTCGTTCCGGTGCCGGTCAAAGGTCTGGTCGACCCGGGTTATCTGGCCAGCCGCGCCAGCCTGATCGGCGAACGCAGCATGGGCAGCGCCCAACCGGGCACCCCGCCGGGCGTGCAAGTGGCCTACGCGCCGGATCGCTCGCCACTGCGCATTTCCACCTCGCAAGTCGTCGCCGTGGATGACCTCGGTGGCGCGGTGTCGATGACCACCACCATCGAAGCGGCGTTCGGCTCGCATCTGATGGTGCAGGGCTTTTTGCTGAACAACCAGATGACCGATTTCTCGTTCATCCCCGAAGAGCACGGGCAGAAAGTCGCCAACCGCGTCGAACCCGGCAAACGCCCTCGCTCGTCGATGGCGCCGACGCTGATCTTCGACCGCAACAGCGGCGAATTCCTCGCCAGCGTCGGCTCGCCGGGCGGTTCGCAGATCATCGAATACGTGGCCAAGACCACCGTCGGCCTGCTCGACTGGAACCTCGACCCGCAAAGCGCCATCAGCCTGCCCAACTTCGGCAGCCGCAACGGCCCGACCGAACTGGAACAAGGCCAGTTCAGCCCGGCGCTGATTCAGGCGTTGAAAGACAAGGGCCATGCGGTGAATGAAATCGACATGACCAGCGGCACCCAGGCGATCGTTAGGGTCAAGGATGCGCAGGGTAAAGCGTCGTTGGCCGGTGGTGCCGATCCGCGGCGTGAAGGGGAAGCGTTGGGGGATTGAGGTTACGCAGAAACAAGAAAAGGCTTACCGCGAGGTAAGCCTTTTTTCATGCAACGGGTTTAACGCGCAATATCACCCGGCTCAGCGATTAGCCACCAGATGCGCCCCAAACAGCAGATAACAACCACCGGCCAAGCGATCCAGCCATTGCCGTGAACGCTCGTAAACACTCGCGATCCGGCGGCTGGCGAAGAACAACGCAACGCTGCAATACCAACTGAACGACAGCGTGGCCATGGTCAGCACAGCCAGTGTCAGCAGTAGCGGCGGGACGTGGGCCGGCATTGCGGTGGCGAAGATGGTGGCGACGAACAGTGCCGACTTGGGGTTGGTCATGTTGCCCAGAAAGCCCCGCCCGTAGGCGCCCAGCAGGGTCTGTTGCGACTCATCCAGCGTACCGGCGGCAATCGGCGCTTTGCGTTTGAACTGCTTGAGGCCGAGGTAGATCAGGTAGCAGCCACCGGCGATCTTGAAGCTCAGGTACAGGGTTGGCGCCGCGCTGAACAAGGTCTGAATCCCCAAACCGCCGGCCAGGCCCCACAACACGGTGCCGGTGGCGACGCCCAGCGCCGCGACCACGCCATGGCGTCGGGAACGGCTGACCGCCAGTTGGGCGATGTTGAAGAAGTTCGGGCCGGGGGTGACCACCGCGACCGTCCACAACAGCGCCAGCGATAGCAACGGGGCGAGATAGCTGGAAAGCGAAAGGTCCATGGGGCGAGCGCCTGATTGGTTCGACAATGCCCCACACCTTGCTACATCCGGCGCGCGTTTTCCATCAGATGCAGGTCACAGCGCCAGGGTTTTACCGTCCACCGCATCGCCAATCGTCAGGAAATGCCCGCCGGCCACGTGGTGCAGCGTGCGCAAGCCATCATGCCCGTCGAAATGCCAGCGCCCGTCGCTGAACACCCGCTCATCGGCCTGGGCGGCGATGACTTCGGCGAGGAACAGGTCGTACTGCTCGTGGTTGCGCGGTTCCGGCAGCAAGCGGCATTCGAGCCAGGCCACGCAGCCTTCAAGCAGAGGCGCCTCGACGGTTTCACCGGCGAAGGTTTGCAGGCCATAAGCCTGAAACTTGTCCTGCCCCTGATTCTGCTGGATCTCCAGACCCGAGGTATTGCCGACGGTTTGCACGATGTCTGCCTGATTGACGCACGGCACGTTGAGCACAAACGTGCCGGACGCTTCGAGCAACTGGCGCGTCCAGGTGGACTTGTCGAGGACGACGGCGACTTTCGGCGGTTCGAAATCCAGCGGCATCGCCCAGGCGGCGGCCATGATGTTGCGCTGGCCGTCATGGGCGGCGCTGACCAGCACGGTCGGCCCGTGATTGAGCAGACGATAGGCTTTGTTCAAGGGAACCGGGCGGCGGTGGGAAGCACTCATGGGGATCTGCTCCGGGGAAAAGGAACAGATTGTAGCGCCAGACTACAGAAAGAAGGCGGATGAAAAACCTGTGGGAGCGAGCTTGCTCGCGAAGGCGATAGGTCAGCTACATCGATGTTGAATGACACACCGCATTCGCGAGCAAGCTCGCTCCCACATGGGATCAATTGAGATTAGTTAGAGAGTTGATTGGCAAACTGACCGACCGCATCCACCACTTTCTGCGCGCCGTCCTGAATCTCGACAATCACCGTGCCCGCTTCCGCCGCCAGCGCCAGGCCTTGCTCGGCCTGCAGCTTGCCATCGGTCATCAGCGCCACAGCATTGCGCGCCATCTCCTGGTTCTGCCGCACCACGGTGACGATTTCTTCGGTCGCCTGGCTGGTTCGCGAGGCCAGTTGCCGTACTTCGTCGGCCACCACCGCAAAGCCTCGGCCCTGTTCACCAGCGCGAGCCGCCTCAATGGCAGCGTTGAGCGCCAGCAGGTTGGTCTGCTCGGCAATGCCGCTGATGGTTTTGACGATGGTGCCGATCACCTGCGACTGCTCGTTCAGCGCCTCGATGCCCTCACCGGCCGCCTGCATGTGGCGCGACAGATCGCGCATCACATTCACCGCCTCGGTGACCACCGTGGTGCCCCGTTGCGCGGTGTTGTCGGTTTGCTGCGAAGTGCTGTAGGCAATGCTAGCCGCGTCGGCAACCGCTTGTTCGCGGTTGACCTGATCGGTGATCACCGTGGCGAATTTCACCACTTTGTACAGTTTATTGTTGGCATCGACCACCGGGTTGTAGGACGCCTCCAGCCACACCGTACGACCATGGCTGTCGACCCGCTTGAAGCGCTCGGCGACAAACTCACCGTTGTTCAGGCGACGCCAGAAATTCTGGTACTCGGCGCTGTTGTACTCCTCGGGTGTGCAGAACATCCGGTGATGTTTGCCTTTGATCTGCGCCAGGCTGTAACCCATGCCATGCAGAAAGCGCTCGTTGGCATTCAACACGTTGCCATTGAGGTCGAACTCGATCACCGCCGTCGAACGCACCAACGCACCGATCAGGTTTTCGTGTTCGCGAGAGGCTTCGATGGTGCGGGTCAGGTCACTGGAAAAGATCGAGAAATGCTTGATCCGCCCGTCCGAGGAACGCACCGGTTGCACGATGGAGCGCAGCCACGCCTCTTCGCCATTACCGCGCGAGAGGCGCACGGCCCCGGCGAAATGCTCGCCCCGCGTCAGTGCGGCCTTGAAGCGATGATGGAATTCGTCGGACTTCACATGCGCCGGGACGATGTCTTCAATGGCACGCCCCACCAGGTCCTGGCTCTTGTAGAGCATCTCGGTGAGGAAGTTCTGGTTGACCGACTGGATCCGCCCATCGGCCTCCAGGGTCAGCACCAGCATCTCGCTTTCCAGGCTTTCCTTCACCTGCAGCAGGCTGGAGAGTTCTTCACGAAGAGTGGCCAGCTCTTGCTTGAGGCGTTTGTTGAACATGGGAAAGTACCGATAGGCAGGGTAGAAAGCGGGATGCAGCCTAACCATCGGCCTTGGAAAAGTTTTCTGAAGAGCGATTGAGACCGGTCAGTCAAAAATAATCCCGTCGGGCTTTTGCTCCTATTCATCGCCCTCACTGAGCCGTTACAAAAGCCACCGCTCTGGACCGGCCACTTCAGGTATTCTCAGGGCAAATTGCAACAACATGTTGCCGGTAACTGCCCGATAAGGAGTCCCGTTTTGGATTTATCGACCGCTGCCTGGATGGTTCACGACACCCGTCTGATTCTCTGCTGCCTGTTGGCGATTGCCACAATTATCGTGTTGATCAGCGCCACCAAACTTCCGCCCTTTCTCTCGATCCTGATCGGCACTTTTATTGCCGGTGTCGGCGCCGGTTTGCCCCCGGAAGACGTGGCCAAGGCGTTCAGCAAAGGCGCCGGGGCGATCCTCGGTGAGGCCGGGATCATCATTGCCCTGGGCTCGATGCTCGGCGCGCTGATGGCCGAGTCCGGCGCGGCCGACCGCATCGCTTCAACCTTGCTCGGCCTGGGTAAAGGCAAGTCCCTGCCGTGGGTCATGGCGCTGGTGGCGATGGTGATCGGCCTGCCGCTGTTCTTCGAAGTGGGCCTGGTGATGATGGTACCGATCATCTTTGTCATGGCCCGTCGTTCGGGTCAGCCACTGTTGAAAATCGCGATTCCGGCCCTGGCCGGGATGACCACCCTGCATGCCTTGATGCCGCCGCACCCCGGGCCGCTGATCGCGGTCAGCGCGTTGCATGCGGACCTTGGGCTGACCATGTTGCTGGGCTTCAGCATCGCGATTCCGGCGGTGATTCTAGCGGGGCCGATCTACGGCAACTGGCTGTCGAAACGCATGCACGTCGATGAACCGGCAGAGCTCGGCGCACTGTTCAGCGCCCCACCGAAAGCGCCGCGCCAGCCGAGTTTCGGCATGTCGCTGCTGATCATTCTGTTGCCAGTGCTGCTGATGCTCGGCAGCACCCTGGCGAAAGTCGCGATGCCCCCCGAAAGCAGCGTCGCCCTGACCCTGAAGTTCCTCGGCGAACCGTTGGTGGCGCTGGGCATTGCGGTGATGGCGGCGGTGATCTGCCTCGGTTGGGCCAACGGCATGCCGCGCGAGCAAGTCGGCGGCACGCTGCGCAAAAGCCTGGCGCCGATTGCCGTGTTGCTGCTGACGATTGGTGCCGGCGGCGGCTTGAAGCAGACCTTGCTGGACGCCGGCGTCAGCCAGACCATCAGTAAAGTCGCCGAAGGTGCGCATATGCCCTACCTGCTGCTGGCCTGGCTGATTGCCGTGGCACTGCGTCAGGCCACCGGCTCGGCGACCGTCGCCACGACCACGACGGCGGGGATCCTGGCGCCGATGATGGCCGGACTCGCCGCGACGCAAAGCTCGTTGGTGGCGCTGGCGATTGGCGCCGGCTCAGTGTTCTTCTGCCACGTGAACGATGCCGGCTTCTGGATGGTTCGCGAGTACTTTGGCTTGCAGCTCAAACAGACGATCTGGGTCTGGTCGATTCTGCAAACCATTGTCTCGGTGGTCGGGCTGGCCGGGACTTTGCTGTGGTGGCACTGGCTGACCTGACACTCGTCAGGAACAGGGCGCCACGGATTGGCGTCCGACAGCGCTCATGCGCGAACCGAAATACACTGCGCTGACAATGCCGACCGCGCCCATCACCGCACAGAACATCACGCAGATCCATGGGCTCCACGGCATCAGACCGATCAGCAACAGCGGGGTGATGCTCGCCCACGCGGCGTAGGCAATGTTGTAGGTGAAGGAGATGCCCGACACGCGAATCCGCGCCGGAAACAATCCGACCATCACCGACGGCACCGCGCCGACCACACCACAGGCCAGACCGGCGATGGCGTATGCCAGGCCCACCCAGTTGCCGCCCGTGATCAAACAGCTGTAAAGCACGCCAACGCCCAATGGCAGCAGCAGGCTATACAGCATGACCGTGCGCCAGGCACCGATGCGATCGACCAGCAACCCGGCAATCACACAACCGATGTTGAGAAAGACAATGCCCAACGCGCTCAGGGCAAAGGTGTGGCTGGCGCTCATGCCGAAGGTTTTTTGCATCATGGTCGGGGTGATGACCACGAACACCACCACCGCCGACGTCAGCACACAGGTCAGCAGCATCGCCGGCAACATCGCCAGACGATGCTCGCGCAGCACCGTGCGCAGCGGCAGTTCGACCCGTGCTTCACGCTGGGCTTCCATGGCCACGAACACCGGGGTTTCGCTCAACCAGCGGCGCAGGTACACGCCGATCACGCCGAACACACCACCGAGCAGGAACGGATAACGCCAGGCGTAATCGAGGATTTCTGCCGGGGTGAACACCTGCGCGAGGAACGTCGCGGTCAGCGCGCCGATCAAGTAACCGAAGGTCAGCCCGGCCTGCAAAAAGCCCAGCGCGTAACCGCGATGCCCGGCAGGCGCGTGCTCGGCGACGAACACCCAGGCGCTCGGGACTTCGCCGCCGACCGCCGCGCCTTGCAGGATGCGCAGCGCCAGCAACAGCAGCGGCGCGAAATAGCCGATCTGGGCATAAGTCGGCATGATCCCGATCAGCAGGCACGGCAGCGCCATCATCAGGATGCTCAGACTGAAAACCTTTTTCCGGCCCAGGCGATCGGCGAAATGCGCCATCAGAATTCCGCCCAGCGGGCGCGCCAGATAACCGGTGACGAAGATCCCGAAGCTTTGCAGCAGACGCAGCCACTCGGGCATTTCCGGCGGGAAGAACAATTGGCTGAGGGTCAGGGCGAAGAACACGAAAATGATGAAATCGTAGATCTCCAGCGCCCCGCCGAGAGCCGCAAGGCCGAGGGTCTTGTAGTCGGAACGGCTGAACGGCGCCGGTCGCGCTGTGGATTGGGCAGTCATGGCAAAGAACTCTGGCAGGCAAAAAACCAAGGCGCCCATGGTCTACGCAAATCCGCCTGGGGACAACCCGTTAGACCATAGTCCCGGATGGGCAAAACCTGCTCACAAAATGGCGGCGGTTGATTTACTGTTGAGGCTTGTCTGCAGCCACAGTCCAGTGAAAACCTGTGGGAGCGGGGGGGGGGGGGGGGGGGGGGGGGGGGGGGAAGGGGGGGGTTTTTGTGGAACCCCCTCTCCGATAAA
>NZ_JBYOKU010000033.1:0-75983 GCF_057799175.1 Pseudomonas sp. 14P5.3.2 | reverse complement strand
CCCCCCCCCCCCCCGCTCCCACAGGGGATGTGCGTTACTTCAAATCAGTGACCGGCAGTTTTCGAGAACAGCTGGATGACCACCACACCGAGCACGATCAACGCCATTCCGAGCATCGCCGGCACATCCAGCTTCTGCCCATAAATGAACAGCGCCGCGACGCTGACCATCACGATGCCCATACCGGCCCACACGGCGTAGGCAACACCCACTGGCACAGTGCGCACCACCAGAGTCAGCATCCAGAAAGCGATCCCGTAGCCGACGATGACCAGAATCAGCGGCAGCGGGGTGCTCAAGCCTTTGACCGCTTTCATCGAAACGGTGGCGATCACTTCGGCGCAGATGGCGATAGCCAGGAAGGCGTAGGCGTTCATGTGTAGATCCTCATGTAAAACGTTGCTTGCTGAGGCGGCATTCTAGTCGATCGCCAGATGGGGTAAAGTCATTACCTATCTGTTTTCAAGATGGGCTGCAGCATGAATACTCAGTGGAATCTCGATCAACTGCGCGCCTTCGTCAGCGTCGCCGAGCAACGCTCGTTCTCCGCCGTGGCGCGCCAGCAGCGCAAGGCGCAGTCGGCGATCAGCAGCGCCATCGCCATGTTGGAGGACGATTTGGGTGTCAGCCTGTTCGAGCGTAGCAGTGGTCGCCAGCCCAGGCTCACCGAAGCGGGGGAAGCCCTGCTCGAAGAGGCGCGCGAAGTGTTGCGCCAATGCGCGCGTCTGAACGGTCGGGCGATGGCGATGATGCGCGGCCAGGAAGCGCAGTTGCGCGTGGCTCAGGATGAAGCGATGCCATATCAGGCACTGGTGGAAAGCTTCGATGCGCTGGCCGAGCAATTTCCCAGTCTCGAAGTGCAACTGACCAGCGCCGCCCAGGGTGAAGTCGCACGCAAACTGGTCGAGCGTCGCGCCGATCTGGGCCTGCTGTTCTATCACGATGAAATCCCCGAAGCGCTGGAACGACGGGTATTGGGCCGGGTGGAAATGGTCACCGTCTGCGGCATCAATCATCCGCTGGCGACGCAGTCCTACGTCACCTGCCAGCAACTGGCGCAGCATCGGCAATTGCTGATGTCGACGCAGACCAGCGTCTACCCCGGCAACGAACCGGCCAGCCCGCAAGTGTGGCGCGCCGACAGTTTCTATGTGATGGCCGAATGGCTGGTGCGCGATCTCGGTTGGGCGTGGCTGCCCCGGCATGTGGTGCAGTACTCGGCCTATCAGGGTTTGATGGTTGAACTGGACAGCGAATGGACCCCGCCGGCCTTGGTGGTGGAACTGGTCTGGCGCCGGGATGAACCCCTGGGGCCTGCGGCGCGCTGGCTGGCCGAACGTTTTGCCGTGCACTTGCGGGCGATTGGCGACAAAAGTCGATAAACTCCGCCGCCATGAATAGAACTCTCTACACCGCGCTGTTTTACCTGGGGCTGCCATTGGTGGCGATTCGGCTGTGGCTGCGCTCGCGCAAGGCCCCGGCGTATGCCAAACGGATTGGCGAGCGCTTCTCCTACGGGATGCCACCACTGCAACCCGGCGGGATCTGGGTGCACGCAGTGTCGGTGGGCGAAAGCATCGCTGCTGCGCCGATGATTCGCGCTTTGCTGCAACGTTATCCGCAGCTGCCGATCACCGTGACCTGCATGACCCCGACCGGATCGGAACGGATTCAGGCATTGTTCGCCAACGAGCCGCGTATCCAGCATTGCTATCTGCCCTATGACTTGCCGTGCGCAGCGGCGCGTTTTCTTGATCACGCCAAACCGAAACTCGCGGTGATCATGGAAACCGAACTGTGGCCCAACCACATCCATCAGTGCGCCAAACGCGGGATCCCGGTGGCGCTGGCCAATGGTCGACTGTCCGAGCGCTCGGCCCGGGGCTATGGCCGTTTCAGCAAGCTGACCGCGCCGATGCTTGCGGAGATGAGTTTTTTTGCGGTGCAGACCGAGGCTGAAGCCCAGCGCTTCCGTGATCTGGGCGCGCGCCCGCAGACGGTTGAAGTCACCGGTTCGATCAAGTTCGATCTGACCATCGACCCGCAACTGCTGCAACGTGCCGCTGAGCTGCGCGGACAGTGGCAAGCGCTGGAGCGCCCGGTATGGATCGCCGCCAGCACCCACGAAGGCGAAGACGAGGTCGTGCTCGACGCCCATCGTCGGCTGTTGGCGAACTACCCGAATGCGCTGCTGATTCTGGTGCCGCGCCATCCCGAACGCTTCAACTCGGTGTTCGAGCTGTGCCAGCGTGAAGGCTTTGCCACGGTGCGCCGTTCGAGTGGTGCCAATGTCGAGGCGAACACTTCAGTGCTGCTCGGCGACACCATGGGCGAGTTGCTGTTTCTCTACGCGTTGGCTGACAGCGCTTTCGTTGGCGGCAGCCTGGTACCGAACGGTGGGCACAATCTGCTGGAGCCGGCGGCACTGGCCAAACCGGTGATCAGTGGCCCGCATCTGTTCAACTTCCTCGACATCGCCGCGCAATTGCGCGAAGCCGGGGCGTTGGCCGAAGTGGATGATGCCGAAGGGCTGGCGGTGGCAGTGCAGCGCCTGTTCGAATTACCCCGCGATGCGCAACGCATGGCCGAGGCCGGGCTGGCGGTGATGCGCCGTAATCAGGGGGCGTTGCAGCGGTTGCTGGATGGGCTGGGCAGGTTGATTCGCTGATTTGCACTCAACCCCTGTGGCGAGGGAGCTTGCTCCCGTTGGGCAGCGCAGCTGCCCCAAGCCCTGATACATCGAGTTGCCAGGTTTACGACTGCTGCGCAGCCGAGCGGGAGCAAGCTCCCTCGCCACAGGTATCTTGTTTGCTGTTTACGGGCGCGCCTTGAGCTGTGCTTCCGCTGCCTTGGCCAGATCCGGCGGGAGGAAGTCCTTGTCCGGGTTGTAGTCGGGCTTCAGATAGCGCGCCAGGTCCTGCAAGTCACCCGGATTCAACGTTCCCGCTGCCTGCTTCAAACGCAGGTTGTCGAGGATGTAGTCGTAGCGGGTGTTGTTGTAGTTGCGCACCGAGGTGTACAGCTGACGCTGCGCATCGAGCACGTCGACGATGTTGCGCGTACCCACCTGATAACCGATTTCCGTGGCTTCCACCGCGCTCTGGTTGGAGATGATCGACTGGCGGCGCGCCTGCACCTGCTCGACATCGGTGTTCACCGCGCGATGCAGGTTGCGGGTGTTTTCCACCACTTGCCGGCGCAGGGATTCGCGCTGTTGCTCACTCTGATCCAGCTGCGCATAGGACTGGCGCACTTGCGAGCTGGTCAGCCCGCCGCTGTAGATCGGAATGTTCAGTTGCAGGGCCAGGGTGCTTTGCTCGACGTTGCCACCGTACGGAGTACCGAAGGCGTTCGGGTTGGCGAAGCCGAGGGCGTCGTTGTCACCCTTTTCGTATTTGGCCACGGCATCGAGGGTCGGCAGGTGACCGGCCTTGCGCTGTTTGAGGGTCTGTTCGGCGGAGCTGACCGCAAAGTTGCTCGCCAGCAGATTGAGGTTCTGTTTGCCTGCGGTGTCGACCCAGGCCTTGGCGTCGTTTGGCGTCGGCGGCAGGATCGGCAGCGTGTGAACGATGCCCTGAATCGAGTTGTACTGGCGGTTGGTCAGAGTGATCAGCGCTTCGAACGCATCGTCAACCTGACGCTGCGCAACGATGCGGTTGGCGCGCGCGGTGTCGTAGCTGGCCTGCGATTGCAGCACGTCGGTCTTGTCCGACAGGCCGACGTCGAAGCGCTCGTTGGACTGGTCGAGCTGACGCTTGAACGCGGCTTCTTCAGCTTTGGTCGAGGCCAGGTTGTCCTGACTGCGCAGCACGTTGAAGTAGCTTTCCGCCGATTGCAGGATCAGGTTCTGCTCGGTGGCCGAGAGTTGCAGGGCGGCCTGTTCGTTGACGTCCTTGGCGGCCTGGTACTGGAACCAGCGATCAGCGCGGAACAATGGCTGGGCCAGGGTCGCCTGATAGGAGTGCGCGCTGCGATTGGCAATGGCCGAAGGCTGGTCGATCGAGGTGCGCACGTCCGCCACTTCGGCGCCACCAGACAAGTTGGGAAGCAACCCTGCGCGGGCCTGTGGCACCACTTCTTTCTGTGCACCGTACTGGGCGCGGGCGGCGGCCAGATCGGCGTTGTTGTCGACCGCTTCCTGATAGACGCTGACCAGATCGGTCTTGGTCGACAAGGGCGCTTCTGCTGCCCAGGCCATTGCGTTGGACGCACAAGACACGGCAAGAGCCAGTGAAAGTTTGCGCAGCATGAGGCGATCCCTAGCAAAAAATATTATGAAAATAATGTGCGCGCCAAGGCTACGGCGCGGCCCCGGCAGCGTCAAGGCGCGCAAGGCACAGCGAGTGTAGTTGTGCAAACGTGCGGCAACAATCCTGCAAGTCCCGCTAATTACGCCATTCATCAAGGTGTTTGCTGCGGTGTTGGCGTTCTTTGCCGGTTGTGTCTAGACTGGCCGGGTTCTTGTCGGGGTGCCTTGCTATGAGGCTGAGATCGAATAATTTCGGATCCCGTTGAACCTGATCAGGTTAGCGCCTGCGTAGGGAACAAGATTTCTCGTCACCCGGCGAGTCCTCTTGTGCTTCGTCCGGGAAATTGTTCGACAATCGAACGCTCGACGACGATGCACAGCACCAGTCCTGGTGCGTCCGTGCCTTTCAGGTTCTGCTCCGACAATCCACTGCTGGATGCTGTCTGGAGAGCCCGTGATGACGACAAAATCAAAAAACGCGATCAACCTGAGTGACTCGGCCAAGGTCGATGAACAGTCCGTTCAACCCTTCACTCGTTCGCAGAAAGTCTACGTTCAGGGCTCGCGCCCGGACATCCGCGTGCCGATGCGCGAAATCACCCTGGATGTGACCCCGACTGACTTCGGCGGCGAAATCAATGCGCCGGTCACCGTGTATGACACCTCGGGTCCGTACACCGATCCGAACGTGGTGATCGATGTACGCAAAGGTCTGGGCGACGTGCGTTCGGCGTGGATCGACGACCGTGGCGACACCGAGCGTCTGCCAGGCTTGAGCTCGAACTTTGGTCAGGAACGCCTCGCTGACCCGGAGCTGACCAAACTGCGTTTCGCTCACGTCAACAACCCGCGCCGGGCCAAGGCCGGGGCCAACGTCAGCCAGATGCACTACGCGCGCAAAGGCATCATCACCGCCGAGATGGAATACGTCGCCATCCGCGAAAACATGAAGCTGCAAGAGGCCCGCGCCGCCGGCCTGTTGACCCAGCAACACGCCGGTCACAGCTTCGGTGCGAGCATCCCGAAAGAAATCACCCCCGAGTTCGTCCGCGAAGAAATCGCCCGTGGTCGCGCGATCATTCCGGCCAACATCAACCACGTCGAACTGGAACCGATGATCATCGGCCGTAACTTCTTGGTGAAGATCAACGGCAACATCGGCAACAGCGCCCTGGGTTCGTCCATCGAAGAAGAAGTGGCGAAACTGACCTGGGGCATTCGCTGGGGTTCGGACACCGTGATGGACTTGTCCACCGGCAAACACATCCACGAAACCCGCGAGTGGATCATCCGCAACTCGCCGGTGCCGATCGGTACCGTGCCGATCTATCAGGCGCTGGAGAAGGTCAACGGCGTCGCTGAAGACCTGACCTGGGAGCTGTTCCGCGACACGCTGATCGAACAGGCCGAGCAGGGCGTCGACTACTTCACCATCCACGCCGGCGTGCTGTTGCGCTACGTGCCGCTGACCGCCAAGCGTGTGACCGGCATCGTTTCCCGTGGTGGTTCGATCATGGCCAAGTGGTGCCTGGCGCACCACAAAGAGAACTTCCTCTACACCCACTTCGACGAAATCTGCGAAATCATGAAGGCCTACGACGTCAGCTTCTCGCTGGGTGATGGTCTGCGTCCGGGCTCGATTGCCGACGCCAACGACGAAGCGCAATTCGGCGAACTGGAGACCCTCGGCGAGTTGACCAAGATCGCCTGGAAACACGACGTGCAGTGCATGATCGAAGGCCCGGGCCATGTGCCGATGCAGTTGATCAAAGAGAACATGGACAAGCAGCTGGAGTGCTGCGACGAGGCGCCGTTCTACA
The DNA here is from genome assembly GCF_057799175.1 of Pseudomonas sp. 14P5.3.2. Taxonomy (NCBI): domain Bacteria; kingdom Pseudomonadati; phylum Pseudomonadota; class Gammaproteobacteria; order Pseudomonadales; family Pseudomonadaceae; genus Pseudomonas; species Pseudomonas sp. 14P5.3.2. Next base: position 69,914 of record NZ_JBYOKU010000033.1, on the reverse strand, counting down.
CCCTCGGCCCGCTGACCACCGACATCGCTCCGGGTTACGACCACATCACCTCGGGTATCGGTGCGGCGATGATCGGCTGGTTCGGTTGCGCGATGCTCTGCTACGTGACGCCGAAGGAACACCTCGGCCTGCCGAACAAGGATGACGTGAAAACCGGGATCATCACCTACAAGATCGCCGCCCATGCCGCCGACCTTGCCAAGGGCCATCCGGGCGCGCAGATTCGTGACAACGCCTTGAGCAAGGCGCGTTTCGAATTCCGTTGGGAAGACCAGTTCAACCTCGGTCTCGACCCGGACACTGCCCGTTCGTATCACGATGAAACCCTGCCGAAGGACTCGGCCAAGGTCGCGCACTTCTGTTCGATGTGCGGGCCGAAATTCTGCTCGATGAAGATCACCCAGGAAGTCCGCGAATACGCGGCCAACCAGCGGATCGACGCGGTCGACGTGGATGTCGCCCAAGGCCTCGCGGAACAGGCCGAGCGGTTCAAGAAGGAAGGCAGTCAGCTGTACAAGAAGGTTTGATCTGACCTGAAGTCTGCGGTGTCTGTGCTGGCCTCTTCGCGAGCAAGCCCGCTCCCACATTTGAATCCAGTTGTACACAAAACTTGTGTTCACGGGAGATCAGTGTGGGAGCGGGCTTGCTCGCGAAGGCGTCAGAACAGGCGCCAAGGATCTCAATGACAAAAATACTCCTCCGAGATAACACCCTTGAGCATTCAACCCAGCACTTATTCCCCCGACCTCGCCGTACCCGCCGACAAGCGGGTATTCGGCGGTCGCGATCTGTTTTCCCTGTGGTTTTCCCTCGGCATCGGCCTGATGGTGTTGCAGACCGGTGCCTTGCTGGCGCCCGGTCTCGGCCTGTCCGGTTCACTGCTGGCGATCTTCCTCGGCACCCTGGTCGGCGTGCTATTGCTGGCAGCAGTCGGGGTGATCGGCAGCGACACCGGCCTGTCGTCGATGGCCGCGCTGAAACTCAGCCTCGGCAGCAAAGGCGCGGGCCTGCCGGCGCTGCTCAACCTGCTGCAACTGATCGGTTGGGGCTCGTTCGAAATCATCGTCATGCGTGATGCGGCCAGTCTGCTCGGCACCCGTGCGTTCAGCGAAGGTTCGCTGTGGGCCAGTCCGATGCTCTGGACCTTATGCTTTGGTGCGCTGGCGACCCTGCTCGCCGTCAGCGGGCCGCTGACGTTCGTGCGCAAGATCCTGCGTAAATGGGGCATCTGGCTGATCCTCGCGGCCTGCATCTGGCTGACCTGGAACCTGTTCGCCAAGGCCGATCTGGCTGCGCTTTGGGCGCGTACCGGGGACGGTTCGATGCCCTTCGCCGTGGGCTTCGACATTGCCATCGCGATGCCGTTGTCGTGGCTGCCGCTGATCGCCGATTACTCGCGTTTCGGCAAGCGCGCGAAGAACGTATTTGGTGGCACCGCCATCGGTTTCTTCATCGGCAATTTCTGGTTGATGACCCTCGGCGTGGCCTACACCCTGGCGTTCGCGCCGAGCGGTGAAGTCAACGCGTTGCTGTTGGCTTTGGCCGGTGCTGGCCTGGGGATTCCGCTGTTGCTGATTCTGTTGGACGAGTCGGAAAACGCCTTCGCCGACATTCACTCGGCGGCGGTGTCGAGCGGGATTCTGTTGCGCTTGAAAGTCGAGCATCTGGCCTTGGCCATCGGCGTGCTCTGCACCCTGATCGCGCTGCTGGCGCCACTGGCGCAGTACCAGAACTTCCTGCTGCTGATCGGTTCGGTGTTCGCGCCGCTGTTCGGCGTGGTGCTGGTCGATCACTTCATCCTGCGCAAGCGCCGGGGCCAGGTCGCTGCGGCCGCGTTGCGCTGGCCGGCGCTGTTGGCGTGGCTGGGCGGTATCAGCACCTACCACTTGCTGGCGAATCTGTATCCGGATGTCGGCGCGACCCTGCCGGCGCTGGTGCTGGCAGGGCTGCTACAGCTGGTGCTCGGCCGAGCCTTCAGCTACGGCCCGGAAACAGCTCGGGCTTGAGGATGCCGTTCAGGCGCGAGTAAGGGATCGTCATTTCGATCAGGCCCAGCGCGTAAGGCGCGATGGTGCTCACGTTGTACTTGAGCACCACGCCGCCGGTTGTCAGGGCCACGTTCGGGGTTTTCACGAATGGCCAATTCTTCACGAACTCCGGTTCCTGATCGAGCCTGGTGTTGATCAGCCAGCTGTTGTGCACTACCTGTGCGGCTTTCCAGAACATTTCTTCCTGACCCGGCAGCAACATGTCCGACAGGCTCAGCACTTTGTGCTGCTGACGCGAATAGTTGATGAAGCCGCGCCCCGGTGTGTCATGAGCGCCACCGGTGTCGAGGTAGCTCGACAACTCGATGATCACCAAGCCGTCATGCTGCTCACGTACCTTGGCCTGCAAATAGCTGCCGTAGTGTGGGTCGGCGGTGCGCAGGAACTGATCACGATAGGCGGCCAGCGTTGGTGCCACCGGCGCATTTGGCTCGCTGCGGGTCATTTGCAGCAGACGCTTTTCAATGATGCCATCCAGTGCCGGCTCAGCCGGGAAGCGCAGGGTATCGATGTTTACCAGTGGGCAGTCCGGGCCGGAACAGCCGGGTTTCAGGGTTTCCGACGCATCGCGGGTGGTTTCCAGCGGCGTGCGGTAGCTGGGCTGGAACAGGCTCGAGCATGCGCCAAGAGTCAGGGCGATGGCGGCCACGGAGGCAATTTTGAAGAGCGACATGGGCGTCCTTTGTGAAACAGAGGAAGGCAAAAAGTTATCCGCTTCGACTCTCGTCGAGGCAGTCAGTTCGCCACTAAGCTAATTAGAGTGGGTTTCGCCTCCACCGTCCATCCCGCTGACGGTAAAGGGGCTGCATCAATCATCGCGGGCGCGTTAGGATGGCGCGAAGTCGAGGTTGCCAGTCACCCAAAGCAACCTCGAATCGGATTTGCAGTAGAGAGGATGCTCATGACTGATTTAGCCAACGCCACTCCGGCCACCGTCGATGTTGTAAAGCGCGAGCGCTGCTACGAGGGCTTCTACAAGCTCGACCGTTTGCACCTGCGCCATGAGCTGTTCGCCGGCGGCATGAGTCGCGAGATCAACCGCGAAGTCTTCGTGCGTCACGATGCCGTGTGCCTGCTGCCCTACGATCCGCAGCGCGATGAAGTGGTGCTGCTCGAGCAGTTTCGCGTCGGCGCCATGGGCAAGACCGACAACCCGTGGCTGGTCGAACTGGTCGCCGGTCTGATCGACAAGGCTGAAGTGCCGGAAGAAGTTGCTCACCGCGAGGCGCAGGAGGAAGCTGGACTGGACATCAAGTCCTTGTGGCCGATGACCAAGTATTTTCCGTCGCCGGGCGGCAGCAATGAATTCGTGCATTTGTACCTGGGGCACTGCAGCACCGACGGCGTAGGCGGCCTGCATGGGCTGGAGGAAGAAGCAGAAGATATCCGCGTCACGGTCTGGGCGTTCGAAGATGCCTTGCAGGCCGTCCGTGACGGACGCATTGCCAACGCGGCGAGCATCATCGCCTTGCAATGGCTGGCGCTGAACCGCGCCGAAGTGAGGGGGTTATGGTCGTAAACAAGCTGCGCGATCGTTATCGAGTCGACCTCGCGGGGCTGCAAGCTGCCTGCGAGGCCAACTACGCGCGCCTGATGCGACTGGTGCCGGACATGCGCAACGAACCCGAGGCGCGGCGCATCGCCGTGACCCAGGGCGAGCAGATGCTCGGCGTGCTGGCCCTCGAAGTGCTGCAGACCTGTCCGTACACCACCACCTTGCAGGTGCGTCAGGAACACAGTCTGCCGTGGCTGCCGGTGCCGCAGCTGGAAGTGCAGGTCTACCACGACGCGCGCATGGCCGAGGTAATCAGCGCTGAACATGCACGACGCTTTCGCGGCATCTATCCTTACCCGAACGCCGCGATGCATCAGCCGGATGAAAAGGCCCAGCTCAATCTGTTCCTGGGGGAATGGCTGAGCCATTGTCTGGCCCTGGGGCACGAGTACGAAGTCGTACGCTAGTTGTGAACTGCGTCCGGTTCGTCGGTTTCCTCTTTGTGTCATCCCCCAGCATAATTGCGCCACTCAACCGATTCCGTGCTTTTGCCCTGGGAGAACGCCTTGCCGAGCGTATCCACATTGACCACCGCCGAACCGGCGTTGCTGGTGCAGTTATCCGACAGTCATCTGTTCGCCGAGGCGGACGGCACGCTGCTGGGCATGAACACCCGCGAGAGCCTGCAGAAGGTCATCGAGCTGGCGCTGGGTCAGCAGCCACAGATTGATCTGCTGCTGGCCACGGGGGATATTTCCCAGGACGGCACCCTCGAGTCGTATCGACAGTTTCGTGACCTGACGCGGCAGATCAGTGCGCCGGCGCGCTGGATTCCCGGCAATCACGATGAGCCGCGAATCATGGCCGAGGCCGCGGAGCAAAGCGCATTGCTGGAATCGGTGGTGGACATCGGTAACTGGCGGGTGACCTTGCTCGATTCGGCGGTGCCGGGTTCTGTGCCGGGTTATCTGCAGGACGATCAGTTGCAGTTGCTCGCACGTTCGCTGAGCGAAGCCCCGCAGCGCCATCATCTGGTGTGTTTCCACCATCATCCGGTGCCGATCGGTTGCGCGTGGGCGGAGCCGATCGGCTTGCGTAACCCGGAAGCGTTTTTCGCGGTGCTGGATCGTTTTCCGCAGGCCCGCGCAGTGCTGTGGGGGCATGTGCATCAGGAATTCGACCGCGAGCGCAACGGCGTTCGGCTGATGGCCTCGCCTTCGACCTGCATTCAGTTCGAACCGGGGAGTGAAGACTTCAAGGTGGGCGAGCAGGCGCCGGGATATCGCTGGTTGCGGCTGTTGCCGGATGGACGGCTGGAAACCGGCGTCGAACGGGTTACCGACTTCGAATTCACCGTCGATTACGGCTCCGAAGGCTACTGATTTCGATCAAGAGCCCCTCACCCCAGCCCTCTCCCGGAGGGAGAGGGAGCTGACCGAGGTGTCTGGCGTTATCCATCGACCTGAAAGAATGTGTCTATTATGGATTCGCTGAAACTCGCTCAAGTCGGTGTAGCTCTTGAATATCCCCCATTCAGTCCCCTCTCCCTCCGGGAGAGGGCTAGGGTGAGGGGCTTTCTCCCTGTAAACTCCGCTATCTTTCGCCGACACTCAGGGAGCTCAAATGTCCGGTTCGATCCTCTATATCCACGGTTTCAACAGCGCCCCGGCTTCGAAAAAGGCCTGTCAGCTGGTCGAGGTAATGGAGCGGCTGGGTTTGAGCGACCAATTGCGTGTCCCGGCGCTGCATCACCACCCGCGAGAAGCCATCGGTCAGTTGCAGCAGGCGATTGCCGAGCTGGGCCGGCCGTTGCTGGTGGGAAGCTCGCTCGGCGGCTACTATGCGACTCACCTGGCTGAGCGCCACGGCTTGAAAGCCCTGCTGGTCAACCCGGCGGTCAGCCCGCACCGGATGTTCGACGGATACCTGGGCACGCAGAAAAACCTGTATACCGATGAGACCTGGGAATTGACCCGCGACCATGTGACGGCCCTGGCCGAGCTGGAAGTGCCGGCGCCCGTGGATGCACAGCGTTATCAGGTGTGGTTGCAGACCGGCGATGAAACACTGGATTATCGCCTCGCCCAGCAGTATTACCGGGCCTGTGCTCTGCGCATTCAGGCCGGCGGCGACCATGGTTTCCAGGGTTTTGCCGGGCAATTGCCGGCGTTGCTGAGTTTTGCCGGCATTGGCGCCGATTTGTATCAGGCAATCGATTTCACCGCACTGTGAAGTCTTGCCCCTTTTTCATTGAATCACTGACGACGAGACCCTATGGCCACTCCCAGCGCTAGCTCTTATAACGCCGACGCCATCGAAGTCCTCTCGGGCCTCGACCCGGTGCGTAAACGCCCCGGCATGTACACCGACACCAGTCGGCCGAACCACCTCGCCCAGGAAGTCATCGACAACAGTGTCGACGAAGCCCTGGCCGGCCACGCCAAATCGGTGCAGGTCATTCTGCACGCCGATCACTCGCTGGAAGTCAGCGACGACGGTCGCGGCATGCCGGTCGACATCCACCCGGAAGAGGGTGTGTCGGGGGTCGAGCTGATCCTCACCAAGCTGCATGCGGGCGGCAAGTTTTCCAACAAGAACTACCAGTTCTCCGGCGGTCTGCACGGGGTGGGTATTTCCGTGGTCAACGCCTTGTCGACCGAAGTCCGGGTGCGCGTGAAGCGTGACGGCAACGAATACCAGATGACCTTCGCCGATGGCTTCAAGGCCACCGAGCTGGAAATCGTCGGCACCGTCGGCAAGCGCAACACCGGCACCAGCGTGTACTTCGCGCCGGACCCGAAATACTTCGATTCACCGAAATTCTCCATCAGCCGCCTCAAGCACGTGCTCAAGGCCAAGGCTGTGCTGTGCCCGGGGCTGCTGGTCAGCTTCGAAGACAAAGGCACCGGCGAGAAAGTCGAGTGGCATTACGAAGACGGTCTGCGCTCCTATCTGGTGGACGCGGTCAGCGAATTCGAGCGCCTGCCGGACGAGCCGTTCTGCGGCAGCCTCGCCGGTAACAAGGAAGCGGTCGATTGGGCGCTGCTGTGGCTGCCGGAAGGTGGCGACGCGGTGCAGGAAAGCTACGTCAACCTGATCCCGACGGCGCAGGGCGGTACCCACGTCAACGGTCTGCGTCAGGGCCTGCTCGATGCGATGCGCGAGTTCTGCGAATTCCGCAGCCTGCTGCCGCGCGGCGTGAAGCTGGCGCCGGAAGACGTCTGGGAGCGCATCGCTTTCGTGCTGTCGATGAAGATGCAGGAACCGCAATTCTCCGGCCAGACCAAAGAGCGCCTGTCGTCCCGTGAAGCGGCGGCGTTTGTCTCCGGTGTGGTCAAGGACGCGTTCAGTCTGTGGCTCAACGCCAACCCGGAAACCGGTCTGGCGCTGGCCGAACTGGCGATCAACAACGCCGGTCGCCGCCTCAAGGCGAGCAAAAAGGTCGAGCGCAAACGCGTCACCCAGGGGCCGGCGCTGCCGGGAAAACTGGCTGACTGCGCGGGTCAGGACCCGATGCGTTCCGAGCTGTTCCTGGTCGAGGGTGACTCCGCCGGTGGTTCCGCCAAGCAGGCGCGGGACAAGGAATTCCAGGCGATCCTGCCGTTGCGCGGCAAGATCCTCAACACCTGGGAAGTCGACGGCAGCGAAGTGCTCGCCAGCCAGGAAGTGCACAACATCGCCGTAGCGATCGGGGTCGATCCGGGCGCGGCGGACATGAGCCAGCTGCGCTACGGCAAGATCTGCATCCTCGCCGACGCCGACTCCGACGGTCTGCACATCGCCACGCTGCTGTGCGCGTTGTTCGTCCAGCACTTCCGCCCGCTGGTGGATGCCGGTCACGTCTACGTGGCGATGCCGCCGCTGTACCGCATCGACCTCGGCAAAGAGATCTACTACGCCCTCGACGAAGCCGAGCGCGACGGGATTCTCGACCGTCTGGTGGCCGAGAAGAAGCGCGGCAAACCGCAGGTCACCCGATTCAAAGGTCTGGGTGAAATGAACCCGCCGCAACTGCGTGAAACCACCATGGACCCGAACACCCGACGTCTGGTGCAGTTGACGCTGGGCGACGATTTCGCCGAAACCTCGGAAATGATGGACATGCTGCTGGCGAAGAAACGCGCCGGTGACCGCAAGACCTGGCTCGAATCCAAGGGCAACCTCGCCGAGGTGCTGGCCTGATGCGGTTTGGCTGGGCCTTGGCGGGTGCCTTGCTGCTGAGTGCGATGAGCGTGTCGGCCGAACCGCTGCAGGAGCTGCGCGTGCTCTCCGAACACCCGGTCGACGGCATGCGCGGCGGCAACCTGTCGGGGCTGGCCATGTGTGGCAGCGAGTTGTGGGCGGTGTCGGACCGTGATGACGATCAGATCTATCGGCTCAATACCGCCGATCAGGTCTGGCAGGCCGAAGCCTTGCACATCGACGTGCCGCCAGTGCCGGAGACTGGTTTGCCGTGGGGGTTGCGCTCGCGCAATTGGGCCGCGTCGTTCGTGCGCGGTGGCGACCTCGATTTCGAAGGCATCAGCTGCGACAGCACCGGCAATCGCTACATTGTCAGCGAGGGCCACGCGGCGGTCTTGCAGGTGCCCGTCAGCGGCCCGGTCAACTGGCTGAAGATTTCGCCGATGATGGTTCGCGAAGCGCGGGCCAGTGGCATGCTCCTGCATTTCAATGCGATCTTCGAAGGTCTGGCGATCAACCCGGCGGGCGATCAGATGTGGCTGGCCGGCGAACGGCAAAACCGCGGCTTGCTGCTGATCAAGCGTCAGCAGACAGTGTGGGATTGCGACGGTCGTTGCGTGCTGCTCAGCGAGGGCGGCAAGGAGATGCAGCCGCCGCAGTTCCCGCACGCCAAAGCGGTCGACCGCGACTTTTCCGACCTTTCGTTGTTCAACGGCAAATTGTTTACCCTTGAACGCAACGCCTTCCAGATTTGTCGGCGCGATGCGCAGACTGCCAAGGTCGAGCGTTGCTGGTCGTACGCTGCTGAACTGTTGCAGGCCAACCGCCGTTATTCGCAGAACTTCGGGTTGGAAGAGGCATTGATCGTTGATGCTGATGGTGCGTGGGTCGGCGTCGACAATAATTTCGGCCCGCGGGCCGACGGTGAGGTTCGGCCGATCGTCTGGCGTTTCGCCGCGCCTGAAGGTGGCTGGAGCGCCAAGCCGTGAGTCAGCAACCGCCGGGCAAGCGCGCCGGTCGGGTGTTGATGATTCTGGCCTGGTGCGCGGGGCTGTTTCTGGCCACGCGGTTTTTCGGCCAGTGGGAAGAACGGCAGCAGAATCCGAACGTCGTGGTCACGTCCGAGCAGCATGACGGGGTGATCGAAGTGCAACTGGCCGGCAACGCCCAAGGGCATTTTGTCGCCAGCGGCCAGATCAACGGGGAACCGGTGGAGTTCATGCTCGACACCGGCGCCACCGATGTGGCGATCCCGGCGGATCTGGCCAAACGCTTGAAACTGGAAGAAGGTTTCGGTGTGACCCTGAGCACGGCCAACGGCCTGAGCCAGGGCTATCGTACAAAAATCGACCGCCTGCAACTGGGCGACATCGTGCTGCGGGATGTCCGCGCACTGGTGGCGCCGGGGCTGCATGGCGATCAGGTGCTGCTCGGCATGAGCGCCCTGAACAAACTTGAATTTACCCAGCGCGGTGGCACCATGCTGCTGCGCCAGACAACGAACCGATGAGGCCCGCATGAGCGACTCCCTTGATCTCAGCCTGGACGGTGTAGAACGCCGCTCGCTGGCTGACTTCACCGAAAATGCCTACCTCAACTACTCCATGTACGTGATCATGGACCGTGCCCTGCCGCATATCGGCGACGGCCTGAAACCGGTACAGCGGCGTATTGTCTACGCCATGAGCGAACTGGGGCTGGACGCCGATTCCAAGCACAAGAAATCGGCGCGTACCGTCGGTGACGTGCTCGGCAAGTTCCACCCGCACGGCGATTCGGCGTGCTACGAAGCGATGGTGCTGATGGCCCAGCCGTTCAGCTATCGCTACACGCTGGTCGACGGCCAGGGCAACTGGGGTGCGCCGGACGATCCGAAGTCCTTCGCTGCCATGCGTTACACCGAAGCCCGTCTGTCGCGTTATTCCGAAGTGCTGCTCAGCGAATTGGGCCAAGGCACCGCTGACTGGGGGCCGAACTTCGACGGCACCTTGCAGGAACCGCTGGTGTTGCCGGCACGTTTGCCGAACATCCTGCTCAACGGCACCACCGGCATCGCTGTCGGTATGGCCACCGATGTACCGCCGCACAACCTGCGCGAAGTCGCCACCGCTTGCGTGCGTCTGCTCGATGAGCCGAAGGCCACGGTCGAACAGCTCTGCGAGCACATTCAAGGCCCGGACTATCCGACCGAAGCGGAAATCATCACCCCGCGCGCCGACCTGCTGAAAATGTACGAAACCGGCAAGGGCTCGGTGCGCATGCGCGCCGTGTACCACGTCGAGGACGGCGACATCATCGTCACCGCGCTGCCGCACCAGGTCTCCGGGGCCAAAGTGCTGGAGCAGATCGCCGCGCTGATGCAGGCCAAACCGTCGAAAGCGCCGCAGATCGCCGACCTGCGTGACGAATCCGACCACGAAAACCCGTGCCGTATCGTGATCATTCCGGTCAACAGCCGCGTCGATCACGAAGCGCTGATGCAGCACCTGTTCGCCAGCACCGAGCTGGAGTCGACCTACCGGGTCAACGTCAACATCATCGGTCTGGACGGCAAACCGCAGCTGAAAAACCTGCGGGCGTTGCTGGTCGAATGGCTGGAGTTCCGCGTGCTGACTGTGCGTCGCCGCCTGCAATTCCGCCTCGACAAGGTCGAACGTCGTCTGCACCTGTTGGACGGTTTGTTGATCGCCTACCTCAACCTGGATGAAGTGATCCACATCATCCGCACCGAGGAACACCCGAAAGCCAAACTGATCGAGCGTTTCGCCCTCAGCGAGATTCAGGCTGACTACATCCTCGACACCCGTCTGCGGCAGTTGGCGCGACTGGAAGAGATGAAACTGCGTGACGAGCAGGACGAACTGCTCAAGGAACAGGCCAAGCTGCAAGCCCTGCTGGGCAGCGAAGCCAAGCTGAAGAAGCTGGTGCGCACCGAGCTGCTGAAAGACGCGGAAACTTACGGCGATGACCGTCGTTCGCCAATCGTCGAGCGCGCTGAAGCCAAGGCGCTGACCGAGCACGATCTGCTGCCGAACGAGAAAGTCACCGTTGTCCTGTCGGAAAAAGGCTGGATTCGCTCGGCCAAGGGGCATGACATCGACGCCACCGGTCTGTCGTACAAGGCTGGCGACGGCTTCAAGACCTCGGCGGCGGGGCGTTCCAACCAGTTTGCGGTGTTTATCGACTCCACCGGCCGCAGTTACTCGGTGGCCGCGCACACCTTGCCATCGGCTCGGGGCCAGGGCGAGCCGTTGACCGGCCGCCTGACCCCGCCACCGGGCGCGACCTTCGAATGCGTGCTGATGCCGGAAGACGATGCGTTGTACGTGATCGCCTCCGACGCCGGTTACGGTTTCGTGGTCAAAGGCGAAGACCTGCAAGCCAAGAACAAGGCTGGTAAAGCTTTGTTGAGCCTGCCGAACAACGCCAAAGTCATCGCGCCGCGTCCGGTCGCCGATCGTGAACAGAACTGGCTGGCCTCGGTCACGACCGAGGGGCGCCTGCTGATTTTCAAAATCAGCGATCTGCCACAGCTGGGCAAGGGCAAAGGTAACAAGATCATCGGGATTTCCGGTGAGCGCGTGGCCAGTCGCGAAGAATATGTCACGGACATCGCCGTGCTTCCGGAAGGCGCCACCTTGGTACTGCAGGCCGGCAAGCGGACACTCTCGCTGAAGGCCGACGACCTCGAACACTACAAGGGTGAACGCGGACGTCGTGGCAATAAGCTGCCACGTGGCTTCCAGCGAGTAGATGCGCTGCTCGTCGAAAACCTCAATTAGGCGAGAACGCCCTCCTAGAGAGCTCGATCTGCGATTTAACGCGTAGATCGACGCTTTGGCGCTGGAGTCGGAACGCATATTCACGGATGATATGGCCTTTCCAAACGCCGGCGTGGCCGAGCGTTCTTCATATTTATTGAGTATTTTCACTGTGGTCAGCCTTGTGGCGGCCACCTGGACGGGATGATGACTGCTCTGCGCCCCCTTATTTTCCTGCTCGCTGGCGTTTTGGGCCTGGCGGGCTGCAGCGTTCACCAGCCGGTGTCGCTGTATCAACTGGACAGTGGAAGTCCGGTTCAGCCTGCGCAAAGCGCAGGCATGGCGGTTTTGTTGGGTCCGGTAGTCGTGGCCGACTACCTGCAACGTGAAACCCTGCTGCAACGTCAACCGGACGGCAGCCTGCAAGCCTCGACCGACGGTCGCTGGGCCGGCAGCCTTTCGTCGGATATCGATCAATTGCTGATGCGTCAGGTGGCCGGTCATCTCGACAGCCAGCGTGTGGTGCTGGCACCGGCCACGTTGGGCTTTACCCCGGATGTGCAGGTATTGCTGACCATCACGCGTCTGGACTCCGGTGAGAAACAACCGGCGATCCTCGATGCGCAATGGCGTCTGATCGATCGTCGTGGTCAGGTGCGCGATAACCGCATCGTTCATCTGCAAGAGCTGCACGCCGGGACTACGGCTTCGCAGGTTCAGGCGCAGGGCATTCTGCTGCAGCGTCTGGCCGAGCAGTTGTCGGTGGCGCTCAAGCCATTGGCCAACCAGCCACCAGTGGCCGAAGCTCCGCGTAAAGCGGCGCCAAAACCGGCAGCGCCGGCGGCGGATGCCGATAAGCAACCGAAGATTCCGATGGCTTCGCCGATTCGCACCGATATGGAAGTGTTCCGCTTCTGAGTCTGGTTCGAGTCAAAACAAAGCCCGCCTTGTGCGGGCTTTGTCGTGTCTGGGGGCTGGAAATCTTTGCCGTCAGTGCGGGCCTCTTCGCGAGCAAGCTCGCTCCCACAGGTCTTGAAGGTGTTCACAAGGTCTGTGGCAGCAACCGTCCACTGTGGGAGCGAGCTTGCTCGCGAAAGGGCCGGTACAGGCAACAAAAAAGCCCGCAGACAATCACTCGTCTGCGGGCTTCTGTGCATCTGGCCTAAGGCTTACGCCCGGCGCTCATGCATCCGCGCCAGTTGCCGCTCCAGCATCGACGGATAAGGCTCCATCAGCCGCTCGACACAGCAGGCACCCTCAGGGCTGGCGATCGGGCGGATCCGCGCACGCTGGCGAATCAGCGCATCATCACCGATCTTGCGCTCGACCAGCAGCAGATTGCGGCTGTGTTGCGACAGGGCCAGGGCATCCTGGGCCGAATCGGTCAGCAGCAGGTCGATCTGGCTCAGACCGAACAGGTCATCGCCCAGGGTCAGGCCCAGTTGCAATTGCAGGGTGATGCCGCTGTCGGCGACTTCGATCTGCAACTGATGGCCCAGCGCCCGCAGCAGCTCGCCGCAGCAGATGGCATTGGTCAGATAGTCGTCGCCGCTGTCTTCGGTGTGGAACAGCATCAGTGTGCTGCCATCGTTCAGGGTTTCGATTTCGCCCTGATACAGCGAAGCGGCCTGGTCGAGGCAGTCGCGATAGCGCTCCAGCAACTCTTCCAGACGGGCACGCGGCAGGCGCCGCAGTTGCTCTTGCGAACCCAACTGGATCGCCAGCACCGCGCTGTGTTGCGGCACGCTCGGGGTCGCCTGACGCGGGGCCGCTGGAGCGGCTTCGGTCAGCGACTCGTCGCGCAGATCGGCAAACGGGTCTTCGTCGTCATCATCGTCTTCAACGGTGCTGACCACGTGGCGCGGCGCAGGCTTTTGCGCGGCCATCGGGCGGGTTTCGTCAAAGCTCGGGTCACGCAGATTGCGTACCTCAAACTCTGGCTCATCCTCCTCCTCGAACTCGGGTTCCGGCTCGGGCTCTGGTTTTGGCGCAGGTTCCGGAGCGAAGTTGGCGTGCAGCTGACGCGCCAGATCACCGATCTCGTCCTGACGGTCGGTGGCCGGGGTGTATTCGTCGATGTTGCGCAGCCAGACGCGCAATTGCAGCAGCGGCGTCGACAGGTAGCGACCCATGCGCAGGCTCAGGGCCAGCGACAGGGCCAGCAGAATCGCGCTGAGAATACCCATGCTTTGCAGGCTGATGGTCATCGGCTGCTGGAACTGATCCATGTCCAGGCTGATGCGCAGTTGCCCGGCAGTCACGTCCTGGAAGGTGATCTTGCTCTCGTACATGCCCTCGGCTTCGCCCAGCAGGCTGTGCTTGGGGCGCTGACCGGATTCGGCGAGGATGCGGTTGTCCACGCTATAGATAGCGGCGTGTGCAACCAGCTTGTTCTTGGTCAGGTTGTTGAGCAGCACGTTGAGGCTGAGGATGTCGTTGGACACCAACAGTTCAGTGGCAGAGGTGGCGGTCTGCGTGGTCAGGCTTTCGCCCAGCGCATCGGCCTGCTCGTGCATGGCCTGCTTGAACTGCAAGCCCATCACCCCGGCATAGATCACCAGGGCCAGAGCGACCAGGATCACGTTATGGCTGGCAATGCGCAATGCAATCGGCACACGGCGGTGGCGCAGTGCACGGAAGATCAGCAGGAAGAAGTTATCGGTTTTAACTGGCGTGGGCCGGTTCACTGAGCTCGGCTCTTTTGTCCGTGAAGTTGACGCGCAGTATAGCGACAGGCCCTAGACCGGCAAAGCGCTCGCGGTGCCCGATGGTCACTGAAAGTGGGTAGAATGCGGTTTTTTTCCAGTTGCGGGGGTGCGCGTTGCGCGAAATCGTCCTGATTAACATCACGGGAGTCGACCGTCCGGGTCTGACTGCGGCCATTACCGGCGTTCTGGCCCAGGGTGGTGTGAACATTCTCGACATCGGTCAGGCGGTGATCCACGACACCCTGTCGTTCGGCATCCTGGTTGAAATACCCGACTCCGAGCAAGGCAAAGCCGTGCTCAAGGACATTCTGTTCAAGGGCTACGAGCTTGAGCAGCAGGTGCGCTTCACCCCGGTGTCCGAAGAGGATTACCAGCAGTGGGTGGGCAATCAGGGCAAAAAACGCCACATCGTCACCCTGTTGACCCGCAAAGTGACCGCCGGTCAGTTGCAGGCTGTCAGTTCGATCACTGCCAAATATGGTCTGAATATCGATCATATCGACCGTTTGTCGGGTCGCATGCCACTGGACACGCCAGCCGACAAGGGCAAGGGCTGCATCGAGTTCTCCGTGCGTGGCGAAGCGGCTGATCCGCAGGCCCTGCGTGCCGAATTTCTCAGCGTTGCTCAGGAACTGAATGTCGACATCGCCTTCCAGGAAGATTCGCTGTTCCGTCGCAACCGGCGTCTGGCGGTGTTCGACATGGACTCGACCCTGATTGAAGCCGAAGTCATCGACGAACTGGCCAAGGCCGCCGGTGTCGGCGAGCAAGTCTCGGCCATCACCGAGCGCGCGATGGCCGGCGAACTGGATTTCCGCGCCAGCTTCAAGGAGCGCCTGGCGCTGCTCAAGGGCCTGGATGTCAGCGTGCTGGACTCGATCGGTGCTTCGCTGCGCCTGACCGAAGGCGCGGAAACCCTGTTCGCCGAACTCAAGCGCCTGGGCTACAAGACCGCGATCCTGTCCGGCGGCTTCACTTACTTCGCCAAGCAGTTGCAGGCCAAACTCGGCATCGACTACGTGTTCGCCAACGAACTGGAAGTGGTCGATGGCAAGTGCACCGGCGTGGCCATCGAGCCGATTGTCGATGCGCAGCGTAAAGCAGATCTGCTGAAGGAACTGGCGCACAAGGAAGGCTTGTGTCTGGAGCAGACCATCGCTGTCGGCGATGGCGCGAATGACCTGCCAATGCTGGCGATTGCCGGCCTGGGTGTAGCGTTCCGCGCCAAGCCGCTGGTCAAGCAGTCGGCCAAGCAGGCGATTTCCACCCTTGGGCTGGATGGCGTGCTGTATCTGCTGGGCTTTCGCGATCGCGACGGGCAACTCTGAAATCTCTGTTGTCTGAGCTGGCCACTTCGCGAGCAAGCCCGCTCCCACATTGGAACTCGGTCTCCTGTGGGAGCGGGCTTGCTCGCGAAGGGCTCAACTCGATCTAAAGCGATTTCCACAACGAGTCGAAATTCTCCTCGCCCCCGCCATTCTGCGCGGCTTCCAGCGAGCGATAGGCAAACTGATTGAAACTGTGCGTACTCGCCACCCGTCGATCCAGTCCGGCGCGGTGTTCTTCGCCGTGGGTGTTGATCAGCACTTTATTGCCTTCCTGAAACGGCAGGCGCGGGGCGAGCAAGGTCGCGGGCAAGTCGATGGCGCTGATCTCGGGCAGCAACAGGCCGCGCAAATAGTGGCTGTGATCGTCCCGCGAACGCACCAGTTGCAAGCCACAGGGTTCGGCGTGTGGCGCCACCAGCTCGATGCCCATTTGCGGCCCGCTGCCGCGTACCTGACGAATCCAGCGGATCACCGCAATGCTCCAGCCCTGATTCGAGCTGTCCTGAATACCGACCATTTCCCCGGCCTGCAACTCGGCGGGCACGTCACTCGGCCACATCAAGCAATAGCCGCCGGGACTGTGGTTGATCACCGCTAACGTGTAGGTCGGGTAGTGTGGAGTGCTGCTGGCGTTGCTTTCATCGTCGCCCAAGTGCTCGTACTGAATTTCCTCGTACGGCAGCAATTCCTCAGCCGCGCTCAGTGGGGCGGCGTCGAAGGCCTGGCTCCAGCTGTCCTTTTCGCCCTGAACCACGGCGCGGCTGAAGTTCGCCGCGCGGGCGCCGGGATGTTTCAGCAGTTCGCTGAAAGTGCGCTCGCCGCCCAGATAAAAGTGCAGGGCGCTCATGCCGACGCACACGCTCAGGCTGCCCTGACCGATGGTGCGCTGAAAGCTGCGCTCGGCGGTATGTCCCCAACTCGCGTGCAAATGCTGCAGGGTATCGAGGCTTAGTCCTGCCGGGACGGGCAGCGGCGTCGACGTCTCTTGCTGCAGTAAATGCGCTTCGATCACGTTCACCAGCGGTTGTGGATCGAAGCCCTGCAGTGCGCCCTGTTGTTCTTTGCGAAACATGCTGCGGTAACGCGGACCGGCGTCCAGTTCGGCGCTGATGGCGAACAGTCCATCGTCCGGCCTGCCGGGATGCAGCTTGAGCAGGGCGCTCCACGGTTCCAGCACTTCGGCCAGTCGGGCGATCTGGTTCTGACGCAATTGATTGCAACGGGCGCTGCCCAGCAGCAACGCGGCGATATAGGTCTGTTCCAGGCTCAGTTCGCTGCTCAGGCTCGCCAGATCGTCAGGCACCTGGCGCTGATGCAACTGCAATGCGCAGGCGCAGCGATACAGCTGATGCAGCTCGATCCACAGATGCTCCGGCGGCGGGCTATACAGCTGCGTCGCGCGCAGCAGTTGCCCCTTGAGTGCATGTGCTGCCCGTTGCAGGGCCTGACTGACCAGCGCCGCACGATCCTTGGTGTACTTAGGCGCAATGCGCAGAACGATCTGCTTGTAGCCGATGGCCAGCTGACTTTGCAGCGCCTGGCACAGATTGCTGATCTTGCGCGAACGGTCATCGAGCATGATCGCCTGAAGCAGGAAGTGCCGCTCCAGATGCTGACAAACGAAATACACCTCGGGGCGCAGCAGCTCCAGGAGGTGCAGGCGATTGTCGCTGGGGGTAAGCAATTGGTTGAGTTCGCCCAGGCCCTGGTACAACTGGCGAGCGGTTTCGCCGATGTTGGCCTTGGGCAGGCCGGCGATCCAGCGCTTGAGGTCGCGCGGGGTGGCTTCGCAGAACGACAGGCGCGTTTGCGTCGGGATCGGGGCGCGCAGGGAGGGTTGGGGGCGTGACTCACTCATGCCGTGACGGGCTCCAGCGGCGAAATAGGCAACTCCGAGAACTCTAGCAGCTGTGATCCGTTTCGCCGGATGGCGGCAGGCTTTTTGACCGCTGGTCTGCTGGCCGGATGCCATTCGACAAGCCCTACTAGGCTCTCAGGCGTGCGATCGGAAACGCACGGTTGCACGGCCTGCCGTCAACCTCGGGCAGGTCTCCCGAAACTTCAAGGAGATGAGGTTCATGTCTAAATATGCAGTGGCAAATCAATGGGGCGGCAGTTCGGCACCGTGGCATCCGGGTGGAACCTGGGTGTTGGGCGGGCGGGACAACCAGAAAGTCGTCGCCATCGAGATCAAGTCGAGCGATGGCGGCAAAAGCTTCACCGGCACCATGACTTACGCCGGCGAAGGCCCGATTGGCTTCAAGGCGCAGCGCACCGGTCAGAATCAATACAACGTCGAGAACCAGTGGGGTGGCAATGATGCCCCATGGCATCCGGGCGGCAAGTGGGTGATCGGTGGTCGGGACAATCAGGACGTGGTCGCGTTGAGCGTCACTTCCAGCGATGGAGGGAAAAACCTCAGTGGCACCAATACCTACGCCAACGAAGGGCCGATCGGCTTCCGTGGGCAGATAGAGTAACGGCGCCTCCCAGGTCGTGTCCGCCCCTTCACAGACGTGTGAAAGGGCGGATCAGCCGGCTCAGGCAGTCGGCAGGGCCAGGGCCTGGCCCATCTGCACTGGCGAACCCGCCACCAGTTCTTCAGTCCACTTCACTTGATCCGGGCCGAACAGCACGATCGCCGTCGAACCCAGTTTGAAACGCCCCAGTTCCGCGCCTTTTTCCAGATGAATCGGCGCACGGGCAGCTTCGTCGTAGCGGAAGGTTTTCAGTTCGCGCTTCGGTGGGGTGACCAGACCGGCCCATACGGTTTCGATCGAAGCGACGATCATCGCGCCGACCAGTACCACGGCCATCGGCCCGCGCTCGGTGTCGAAGATGCACGCCACGCGCTCGTTGCGGGCGAACAGTTCCGGGACGTTTTCGGCAGTGGTCTGGTTGACCGAGAAGATCCGGCCCGGGATGTAGACCATTTCGCGCAGAGTGCCGGCCAGCGGCATGTGCACGCGGTGGTAGTCCTTCGGCGACAGGTAAATGGTGGCGAAGTCGCCGCCCATGAATGGCGCGGCATTGGCGGCGTCACCGCCGAGCAGTTCCAGCACGCTGAAGCTGTGGCCCTTGGCCTGGAACACGCGACCGTGTTCGATCGGGCCGAGCTGGCTGACTGCACCGTCGGCCGGGCTGAGGATTGCGCCCGGAGTCTGGTCCAGTGGCCGCGCGCCGTCCTTCAGGGCACGGGTGAAGAACGCGTTGAAGTGCTCGTAGGCGGTCAGGTCTTCAACCAGTGTTTGCGACATGTCCACTTGATAACGCTTGGCGAACCACTGGGTGAAGGCATTCTTGAACCAGCGCACGCGGCACTCGGCAACGCAGCCGGCCAGGCGCGACAGCAAGTGATGAGGCAGCAGGTACTGGCTGAGGATAAACAGACGCTCTTTCATTAGTTGTCCTTAGAACCTTGAATCTCGACAGGCGTATCAGGGTGGTTGCCCCATTCGCCCCAGGAACCGGCGTAGCCCTTGACCCGCGGATAACCGAGGGATTTGGCCACCAGATAAGTGAAGCCCGACCGGTGATGGGTCTGGCAGTGAGTAATGATTTCTTTGTCCTTGGTGATCCCGAGGTCATCGAGGATCTGCGGCATATCCGTGCGAATCCGCAACTGACGCGCCTTGTCCATGCCGGCGGTCCACTCGAAGTTGACCGCGCCGGGAATGTGTCCGCCCTTGGCAGCCAGCACCTTCTCGCCCGAAAACTCCAGCGGTCCGCGCGCATCCCAGATCGCCAGATCGGCGGCGCCGAGCCGGCTTTGCAGGTATTCGCGGGTGGCCGTCGGCTCGTCGTGCAGGGTCAGCGCCACCGGGCCGCCCACCGCAGGCGGAACCTGGATCGACATCGGCATACCCGCTTCCAGCCACGCCGGCAGACCGCCGTCGAGGTAGTGGTACTTGTCGTGGCCGATCACGTCGAGCAACCAGATGAAGCGTCCGGCCCAGCCACCGCCTTCGTCGTCATAGACCACGTAGACCGCGTCCTGGCGATGGCCCAGTTCACCGAACAGGGCTTCCAGATCGGCCTTGGCTGGCAGCAATCCCGGCGCCGGCGGCTGGCCGAGCTGGGTGCGCTTCGGATCGACAAAGCGTGCGCCTGGCAGATGGCCCTCGGTATAGCGGGCGGCACTGGTCAGGTCCACCAGAATCAGTTCGCTGGCATCCAGCCGAGGGAGCAGGTCGCTCGGTTCGATGACGAGCGGCAAGCCAGAGAAGTCAGACATGTGAGGTCTCCAGAGCACAAAGGGGGGGATTGTAGCGCAGCCTCATCGGCCACGGCTGCTAAAGCTGTGCAGGGCCTTTTCGATGCACTGCGCGGTTTTGCCGAAAGCCTGCACGCTGATGTCGGCGAACGGCCCACCGCCCTGGTCGGCGACGACGATCATGATCACCCGGCCGTTATTGACCAGCGAGCGCAGGAACAGGTGCTCGCCGCGGAACAGCGTGCGCAGGCCTTGCGGCAGCAGCGCGGAGAATTGCGCGTTGTTCTCGGGGTTGATCCGCACCTGTGCCTGCTGCGCGAGCAACCGTTGCAGAACTTTGCTCTGACTAACGACAAAATTCAGCGCGGCGGCTTCCTTCGGCAAACCGAAGGTCCGGTGCACCCGCAGATTCGATTGCGTGCGGTCGGCCATCAGAATCATCACCCGGCGCATGCCACTGGCCACCAGCGCATCACGCGCGGCGACGGTCAGGCTCATGGCATTGGTGAAGCGGCTCGGCTCGGCCAGCAGTTCGGCGCATTGCCGGCGCCATTGAGTCAGATCCTCGGCACTCGGCGCGGCCGCCGGCAGCATCCCGGCCGGCAACCGATGGGTGCCCCACGGCCATAATAATGAAACGGCCGGGTGCCACAGATCGGGCATTGCATGCTGGCGCGCACTGTTGGCCGCTTGCTGGTGCAACTGCTGCTGCACTTCGTCCATCGAGATTTGCAGATAAAGGCTGGTCAGGTACTGCCAGCGCTCACTGTGCGGACTGTCCCAGGCCTGTTGCGCCGACAGCGCCAGGCCGTTGGCCAGCAACACGGTGTTGGCCGGTTGGTTGAGCCAGCGGCGCAGGGTCGGATCGTCGTCGAGGCGATTCTGCTGGCGCAGCGGATGCTCGCTGTCACGGGCGATGCGCAGCACTTTCACCAGTTCGCGCTGCTCGCTGAGCAGCAGTTTATAGCCTTGCTGCACCCAGATCGGCAGGTGCCAGACCTGGACCAGTGCCTCGGCGATCTTCAGCAGGCGCACGCCAAACAGTTGCTTCTCGACGACCGGGGCCGATTCGCCCTTGTGGATAACTCGCACTTCCCACTCTTCGAGCAATTCTGGAAACGTCAGCGCCAGCGGCCATAACGGCGAGAGAAACAACAGGCTGCCCCAATGAATGTCCTGCCACAGCCGCGCGAGGCGACTGGCGAAAAAACCGTTGGCCTGTTGTGTGGCGTGCTGGCTGATCATCTGCAGTTGGCGCAGCGCCTTGGGGATCTGCATCTGCGGTTCGACGGGAAGACGCGCGAGCAATTCTTCGGTACGCGCAAGGCCCAGACGGTTGATCGCCACCTCGAGATTTTCCGCCGGTGCGGTCATCGTGCCGAGGGTGTGACGATTGGCCTCACGGATGATGCTCAAGGCCAGCGCGGGACTGTCCTGCATCAGGTCGGCGATATCGCGCAGCGAGCTGCGGTTGTCGCGGATCGCCCGGCAAACCTTGTCGTGAGCCTCTTGCGGCACGGGCAGGCGCACGCCATCGAGCAGCTTGACCCAGCCCTCGAGCGTGGTCGGTTTTACATGTGGGACGTTCGTTTCATTAGCCATGTCTGGACGAGATCTTCACTGACTGTAGACGCGCCCGGCATGGGCTAAATTGGCTTTTCGCCTGAACTGGCTATAGTCTGGCGCAGTTTTGCCGATAAGTAGAAGAAGAGATTTTTTAACTTCCGAATATGACCTTGAACCCGACTCAGTAAGTACTTTCCTACCTATGGCTAAAATTATCGGCATCATCGTCGTATTCGCGAGCGTGCTCGGCGGATACGTGCTCTCCCACGGCAAAATTGCCGCCCTGATCCAGCCTTTCGAGGTGATGATCATCGGTGGTGCGGCCCTCGGTGCATTCCTGCAGGCCAACCCCGGTTACATGACGATGCACGTGCTCAAGAAATCCCTGAGCATGTTCAGTTCGCGCTTCAGCCACACGTTCTATCTGGAAGTGCTCGGCCTGATCTACGAGATCCTCAACAAGAGCCGCCGCGAAGGCATGATGGCCATCGAAGGCGACATCGAAGACGCTGCCGCGAGCCCGATCTTCGCCAAGTACCCGGCCGTGCTCAAAGACGAGCGCATGACCGCGTTCATCTGCGATTACCTGCGCATCATGTCCTCCGGCAACATGGCTCCGCATGAGTTGGAAGGCCTGTTCGACATGGAGCTCTACAGCCTCAAGGAAGACCTCGAGCACCCGTCCCATGCGGTGAACGGTATCGCTGACGCCATGCCCGGTTTCGGTATCGTCGCGGCGGTACTGGGTATCGTGGTGACCATGGCTTCGCTGGGTGAGGGCGATCAGAAATCCATCGGCCTGCACGTGGGTGCGGCACTGGTCGGTACCTTCTTCGGTATTCTCGCGGCCTACGGTTTCTTCGGGCCGTTGGCGCACTCCCTGGCGCACGATGCCAAGGAAGAACTGAACGTCTACGAAGCCATCAAGGCCTCGCTGGTGGCGTCGGCTTCCGGCATGCCGCCATCGCTGGCCGTGGAGTTCGGGCGCAAGGTTCTGTACCCGGCGCACCGTCCAAGCTTTGCCGAGCTGGAACAAGCCGTTCGCGGTCGTTAAGCCATGGAAAATAATCAGCCGATAATCATCAAGCGCGTCAAGCGCATAGCCGGTGGGCACCACGGCGGGGCGTGGAAAATCGCCTTCGCCGACTTCGCCACGGCGATGATGGCGTTCTTCCTGGTGTTGTGGCTGCTGTCCACCGCAACGCCTGAGCAGAAGATCGCCATCGCCGGTTACTTCAAGGATCCGGTCGGCTTCTCCGAAAGCGGTACGCCGTACATCATCGATCTGGGCGGCACGCCGACCCTGGCGCCGGAAAACACCCTCAACCCTGAAGTGAAGTCGCAGCCGCAACCGGACAAGGTCACGGTCGACACCGAGCAGGTCGAAGGCATGGCCGAGCAGGTCGAGAAAGAGCGCCTGGAACTGTTGCTGCAAGAACTGCAGAACAAGGTCAACGAGAACCCGCAACTGCAGAAGTTCAAGGACCAGATCCTGTTCGAGATCACCCCGAACGGCTTGCGCATCCAGATCATGGACGCCGAGAACCGGCCGATGTTCGACTCAGGTTCCGCACGCCTGAAACCGTACTTCGAAGACATCCTGCTGGCCATGGCCGACACCATCAAAGCGGTGCCGAACAAGATCAGCATCAGTGGCCATACCGACGCCAAGCCGTATACCGGCACCGGCGATTTCGGCAACTGGGAACTCTCGGCCAACCGTGCCAACGCCGCGCGGCGTGCACTGGTTGCCGGCAGCTATCCGGACGGGCAAGTGGCGCGGGTGGTGGGTTATGCCTCGTCGGCGCTGTTCGACAAGGAAGATCCGTTCAACCCGGTCAACCGCCGCATCGACATCGTGGTCCTGACCAAGAAGGCCCAGGCCGCCATCGAAGGCTCGCAAGGTGCCGAACCGGCCAAGCCCGCCGCCGAAGGCCAGAACGGCGCCGCTCCGGCAGCGCCGGTCGATCCGAACGCGCTGCCGGCGGATCAGCAACCAGTGCCGGCGCACGAGTTGCGTGAACGCCTGAACCTGTTCGACGACGCCGCACCAAAACCGGCAGTGCCGGGGACTGTGGCACCAGCGCCGGCGGCTCCACCAGCCGCCGCACCGGCGCCCGCGCCGAAGCAGTGACCGACAAAAAAGCCGACAGCGATGTCGGCTTTTTTGTGGCTGTCGATTGACCTCAGAACCCGCGACGAATCCGGTTCTTCAGCCCCTCATGGAACATCTCGGCATTGATCTTGTTCGCACTGCGCGTCGATTGATTGCCGGTCACCGAGTCGAGCGTCATCGAGCGTTTGATCGTGCCTTCGCTGCGATAGGCCTCGATGAAGAAATCGACATCCGTGGGCGTGCTCAGCTTCGGCCACTTGTCCAGATACTCCGGCAGTTGCGCCGGCCCGGTGCGGAACGAGCAGATCCGCCGGTTGCTGATCGTCGCTTCGCCGATTTCGAACGGCACCCACCACGACAACGCGGTTTTCTCCGACACCACCGCCAGCAGGTGCGTGCATTCGGTGATGTTGCGCGTGATGACCCCGGTGATGTCGTCGGTGGTCTGCGATTCCGGGTCGAGCACGTCGAGGTAGGTCTTGATGTTGGCCTGCATCAATTGGGCATTGATCGCCATGGCCTGCGGGCGATCCATGTGGCGGTAGCTGATGAATACGGGCATCAGAAGTGTCCTTTTATGGCGAGTTCGCGGTAATAGGCGCCGAGCGCCGTGAGACGGCAGCCAGTGGAGTGAATGGCCGCGTAATACATGTGTTCGGCGTCGACCGGTTCGATCAGGCTGTGGCGGTTGCACTTTTGCAGTTGGGCGAAGACCTCGCCGTGCTCCGGGTCGAAAGTTGCTTCGGTGGGTTCGTAGCTGGGGGCGAGGCGGAACGTCGATTCGGCTTCGGCGAACCATTCCGGCAGTTTGCGCAGGATCTCCTTGGGGATCAGCGGCGAGACTTCGCGCAGGGAGATGAACTGCGAGACGTTGGTCTTGAACACCGGGCGCTGCTCCCAGGCATCGAGTGCGTTGTCGACGAAGGAATACAGGCTGCCCGGGGTGATCTTGCCGAGGATGTTCGCCGCACCGCCGTGCAGGGCCTGCAACAGTAAACCGGTGAACACACCGTGTTGCGCACCTTCCAGGGCCGGCTCTTCCTTTTTGCAGGCGGTCAGGATGGTCATGCCTTCGCCGACCACGCTGCTTTCGCTGCGCAAGGCGCGCACTTCGCCGGCCGCGCCGCTCTGGCAGCAGTCGAGGATGATCACTTTGTTTTTGATTTTCGTGGCTTTGGCGGCCCAGTTGAGAATGTCGCTGATGCGGATGCCGTCCTTGGCGCTGCGATAGTCCTGCGGCAGGAGCATGCCTTCATCGTTGTCGCTGTCGAAGCCGCCGTGCCCGGCGAAGTACAGCAGGGCGACGTTGCAGTCGCCGGAGAACAGCTCGCGAATCTGGTCTTCGAGCTTGCCTCGACCAAGGTCGTCCTCAGCCGAGGTCAGCACCACGTTTTTGAAGTTGGGGTCACCGTTGGCGTCGGTCTTCAGCACGGACGCCATGGCCATGGCGTCGTTGCAGCAACCGCTCAAGGGCGAAACGTGCGCGTAGTGGTTGATGCCGATAAACAGTCCCTTGCGCATGTTTACACCGCCGTGTGCTGACGGATCGCACCGATGATGCTGTTGGTGTTCCACGCGCACTCGGCGTGTGCCGCCTCACGTACCACCGTGGAAATGCGCTCGGCGCCGAACGGCTTGATTGCGATGATCACTTTGCCCATGCGTTTGGCGATCTCGATTTCCTTGTTGATCCACTTGCTGTAGGTCGAATACATCCCGGCCATGATCAGCACCGCCGAGCACGGACGAATCTTGTTTTCGATGGCTTCCTCGAGCTGCTTGTCGGTCTGCGCGCCCATGATCGGGTTGTGCGGCGGCACGGAAAAATTCTTGAAGCTGAAATCTGCCTTGGCGCCGAGCAGGCGCACCAGATTGTCGTGGGCGTGGGCGTAGTTCCACGAATGGCTGATGAACAAATGGTAGGTCTGCATGGGGTTCCTCGAAGGTCGCGAAGGTGCGAAGGAACAACCCAATTTAGGCATCTCTAAAGTGCCCGCAAGGTCTGCGCACGGAAAGAGAAATGTCCTGCAGGCAGGCGCGAGCAGGCCTGTCAGAAAGGTCTGACGTTTAAACGGTCGGGGGATGTGTCAGGCGTGGTCCGACATCCGGCAGCCCTCGGACGAGGGGCTGCCGGTGCAGATGTTTAGTAGCCGTTTTCCGGCAGGCTGGCGATGATCGAGCGGTAGCTGTTCATCCGTTGCTGCTGCACGCGGCCATCTTCGAGGGCCTTGAGCAGGGCGCAACCCGGTTCGCGATCGTGCTTGCAGTCGCGGAAGCGGCAGGTGCCGAGCAGGTCGTTGAACTCGATGAAGCCGGCTTCGACGTCGGCGCGGCTGACGTGGCCCAGGCCGAACTCACGGATACCCGGGGAGTCGATCAGCTCACCGCCGCCAGGGAAGTGGAACAGGCGCGCGGTGGTCGTGGTGTGCGTGCCCTGACCGGACAACTCCGACAGCGGGCCGACACGGGTTTCGACTTCCGGCAACAGGCTGTTGACCAGCGACGACTTGCCGACCCCGGACTGGCCGACGAACACGCTGATGCGGCCGTCGAGCTGCTTCTGCAACTGTTCCATGCCGTTGCCGTGATGCGCGGAGACTTCCAGCACCGGATAACCCAGCGTGCGGTACACCGCCAGCAGCGCGTTGAGCGCCGGGGCGTTCTGCTCGTCGATCAGGTCGAACTTGTTCAGCAGCAGCAACGGGCGGATGCCGGCGTGTTCGGCGGCGACCAGGTAGCGGTCGATCAGGTTGGCGTGCGGCTCGGGCAGCGGTGCGAAGACGATGACGATCATGTCGACGTTGGCAGCGACTGGCTTGAGCTGGCCACGGCTGTCCGGGCGGCAGAGTTCGGTGCTGCGCGGCAGTTGCGCGACGATCACCCCGATGCCCTGGTTGCCGGCGCGCCAGACCACCCGATCACCGGTCACCAGTGCCGGCAGGTTGGCGCGCAGGTGGCAACGGAAAACCTGGCCGGCCTGTTCGCCGTCCACGGCCTCGACTTCGACCTGCACACCGAAGTGGGCGATCACCAGGCCGTGTTGCTCTGGGCCCAGGTCGCCGCCCTCGAGGGCTTCGACCGCCGAGGACTCGCGTTTGGCGGCGCGCGCGGCGCGCTCGCCTTGAATCTTTTCGATGCGCCAGTTTTGACGACGATTGAGTTGGCGTTTGGCCATGGGTGTTCCGTCTGAAGAATGCAGCGATTAGATAAAGCGGCCGCGAGTTTAGCACGCCCGGGCATCGGCCTAGGCTAAACTGCGCAGCATTGCCTAGGAGCCCGAATATGCAAAACCCGCAGAACCTGATCTGGATCGACCTGGAAATGACCGGTCTGGATCCGGAAAACGACGTCATCATCGAAATGGCCACCATCGTCACCGACAGTGACCTGAACACCTTGGCCGAAGGCCCGGTGATCGCCATTCACCACAGTGACGAAGTGCTCGCCCGCATGGACGAGTGGAACACCCGCACCCACGGCAACTCGGGCCTGACCCAGCGTGTGCGTGACAGCCGTATCAGCATGGCCGAGGCCGAGGCCGAAACCATCGCTTTCCTCGAGAAATGGGTACCGAAGGGCAAGTCGCCGATCTGCGGCAACAGTATCTGCCAGGACCGCCGCTTCCTTTATACCCACATGAAGGCGCTGGAAAGCTACTTCCACTACCGCAACCTCGATGTGTCGACGCTCAAAGAGCTGGCCGCACGCTGGGCACCGGACGTGCGCGACAGCTTCAAGAAGGGCAGCACTCACTTGGCACTGGACGACATCCGCGAGTCGATCGCCGAGCTGCAGCACTACCGCAAGCATTTCATCAAGTTCTGATTGAGGGGTGTCTGCCCTGACGTCTTCGCGAGCAAGCCCGCTCCCACAATTTGGAATGCGTTCCCCCTGTGGGAGCGGGCTTGCTCGCGAAGAGGGCATCAGAGTCCCGTAAGATTCAAGTCAGAAATGCATCCCGGAGCGCGCCCCCTTCTGGTGCGGCGCTGAAATGGCTAGACTGCGCGCCTTCCTGCCAGGACCGCCGCCATGTTGCTGATGCTCTATCTGATCGCCATTACCGCTGAAGCCATGACTGGCGCGTTGTCTGCCGGACGGCGCGGCATGGACTGGTTTGGTGTGGTGCTGATCGCCTGCGTCACCGCGCTGGGTGGCGGTTCGGTGCGTGACGTGTTGCTCGGGCACTATCCGCTGACATGGGTCAAACACCCGGAATACCTGGTGCTGACCTCGGCCGCCGCGATGCTCACCGTGTTCACCGCCCGCTGGATGCGTCACCTGCGCTCACTGTTTCTGGTGCTCGATGCGGTCGGTCTGGTGGCGTTCACCCTGATCGGCTGCATGACCGCTCTGGAAATGGGCCACGGCATGCTGGTGGCCTCGGTCAGCGGCGTGATCACCGGGGTATTCGGCGGCATCCTGCGCGACATCTTCTGCAACGACATCCCGCTGATCTTCCGCCGCGAACTGTACGCCAGCGTCTCGTTCGCCGCCGCGTGGTGCTACATGCTCTGTCTGTATCTGAATGTGCCGAGCGAGCAGGCGATCCTGATCACCTTGTTCGGCGGCTTTCTGCTGCGGCTGCTGGCGATTCGGTTCCACTGGGAAATGCCCAAGTTCGTCTACAACGACGCACCTTGACGTCACGCTGGCGATCGCATGGAAATATTCTGTCGGGAATGTTGAATAGATGCCGCGTCTCTAAATAGGGTAAAAATAAAGTTTTAAGGGGGTATTTCGTCATGAAATACCCTATTTAAGTCTTTTTACCTCATTTAGACGGCTGCCTGAATCATGCACTCACTCACCCCGGAATTTCTTGACGCCTTGCGCTTTGACGGTCTCCAGATTGCGACGCTTCGTGCATTGGGAGAGTTTCGGGGTAAGCAACAACTGTTCGTTGCTCAATCGCCGCAGGTACTCCAGGGACTTACGCAGATAGCCGTAATTGAATCCACGGAGTCATCTAACCGACTGGAGGGTGTAACTGTCGCGCCAGCGCGGCTGAAGTCACTGATGAGCAAAAACACTGATCCCAAGAGCCGATCCGAACAGGAAATTGCTGGCTATCGGGACGCACTGTCACTCATCCATGAATCAGCCGATGGAATGCCATTTTCCGAAGGTGTTCTTAGACAATTACACAGTCTTCTTTACCGCTATCTACCTCAGGATGGTGGTGAATGGAAGGCGATGAACAACGACATCATCGAGCGTCATGCCGATGGTTCATCGCGGATTCGCTTCCAACCTGTTCCTGCGCATATGACCCCTATTGCGGTGACTGAAACCCTGGCGCATTACCACCGGGCGCTGGCATTGAATCTCGCTGACCCTTTGGTTTTGGTGCCGCTTACGGTCCTCGACTTCCTTTGTATACACCCCTTCTCTGACGGTAATGGTCGCGTCGCTCGTCTGCTGACATTGCTGCTGCTCTATCAATTTGATTACCGAGTCGGGCGATTTATCAGTCTTGAACGGATATTCGAGGAGTCAAAGGAGGGCTATTACGCAACACTCGAACTGAGTTCTCAGGGGTGGCACGAGGGCACGCATGATGTTCGGCCATGGATGGATTATTTTTGGGGGGCATTGCTTAAAGCGTACAAAGAGTTCGAGGAGCGAGTGGGTACGATAGAGAAGCGTCGAGGGGGTAAAAGCGATCGAATCAGAGACGAAGCCTTGAAGCGAGTCCTCCCTTTTTCCATCTCGGAAATTGAAGAGTCCTGTCCGGGAGTCAGTCGCGATACAGTGCGCCTGGTTTTACGATCACTGAAAGCAGAAGGGCTGATTGAGCCGACCGGTAAGGGGCGCACAGCCAAGTGGAGAAAGCCGGCATAGCCTCAAGTAAAGCGTTCAGCGTGCTGTTTCAGCGCCCACTCGACGTGTTCGCGGACTAGATCGGACGGGTAATCACGACGCGCCTTCAAGGCTTCCAGCACAGGAATGCTCGAAGGCGCGTTGCCCAGCCCGACCGCCAGATTGCGCAGCCAGCGCTCGTAACCGGCGCGGCGCAGCGGCGAGCCTTCGGTGCTGCTGAGAAACTTGTCCTCGTCCCACAGGAATAGCTCGGCCAGTTCGGCGTTGTCCAGGTTGTGCCGTGGCTTGAAATCGCTTTCCCCGGATGGCCGGGCGAAGCGGTTCCACGGGCAGACGATCTGGCAGTCGTCGCAGCCGAACACGCGGTTGCCGATCAGCGGGCGCAGGTCTTCGGGGATGGCGTTTTTCAGTTCGATGGTCAGATACGAGATACACCGTCGCGCGTCCAGCACGTACGGACCGACGAAGGCGTTGGTCGGGCAGATGTCCAGGCACGCCGTGCAGCGCCCGCAATGTTCGGTGCTGTGCGGTTCGTCCACCGGCAGCGGCAGATCGACGAACAGTTCGCTCAGGAAGAAATAGCTGCCGGCCTTGCGGTTCAGTACCAGGGTGTTTTTGCCGATCCAGCCCAGTCCGGCCTGCTCGGCGATGGCTTTTTCAAGCACGGGGGCACTGTCGACGAAGGCACGGAAACCGAACGGGCCGATCTCGGATTGAATCTTGTCGGCCAATTGCTGCACACGTTTACGGATCAATTTGTGGTAATCGCGGCCCAAGGCATAACGCGAAACGTAGGCCTTCTCCGGTTGCGCGAGCATTTGCGCCATTTGCGTGTCGCCGGGCAGGTAGTCCATACGCAGCGAAACCACGCGCAACGTACCCGGAACCAGCTCCTCCGGATGCGAGCGTTTGCTGCCGTGGGCGCCCATGTAATCCATTTCGCCGTGGTAGCCGGCGGCGAGCCAGCGCTCCAGGTGCTGCTCATGCTCGGCCAGGTCCAGACCGCTGATGCCGACTTGCTGGAAGCCCAGCTCGCGGCCCCAATCCTTGATCGATTGGGCGAGGGCGGGAAGATCTGTGGTGATGGCGGACATGAGGCGAGAGAAACCGGAGCTGAGGTGCGTATAATTCTGCCAGACATCGGAGCCCGAAGACGCATGCCGCACACGAAAGATGAATTACCCGACGCGCTGTATGGCGCTGCACAGGTGCGAGCACTCGACGCGCGGCTGATCGCTGCGGGCACCCCGGGCTTCGAATTGATGCAGCGCGCTGCGCACGCGACCTGGCGCGCGTTGGAGCGGCAATGGCCGTTGGCGAACGAAATGACCGTGCTGGCTGGGCATGGCAACAACGCCGGTGATGGTTTTCTGATCGCCGCGCTGGCGCACCGGGCCGGTTGGGCGGTGCGGGTGCTGGCCGTCGGTGATCCGCAACGCTTGCAGGGCGACGCTGCGCAGGCTTATGCGCAGGCACTGAGCGATGGCGTCGCCGTGCAGGGCTGGACCGCGCAATTCGAGCTGCGCGGCATTATCGTCGATGCCTTGCTCGGCACCGGGCTGGCCGGCGATGTGCGCGAGCCGTATGCCGCTGCGATCAAGGCGATCAATGCCAGTGGCCTGCCGGTGGTGGCGGTGGATATTCCTTCGGGGCTGTCTGCCGATACCGGGCATGTCCTTGGCGTTGCGGTTCACGCCGACCTTACCGTGACCTTTATTGGCTTGAAGCTTGGCCTGTTCACCGGTGATGCGGCGGATCAGGTCGGAGCGCTGGTGTTTAACGATCTGCAAGCCGCTGCCGACATCTACCGTGACATTCCTGTCAGCGCTCTGCGTCTCTCGGCGGCTAATCTTCCACGATTGGCCCCGCGTGCGCCCGCGGCACACAAAGGGCGCTTCGGGCATTTGCTGCTGATCGGTGGCGATCAGGGTTTTGGCGGGGCGATTCTGCTCAGTAGCGAAGCGGCCTTGCGCAGCGGCGCCGGCATGGTGTCGCTGGCGACCCGTCCGGAACATGTCCCGGCCGCGCTGACGCGGATGCCGGAAGTCATGGCGCTCGGCACATCGTCGGCCAATCAGTTGATGGGGCTGCTGGAAAAGGTCTCGGTGCTGGTGGTTGGTCCGGGTCTCGGACAGGCGAGTTGGGGCCGGGCGCTGTTGTCCGCTGCCGCCAATGCGCCGCTGCCGCAGGTATGGGACGCCGACGCGTTGAATCTGCTGGCGAGCGGTTTTGTCAGCCTGCCCGGGAATTGCGTGATCACTCCGCATCCGGGCGAGGCGGCGCGCCTGTTGGGCGTCAGTACCGCTGAGGTGCAGGCAGATCGCCCGGCCGCCGCGCGGGCGTTATGCAAAAAATACTCAGCCGTCGTCGTGCTGAAAGGCGCCGGCAGCCTGATCGCCCATCCCGATGGGCGTCTGGCGTTGTGTCATCAGGGCCATCCGGCCATGGCCACTGCCGGCCTTGGCGATGTGCTCGCCGGGTTGACCGGGGCGCTGCTGGCGCAGGGCATGGACGGCTACGATGCCGCCTGCCTCGCAGTCTGGCTGCACGCCAATGCCGGCGCGCAACTAGGTAAATTCGGCCGTGGGCTGGCGGCCAGTGATCTGATTCCAGCCATTCGTCAGTTGTTGGAGGAGCATGCACCGTGTCTGAAGTAACCCTGTACCTGGCCGATGAACAGGCCATGAGCGACTTTGGCGCACGGATCGCCCGCGTTACCCAGGGCCATGGCCTGATTTTTCTCGAAGGCAATCTGGGCATGGGTAAAACCACCCTGTCGCGGGGCATCATTCGTGGGCTTGGGCATGTCGGCGCAGTAAAAAGTCCGACCTTCACTCTGGTTGAGCCCTACGAGATCGGCGACGTCCGTGCCTTTCACTTCGACCTGTACCGTCTGGTCGATCCGGAGGAACTGGAGTTTCTCGGTATCCGCGATTATTTCGAAGACGATGCCCTGTGCCTGATCGAGTGGCCCGATAAAGGTGCAGGCTTTTTGCCAAAGCCTGACCTGACCATTACCATTACCCCGCAAGACAGCGGCCGTTCGCTGAAAATTTTGTCCCAGGGCGCGCGTGGTGAGTCCTGGTGTGCCGCTTTGGCATTGGAATCCAATTAAATGATGGGGTTAGGTATGCGCTTTCGCGCGTTGGTGGCTGCCGCAGGACTGATGTTGATGGCAGTGGCCGTCAACGCTGTGGCCGACACAAAGGTCAACAGCGTGCGCCTGTGGCGGGCGCCGGACAATACGCGACTGGTCTTCGACCTGAGCGGCCCGGTGCAGCACAGTGTCTTCACCCTGACCGCACCGGATCGACTGGTGATCGACATCAATGGCGCCACTCTGGGTGCGCCGTTGAAAGTGTCGACCGCCAACACGCCGATCACCGCGATGCGCTCGGCCCAGCGTACGCCGACTGACCTGCGGGTGGTCATCGACCTGAAAAAAGCCGTCACCCCGAAAAGTTTCTCGCTGGCGCCGAACGCGCAATATGGCAACCGTCTGGTGGTCGACCTGTTCGACAATGCCGCCGATGCCGCCCCGCCGCCAGCTCCGACGCCTTCGGTTGCGACCGTGCCGGCAGTGCCGGTGACGCCTTCGGAACCGGCGATCAAACTGCCACCGGCCCCGGCCGGCAAACGCGACATCATTGTGGTGATCGACGCCGGCCACGGCGGCGAAGACCCGGGTGCGTCCGGCTCGCGCGGTCAGCGTGAGAAAGATGTGGTACTGCAGATCGCCCGCGAACTGCAGCGTCAGGTCAACGGTATGAAGGGTTTCCGTGCCGAGCTGACCCGGACCGGCGATTACTTCATCCCGTTGCGCGGCCGTACCGAAATCGCCCGCAAGAAGGGCGCCGACCTGTTCGTTTCGATCCACGCCGATGCCGCGCCGTCTGCGGCAGCCTTCGGCGCCTCGGTGTTTGCCCTGTCCGATCGCGGCGCAACGTCGGAGACCGCCCGTTGGCTGGCCGACAGCGAAAACCGTTCCGACCTGATCGGTGGTGCCGGCAACGTCAGCCTCGACGACAAGGACCGCATGCTCGCCGGCGTGTTGCTCGACCTGTCGATGACCGCGTCGCTGACTTCCAGCCTCAACGTCGGCCAGAAAGTCCTGACCAACATTGGTCGCGTGACCCCGTTGCACAAACAACGCGTGGAGCAGGCCGGGTTCATGGTGCTGAAATCGCCGGACATCCCGTCGATTCTGGTCGAAACCGGCTTCATCTCCAACGCCAACGAAGCGAACAAGCTCTCGGCATCAAGCCACCAGCAGGCGCTGGCGCGTTCGATCAGCAGCGGTGTGCGGCAGTTCTTCCAGCAGAACCCGCCACCGGGCACCTACATTGCCTGGCTGCGTGACTCCGGCAAGATCGCCCAAGGCCCGCGTGATCACCGCGTGAGTCCGGGTGAGACGCTGGCGATGATCGCCGTGCGTTATCAGGTGTCGCCCGCCACGCTGCGCAGTGCCAACAATCTCAGCAGCGATGAGCTGAAGGTCGGTCAGCACCTGACCATTCCTGGCACCGAACTGGCGTCCAAAGAATGAACCAGGTGTTGAACGCCGCACGCATCGAACTGCTCAGCCCGCGGCTGGCGAACCAGATCGCCGCCGGTGAGGTGGTCGAGCGCCCGGCTTCGGTGATCAAGGAATTGCTGGAAAACAGCCTCGACTCCGGTGCCAGACGCATCGACGTCGATGTCGAGCAGGGCGGCGTCAAGCTGCTGCGGGTGCGTGACGACGGCAGTGGCATTTCCGCCGACGACCTGCCGCTGGCCCTGGCCCGTCACGCCACCAGCAAGATCCGCAATCTCGAAGACCTCGAACAGGTGATGAGCCTGGGCTTCCGTGGTGAAGCGCTGGCCTCGATCAGCTCCGTGGCACGCCTGACCCTGACCTCGCGCACCCGCGACGCCGATCAGGCCTGGCAGGTCGAGACCGAAGGTCGCGACATGGCGCCTCGCGTTCAGCCGGCAGCGCATCCGGTCGGCACTTCGGTGGAAGTGCGCGACCTGTTCTTCAACACGCCGGCGCGACGCAAGTTTCTCAAGACCGAAAAAACCGAATTCGATCATCTGCAGGAAGTGATCAAACGTCTGGCGCTGGCGCGTTTCGACGTAGCCTTCCATCTGCGCCACAACGGCAAGACCATCCTCAGCCTGCATGAGGCCCACGATGATGCGGCCCGCGCCCGGCGGGTGGCGGCGATTTGTGGTTCGGGCTTCCTCGAGCAGGCGCTGCCGATCGAGATCGAGCGCAACGGTCTGCACCTGTGGGGCTGGGTCGGGTTGCCGACCTTCAACCGCAGCCAGGCGGACTTGCAGTATTTCTTTGTGAACGGCCGGGCGGTGCGCGACAAACTGGTGGCGCACGCGGTGCGTCAGGCTTATCGCGATGTGCTGTTCAACGGTCGTCATCCGACCTTCGCGCTGTTTTTCGAGGTCGATCCGGCGGCGGTGGACGTCAACGTGCACCCGACCAAGCACGAAGTGCGCTTCCGTGACGGGCGCATGGTGCATGACTTCCTTTACGGCACGTTGCACCGCGCACTGGGCGATGTGCGTCCGGAAGATCAACTGGCCGGTTCGGTCACCACTGCTGTCGTCCGTCCAACCGGCATCGAGGCGGGTGAATTCGGCCCGCAGGGCGAAATGCGTCTGGCGGCCAACGCGCTGCTGGAGCAGCCGCAGGCGCAACCGGTGTTCAGCACCTCGTCGGGCGCCAGCGCTGGCGGCGCTTATCAGTATCAGTACACGCCACGTCCGCAGTCGGCGATGCCGCCGGCCGCCGAGGCGCAAGCTGCTTACCGCGAGTTCTTCGCGCCGCTGCCCGAGGCCAACGCCAACGCGCTGCCGGCCGGTCAAGAAGATATTCCGCCGCTCGGTTACGCGCTGGCGCAACTCAAGGGCATCTACATTCTGTCCGAGAACGCTCAGGGGCTGGTGCTGGTGGACATGCATGCCGCGCACGAGCGGATCATGTACGAACGCCTGAAAATCGCCATGGCCAGTGAAGGCCTGAGCGGCCAGCCATTGCTGGTGCCGGAGTCGCTGGCGGTCAGTCAGCGTGAAGCCGACTGCGCCGAAGAACATGCCGCATGGTTCCAGAAACTGGGCTTCGAACTGCAGCGCCTGGGCCCGGAAACATTGGCGATCCGCCAGATTCCGGCCCTGCTCAAACAGGCCGAGGCCAATCGCCTGGTGGGTGACGTGTTGTCGGACCTGATGGAGTACGGCACCAGCGACCGGATTCAGGCACACCTGAACGAACTGCTCGGCACCATGGCCTGCCACGGCGCGATCCGCGCCAATCGGCGCCTGGCCCTGCCGGAAATGAACGGCCTGCTGCGCGACATGGAAAACACCGAGCGCAGCGGTCAATGCAACCATGGCCGACCGACCTGGACCCAACTGGGCCTGGACGATCTGGACAAACTGTTCCTGCGCGGTCGTTGATGAGCCAGCTTCCTCCAGCGATTTTCCTGATGGGCCCGACCGCTGCGGGCAAGACCGACCTGGCCATCGAGCTGACCAAGGTGCTGCCGTGCGAACTGATCAGCGTCGATTCGGCGCTGGTCTATCGCGGCATGGACATCGGCACCGCCAAGCCCTCGAAAGAACTGCTGGCCGAATTTCCGCACCGGCTGATCGATATTCTCGATCCAGCCGACGCCTATTCGGCTGCGGATTTCCGCCACGATGCCCTGCAAGCCATGGCTGAAATCACCGCGCGCGGGAAAATTCCGCTGCTGGTCGGCGGCACCATGCTCTATTACAAGGCTTTGGTCGAAGGTCTGGCGGACATGCCGGCGGCGGATCCCGACGTTCGTGCGCAGATCGAAGAAGAGGCTGCACGCCTTGGCTGGCAAGCCCTGCACGAGCAACTGGCGCTCATCGATCCGGTGTCGGCGGCACGCATTCACCCGAACGATCCGCAGCGCCTGAGTCGTGCGCTGGAGGTCTATCGGGTCAGCGGTCAGAGCATGACTGCCCTGCGTCAGCAACAATCTGCGCAAAGTACTGAAGCAGCCGCTTCGGGACAGCAACAATTGCCCTATACTGTCGCGAACTTGGCCATTGCTCCGGCAAATCGCCAGGTACTGCACGAGCGCATTAAACAAAGATTCACAAATATGCTGGAACAGGGGTTCATCGACGAGGTCGTAGCCCTGCGTAAAAGAAGTGACCTGCATTCCGGGTTGCCGTCTATACGTGCGGTAGGCTACCGCCAAGTCTGGGACTACCTGGATGGCAAGCTGTCGTTAGCCGAAATGCAGGAACGCGGCATCATTGCCACGCGTCAATTGGCCAAGCGCCAGTTCACCTGGCTGCGCAGCTGGGAAGAACTGCACTGGCTGGACAGTCTTGATTGCGACAATCTGCCACGCGCCTTGAAATACCTTGGGACCATCTCCATATTGAGCTGAGTCCTTGCAATTGCCGTCTATCCTTGGGGGTGTGGCGGCCAAAGCCATCTGAATTACCTATTTTTATTATTGAATCCTTAAAGGAGTGCGGCACATGTCAAAAGGGCATTCGCTACAAGACCCTTACTTGAATACTTTACGTAAAGAGAAAGTTGGGGTTTCCATCTACCTGGTCAACGGTATCAAACTGCAAGGCACGATCGAGTCGTTCGACCAGTTCGTTATCCTGCTGAAAAACACCGTCAGCCAGATGGTTTACAAACACGCTATCTCGACAGTCGTGCCAGTACGTCCAATTCGTCTGCCTAGCGCAACCGAATCCGATGCAGGTGACGCTGAGCCAGGTAACGCCTGATAGGAGTCTCCTTTGTTCTTTGAGCGCCACGGTGGTGGTGAGCGAGTCATCCTCGTTCACTTGGAAGGTCAGGACCCTGAGGCGCGCGAAGATCCGCAGGAGTTTCAGGAATTGGCTAATTCGGCGGGCGCCGAGACCGTTGCGTTTTTTAACGTACCGCGTCATCGGCCAACCGCCAAATTCCTGATTGGCAGCGGCAAGGTCGAGGAATTACGCGACCTGGTTCATGCCGAAAAGGCCGATCTGGTGATTTTCAATCACATTCTCACGCCCAGTCAGGAACGTAACCTCGAACGTGTTTTCGAGTGTCGCGTGATCGACCGTACCGGCCTGATCCTCGATATCTTCGCCCAGCGCGCCCGTACCCATGAAGGCAAGCTCCAGGTCGAACTGGCCCAGCTTGACCACATGAGCACCCGGCTGGTTCGCGGCTGGACTCACCTTGAGCGTCAGGGTGGCGGTATCGGCATGCGTGGTCCGGGTGAAACCCAGCTCGAAACCGACCGGCGTCTGCTGCGGGTTCGCCTGCGGCAGATCAAGGGTCGTCTGGAAAAAGTACGCAGCCAGCGCGAGCAGTCGCGACGCGGCCGCTCCCGTGCGGATATCCCTACCGTTTCTCTGGTGGGCTATACCAACGCCGGCAAATCCACGCTGTTCAATAACGTGACCAAATCCGAGGTGTACGCGGCCGACCAGTTGTTCGCCACGCTGGACCCGACCTTGCGCCGTCTGGAACTGGACGACCTGGGGCCGATCGTTCTGGCTGACACGGTAGGGTTCATTCGGCACTTGCCGCACAAGCTGGTCGAGGCATTTCGGTCTACGCTCGAAGAGTCGAGCAACTCCGACCTGCTGTTGCACGTGATCGATGCGGCCGAACCGGATCGCATGTTGCAGATCGAGCAGGTGATGGTGGTGCTGGGCGAGATCGGAGCCCAGGACTTGCCGATCCTCGAGGTATACAACAAACTCGATTTGCTTGAAGGCGTTGAGCCACAGATCCAGCGCGATGCCGATGGCAAACCGCAGCGGGTCTGGCTGTCGGCGCGTGATGGCACGGGTCTGGAATTGCTTGAACAGGCGATTGCCGAGTTGCTGGGCAGTGATTTGTTTGTGGGGACATTGCGCTTGCCACAACGGTTCGCTCGACTGCGTGCGCAGTTCTTCGAGCTCGGTGCGGTACAGAAAGAAGAGCATGACGAAGAAGGCATCTGCCTGCTGGCCGTTCGTTTGCCCCGGGTCGAGTTGAATCGACTGGTAAGCCGCGAAGGATTGCAGCCGATGGAATTCATCGAGCAACACACTTTGCAATAAAAGCCTGGCAAAGCGGTTGTGCCGCGACGGCAGGCATTCTGTAGCATTGGTCGGCGCGCCGTGGGTGCGTCTTTGCTTTATCAGATGGAGAGCGCTATGGCTTGGAATGAGCCGGGTGGCAACTCGAATAATCAGGATCCTTGGGGTGGCAAGCGCCGCAATAACGGCGACCGCAAGGGGCCACCGGATCTCGACGAGGCCTTCCGAAAGCTGCAGGAAAGCCTGAACGGGTTGTTCGGTGGTGGTAAGAAACGCGGTGGTGATGACGGCGGTGGTTCGGGCAGGAGTGGTGGCGGCTTCGGCGGTCTGCTCGGCATCGGCCTCGTCGTGCTGGCGGCTGTCTGGCTGTACAGCGCGGTCTATGTGGTCGACGAGCAGGAGCAAGCCGTGGTGCTGCGCTTCGGCAAGTACTACGAGACGGTCGGCCCCGGCCTGAACATCTACTTCCCGCCGATCGACAAGAAGTACATGGAGAACGTCACGCGTGAGCGTGCCTACACCAAGCAGGGCCAGATGCTGACCGAAGACGAGAACATCGTCGAAGTGCCGCTGACCGTGCAGTACAAGATCAGCAACCTGCAGGACTTCGTGCTGAACGTCGATCAGCCGGAAATCAGCCTGCAGCATGCGACCGACAGCGCCCTGCGTCACGTGGTGGGTTCGACCGCCATGGACCAGGTGCTTACCGAAGGTCGTGAATTGATGGCCAGCGAAATCAAGGAGCGTCTGCAACGCTTCCTCGATACCTATCGCACCGGTATCACCGTCACTCAGGTCAACGTACAGAACGCGGCAGCCCCGCGTGAAGTGCAGGAAGCCTTCGACGATGTGATCCGCGCCCGTGAAGACGAGCAGCGTTCACGCAACCAGGCTGAAACCTACGCCAACGGCGTCGTGCCGGAAGCCCGTGGTCAGGCCCAGCGTATCCTCGAGGATGCCAACGGTTACCGCGACGAAACAGTCTCGCGCGCCAAGGGTGAGGCTGACCGCTTCACCAAACTGGTGGCCGAGTATCGCAAGGCACCTGAAGTCACCCGCCAGCGTCTGTACCTGGACACCATGCAGGAAGTCTTCAGCAACACCAGCAAGGTACTCGTGACCGGCAACAAGAACGGCCAGAGCAACTTGCTTTATCTGCCGCTGGATAAAATGATTCAGAACAGTTCGGGCAGCAATGCACCGGTGACCGGTTCGGCCGCTGCCAGCAACAACACGGATGTCGCGCCGCATGTCACTGATCTGCCGCAGACACGCACAAGGGAGACCCGCTGATGAGCAATAAATCGCTGATCGCCCTGATCGTTGGCGTTGTTGTGGTACTGGTGGGCTGGAACTGCTTCTACATCGTGGCTCAGACCGAGCGTGCGGTGTTGCTGCAATTTGGTCGTGTGGTTCAGGCCGATGTTCAGCCAGGTCTGCATGTGAAGGTGCCTTACGTTAACCAGGTGCGTAAATTCGACGCACGTCTGATGACGCTGGATGCACCGACACAGCGCTTCCTGACCCTGGAAAAGAAAGCCGTGATGGTCGATGCCTACGCCAAGTGGCGCGTGAAAGATGCCGAGCGCTTCTACACCGCGACTTCCGGCCTCAAGCAAATCGCCGATGAGCGTCTGTCCCGTCGCCTGGAATCGGGCCTGCGTGACCAGTTCGGCAAGCGCACCCTGCACGAAGTGGTGTCGGGTGAGCGTGATGCGTTGATGGCTGACATCACCGCGTCGCTGAACTCGATGGCAGAAAAAGAGCTGGGTATCGAAGTGGTCGATGTCCGGGTCAAGGCCATCGATCTGCCGAAGGAAGTGAACCGCAGCGTGTTCGAACGTATGAGCACCGAGCGTGAGCGTGAAGCTCGCGAGCACCGCGCCAAGGGTAACGAGCTGGCCGAAGGCATCCGTGCCGACGCCGATCGTCAACGCCGCGTGCTGCTGGCTGAAGCCTATCGTGAATCCGAAGAGATTCGCGGTGATGGCGATGCCCAGGCCGCTGCGATCTACTCCAAGGCCTACGGTCAGGATCAGGAGTTCTACGGTTTCTACCGTAGCCTGCGTGCCTACCGTGAAAGCTTCGCGAACAAAACCGACGTCATGGTTCTCGACCCAAGCAGCGACTTCTTCCGTTATCTGGAAAAGTCCAAGCCTTGATACGACGTTGACCTGAATCACTCCGCCCGGCGGCTAAAACCTCGGGCGGGGTGATCCTTTGGGAAAACGTGTGTATGATGCGGCAGCCGGGAAATTCCCGGCTTTTTTGCGTCTGCACGTTTGATTGCTGTTTTTTGTTGCAGGCATCGGGTTGAATGGCCCGAGAGTATTTCGAGGAAAGTGATGGGCGAAGCCGGTAACAGGCCTTTCGCCGCGTCGTTCATGCGCGTGCGTTTTGAACGAGTCGGTCATTTTCTGCTTCACTCAAGGCTCGCCCGCAGGCTGGCCGCCCGGATCAAAGGGGAATGGCGTAATGGCAACGGTAGACCGCTGGCTGCTGCCAGATGGCATCGAAGAAGTACTGCCACCGGAAGCGGCGCGCATTGAAGTCGCGCGTCGTCAGGTGTTGGATCTGTTCCAGAGCTGGGGTTACGAGTTTGTCGTGACTCCCCATATCGAGTACCTGGAATCCCTGCTGACCGGTGCGGGCCAGGATCTGGATCTGCGTACCTTCAAGGTCATCGACCCGCAGTCGGGCCGGCAGATGGGTTTCCGTGCCGACATCACGCCGCAGGTGGCGCGCATCGATGCGCACACCCTGCGTCGCGAAGGCCCGAGCCGTCTGTGCTATGCCGGCAGCGTGCTGCATGCCCAGCCGCGTGCACTGTCGTCCTCGCGCAGCCCGATCCAGCTGGGTGCCGAGCTGTACGGCGATGCCAGCCCGAGCAGCGACGTTGAAGTGATCAGCCTGATGCTGGCCATGCTGCAACTGGCCGATGTGCCGGATGTGCACATGGACCTTGGTCATGTCGGTATCTATCGTGGCCTGGCGCGCGCCGCCGGTCTGTCCGGTGAAGTCGAGCAGCAGTTGTTCGATGCGCTGCAACGCAAGGCCATCGACGAGGTCATTACCTTGACCGAAGGCCTGCCGGCCGATCTGTCCGGCATGCTGCGGGCGCTGGTCGATCTGTGTGGCGGCCGTGAAGTACTGAGTGCGGCCCGTGAGCGTCTGGCCAATGCACCGGCGCCGGTGCTGGCCGCGCTGGAAGATTTGCTGGAGATCGCCGATCGTCTGGCGACGCGTTTCCCGGAGCTGCCGCTGTACTTCGACCTGGGCGAGCTGCGCGGCTACCACTACCACACCGGTGTGGTGTTCGCGGTGTTTGTCCCGGGCGTGGGCCAGTCCATCGCTCAGGGCGGTCGTTACGACGACATCGGCGCCGACTTCGGTCGTGCCCGTCCGGCGACCGGCTTCTCTACCGATTTGAAAACCCTGGTGACCCTGGGGCGTGCTGAGATCGAGCTACCGTCTGGCGGTATCTGGATGCCTGACAGTACGGATGCGGCACTCTGGCAGCAGGTTTGCCAGTTGCGCAGTGAGGGTCAGCGTGTCGTTCAGGCGTTGCCTGGACAACCTTTGGCCGCCGCCCGTGATGCGGACTGCGACCGGCAATTGATTCAGCAGAACGGGCTTTGGCAAGTATCGCCACTGGCTTCTTGAGTTTTCCTGCCGGCCATCGCCGGCACCAAGTTTGCGCGAATGAGGACAAGTGTTATGGGTAAGAATGTCGTAGTCCTGGGCACCCAATGGGGTGATGAGGGCAAAGGCAAGATCGTTGATCTGCTGACCGAACATGCTGCCGCCGTAGTGCGCTACCAAGGTGGCCACAACGCTGGCCACACCCTGGTGATCGACGGCGAGAAAACCGTCTTGCACCTGATCCCCTCGGGCGTGCTGCGCGAAGGCGTGCAGTGCCTGATCGGCAACGGCGTGGTGGTTGCACCTGACGCCCTGCTGCGTGAGATCACCAAGCTGGAAGAGAAAGGCGTACCGGTGCGCGAGCGCCTGCGTATCAGCCCGTCCTGCCCGCTGATCCTGTCCTTCCACGTGGCGCTGGACCAGGCCCGTGAAAAAGCCCGTGGCGAGCTGAAGATCGGTACCACCGGTCGCGGCATCGGCCCGGCTTACGAAGACAAGGTTGCACGTCGTGGCCTGCGCGTGGGCGACCTGCTCAACATGCCGCGCTTCGAAGACAAGCTGCGTGAACTGGTGGATTACCACAACTTCATGCTGGTGGGTTACTACAAAGAGCCGGCCATCGAGTTCGAAAAGACCCTGGCCGAGTGCAAGGAATACGCTGAGCTGCTCAAGCCGCTGATGC
The DNA here is from genome assembly GCF_057799175.1 of Pseudomonas sp. 14P5.3.2. Classification (NCBI taxonomy): domain Bacteria; kingdom Pseudomonadati; phylum Pseudomonadota; class Gammaproteobacteria; order Pseudomonadales; family Pseudomonadaceae; genus Pseudomonas; species Pseudomonas sp. 14P5.3.2. The sequence goes on along the minus strand of NZ_JBYOKU010000033.1, from coordinate 27,281 downwards.
TGGACGTGACTGCCGAGCTGCACGACCTGCGTCGCGCCGGCAAAGACATCATGTTCGAAGGCGCCCAGGGTTCGTTGCTCGACATCGACCACGGTACCTACCCGTACGTGACCAGCTCCAACACCACCGCAGGTGGCGTGGCCACCGGTTCGGGCGTTGGCCCGATGTTCCTGGACTACATCCTGGGCATCACCAAGGCTTACACCACTCGCGTCGGTTCGGGTCCATTCCCGACTGAGCTGTTCGACGATGTGGGTGCGCATCTGGCCAAGCAGGGTCACGAGTTCGGCGCGACCACCGGCCGTGCCCGTCGTTGCGGCTGGTTCGACGCCGTTATCCTGCGTCGCGCTATCGATGTGAACAGCATCTCGGGCATCTGCCTGACCAAGCTGGACGTCCTCGATGGCCTGGAAACCATCAACATCTGCACCGGCTACAAGGACGCGCAAGGCAACGCCGTGGCGCCGACCGACGCTGACAGCTACGTGGGCCTGCAGCCTGTGTACGAAGAAGTGCCGGGCTGGAGCGAATCGACCGTGGGTGCCAAAACCCTGGAAGAGCTGCCAGCTAACGCTCGTGCTTACATCAAACGCGTTGAAGAGCTGATCGGCGCGCCGATTGACATTATTTCGACGGGCCCGGACCGCAACGAAACCATCGTTCTGCGTCATCCGTTCGCTTGATAAGTCGTTGATGTAAAAAACAAAGGCCCCTTAATCGGGGCCTTTGTCGTTTATGCCTGTTGGACGGCATGACCTTTGCTGTAAATCTTCCTACAAGAGTGCCATCAAATTAATGGCGTCAGAAGTAGAGGGATTCACAGTGTCGGCCGTTCTCTCACTGTTACAAAGCCGTTTGTTGCGGCCCGTGTTCGTTACCCTTGGTATCGCCCTTTTGGTGCAAGTGCTGGTGGCAGTCGCCCTGACACGAAGCACCGTCACGGCGCTGGAAGCCGATCTCGGCACTCGCCTGGGCGCAGACAGCCAGAAGCTTTCGGGTGAGCTGGAGCAGGCCGGGCGTGAAGTCACGTCGAGCCTCGACGCCTTGTCCGCCAGTACTCGTCAGCGACTTACTGCGGGTCTGTCTTCGCGTCTGGAAGAGGAGCAGGCGCAGCTGCGTACGACTCTGGAAAAAGACCTCAAGGACTCGGCCAACGACATGGCCCAGTTGCTCGCCTCGGTCGCGCCCCGTGCCATGTGGGATAACGACGTACCGACCCTCTCCGAGTTCGCCCGGCGCGCCCAGCGCAATCCCAACGTGCTGTTCGTGGTCTACGACGACGCCACCGGTCAGCACCTGACGCGTTATCTCAATCGCGAAAACCCGATCAACAAGGCCTTGCTGGAAAAAGGCCAGGGCGAGCGTGCGCTCGATAAAGTGCTGGATGCGGCGAAGAACGATCCGTCGGTCTACTACCTCGAGGCCTCGATCAACCCCAATGGTGTGGAAATCGGCAAGGTGCTGATGGGCGTCTCGACGGCGTCGGTGGAAACTGATCTGGCGGCGCTCGACAAACGTTTCTCGGCGCTGATCGCCAGCAGTGATCAACTGGTCGGCGACAGCCTGAAGGGGGCGGCTGCTGACAGCGCCACGGCCATGCGCGCACGCCTGCAGTCGGCGCAGTCCACGGCTGCCGAGATGAAGGCTAATACCGCGAGCACCGTGCAGGATGCCGCGGGGACGCTACGCTGGCGGATCGGCATGGGCCTGGCGCTGGTTGGATTTGGCGTACTGCTGTTGCTGGCGGTGGTGCTCGGTCATCGGGTAGTCAACCGCCTGAAGATGCTCAACGCGGCGATGGATGATCTGGCGGCGGGCGAGGGCGATCTGACCAAGCGCGTGCAGATCAACAGCAAAGACGAGATCGGCGACATGGCGTCGGCGGTCAATCGCTTTGTGGATAAGTTGCAGCCGATTGTGCGCGAGGCGGGCGACGTGGCCCAACGTACCGGCGTGGAAATCGGCGCCATGACCCTGCGCAATGCCGGTGCCGATGCGGCGGCGGGGATGCAGCGTGATGAAGTGGCGGAAAGCCTGCGCGCGCTGTCGCAAATGGCTGACGAGGCGCAATCGGAAAGCCATGCCATGCAGGCGGCGTTGAAACAGGTGGTGGATATTCGCCAGGCCACCGACGAAAACACTCGGACCTCGGCGAAGGTCGGCAGCCTGATCGAAGCGCTGGCCGGGCAGGTCGACACCGGGGCGAAAGTCATCGAGCGACTGGCGCAGCAGAGCGAACAGATTGAAGTGGTGCTGACGGTGATTCACGGCATCGCCGAACAGACCAACCTGCTGGCCCTGAACGCGGCGATCGAAGCGGCGCGGGCCGGCGAGACCGGGCGCGGTTTTGCCGTGGTCGCGGATGAAGTGCGCGCCTTGGCGAGCAAGACACAAAGCTCCACCGGCGACATTCAGGCGCACATCGTCGCGTTGCAGCAGGGCGCGCGTGAGGCGGTTGAAGCGATCGGACAGGCCGGGCGTCAGGCCAGCGAGGGTTTGCTGGTGTTGCGCGACAGTGCGCGGCTGCAGCAGTCGGTGCAGGCCTCGGTCGAGCAGGTGCATGCGGCGATTGGTCTGGCGACGCAGGCGGCGGCGCATCAGGCGCAGGGCGCGCAGGCGGTGCGTGGGCGGGTCGAAACGATTCATGCCCAGGCCGAGAAAGCGGCGCAGGCGGTGGTGGAGACCACGGCCAGTGGCAAGGTGCTGGATGGCTTGGCGGCGCAGTTGAAGGCGAGTCTGGGGCAGTTCAGGGCTTGAGGTCGTCTGGCGGGCCTCTTCGCGAGCAAGCTCGCTCCCACATTCGATCGCATTCCCAGGTAGGGATTCGGTCAAGCTGTGGGAGCGAGCCTGCTCGCGAAAGCGGTGTCAGCGGCTCAGATACATCCGCGTCGTCAGCAGATACACCGGCAACCCGGACACCACTATCAACAACGCCGCATAAGGCGCTGCCGCCGCAAACTCGACGTTCGCCGTATGCGCCCAGACTTCGGTCGCCAGCGTGTTCAGCCCGGTCGGACTGAGCAGCAGCGTCGCCGTCAATTCCTTCATCGCATCCAGAAACACCAGCGCAAACGCCGCACCCAGTGCCGGGAAAATGATCGGCAGGGTCACCCGGCAAAACGCGGTGAACGACGACGCCCCCAGCGTGCGTGCCGCTTCTTCCAGCTGCGGCGCAGCCTTGTTCAGTGCCGTACGAATCGGTGCCTGCGCCAACGGTAGAAACAGCAACGCATAAGCGATCAGCAGTAATGCCGAGGTCTGGTACAGCGCCGGCACGTAATGCAGGGCGAAATACACCAGCGTCAGCGCAATCACCAGGCCTGGCAAGGCGTGGAGCAGATACGGCAAGCGCTCGGCCCAGATCGCCAGTCGACCCTTGTAGCGCACCACCAGCAGCCCCACCGGCACCGCCAGCAGCAAGCACAGCGCTGCGCCACCGAGCGACAAGGCCAGCGAAGACAGCAGGGCCTCGGTGATCGCTGCGACCGGGAAGGCCGCCGATGAGCCAACCGCCAGCCAGTACGCGAGCATGCCCAGCGGAATCCCGCTGCCGACGATCGCCAGCAGCAGACAATACAGCTGACCGACAACGGCCCATGGCCCGAGACGCACTTGTTCGGCCTGACGCGCCGCGCCTTGGCCTGTACGCACATGGCGACCCTTGCCGCGCACCCGCAGCTCCAGCCACAACAGCATCAGACACAGCGCGAGCAACACCGCCGAGAGCATCGCGGCGTTGGCGTTGCTGAATTCCAGTTCGAATTGCTGGTAGATCGCCGTGGTGAAGGTTTGCAGGCCGATGATCGACAGCGCGCCGAACTCGACCAGCATGTGCAGGGCAATCAGCAGCGAGCCGGCCAGCAGCGACGGCCAGAGCAGCGGCAGGGTGACGCGAAAAAACACGCCCCAGCGGTTCTGTCCCAAGGTGTGGGCCGATTCTTCAAGGGACGGATCAAGGTTGCGCAGAGTCGCCGCCACGGGCAGAAAGATCAGCGGATACTTCGACAGGCTCATCACCAGAATCGCCCCGCCAAGACCTTCGAACTGCGCGCTCAACGACACCCAGGTGAAGCTGCTGACGAACGCCGGCACCGCGAACGGCAAGCACAGAATCACCCCCCACAGGCGTCGTCCCGGCAGATTGCTCCGCTCCAGCAGCCACGCCAGTGACAGGCCGATCACGCCGCAAGTCAGCGTTACGCCGACCATCAGCGCCAGGGTGTTGCGCAGCAGACCGAATACGTACGGGCGCCACAACAGGTGCAGCGCTTCGGCCCACCCGGCCTGCCAGGCTTTCAGGCCGACATAGGCCAGAGGCAACAGGCTCATGACCACCAGCAATAAGACCGGCAGCACTAGCCAGATTGACGGCCGCTTGCGTCGTGGCACGTAACCCCCGCGCGCGGCGGGGGCGGATAACGATGTGGCCATCAGTTCAGGCCAACTTCACGTTCCAGGTCCAAGGCTTCTTCGGCGTTGCCCAGATCGGCCGGGGTCACGTTTGGCGCTTGCAGTTCGCTGAACGGCTTGAGCCCGCGATCCGATTCCATGCCTTTGTGCAGTGGGTATTCGGCGGTGGTCTGGGTGATCACGCGCTGGCCTTCCTCGCTGGCCATGTAGGCGAGGAATTGCTGAGCTTCTTTTGGATGTTTGCTGGATTTGAGGACGGCAGCGCTGGAAACAGTGATCAGCCCGCCGACGTCGCCGCCGGTGAAGTAATGCAGTTTCGAGTCGAGTTTGCCTTTCTCGCGTTGCAGGGCGAACCAGTAATAGTTGTTCACCAGCACCGTGGCGACTTCGCCGTTTTCCACGGCTTTGAGGGCGACCATGTTGTTGCTGTAGGTCTTACCGAAAGCGCGCAGCCCGGTCAGCCATTCCTCAGCGGCGTCGCGACCGTGCATCTTGATGATCGCCACAGCCTGTTCCTGAAAGGCGCCGCTGGTTGGTACGAAACCGACTTTGCCTTGCCACTTCGGATCGGAGAATTCCATCACCGACTTCGGCAGGTCTTTCTCATCGACCAGTTTCGGGTTGTAGGCGACTACACGAACCCGGGCGGTGACACCGATCCAGGTGCCGTTGCCGGCGACGTATTGCTTGGGCAGCACGGCCAGCGTGGCGTCGTCGGTCTTGGCCAGCAGACCTTGCTCGCCGAGGTTGTTCAGTGGCGGGGATTCTTCGGTGTAGATCACGTCGGCGGGGGAGCGGTCGCCTTCTTCGATGACCTGGCTGGCGAGCTGGTTGCTGCTGCCCTTGCGTACATTGACGTGGATACCGGTCTTGGCCTCGAAGGCCTTGGCGATCGCATCGCCGACTTCCTTGTGTTGACCGTTGTAGAGCGTCAGGGAAACCGCATCGGCTGCCTGGGTGAGGGGAGTGGCGAGTGCCAGGCCGAGCAGGGTGAAGGTCAAGCCGCGGCGCAGGGTATTTCGAAACATCATTCGCAGGGTTCCTCACTGTCGCATTGCAAAAACTTGCAACAATGATAAACGATATTGTTTCTCAAGTGCGCCTTGCGGGGAGGGCGGAGGTTTGCTAGAGCATGATCTGGTGATCATGTGTGGCGAGGGAGCTGCAGGTTTTCAAACGCCAGAAACGCAAAAACCCGCTTTCGCGGGTTTTTGGGAAACTCAAGATCGTGACCTTGAGTTTGAATTGGTGCCCAGAAGAAGACTCGAACTTCCACGACCGTAAGGTCACCAGCACCTGAAGCTGGCGTGTCTACCAATTTCACCATCTGGGCATTCATCGCGAGCGTTGCCGCTGTTGATGTGGCGCACTATACGGAGCGCTTTTTGATCTGTAAACCCCTGATTTAATTTTAGTTAATCGGTTTTAACAAATCGGTTGCTTAGAATGCAAAAAACCCGCTTTCGCGGGTTTTTGTGTGAGCCTTGAAACTGATCTAGTCTCAAACTCGAAATTGGTGCCCAGGAGAAGACTCGAACTTCCACGACCGTAAGGTCACCAGCACCTGAAGCTGGCGTGTCTACCAATTTCACCACCTGGGCATCTCGTCAACGTGTGTACGTCGTCGATGGCGCGCACTATACGGAGCGCCTTTTTAACTGTAAACCCCTGTCAGCAAAAAAAATGAATTTTTTTACCGGCGGTGTTCAAAAGGGCTTTCAGGCGTCGATACAAGCCTATAGAAGGGCCTTATAGAGTCGGAAATTTCCCGTTTGATGGCGCCTATGCCAAACTAACCCGCATATAGACAAGGTGAAAACTCTCTAATGGCCGATTGGCAGTCCCTCGATCCCGAGGCCGCTCGTGAAGCGGAAAAATATGAAAACCCTATTCCCAGCCGCGAACTGATCCTTCAGCACCTTGCTGATCGGGGTTCGCCTGCTGCCCGTGAGCAACTGGTCGAAGAGTTTGGTCTGACCACCGAAGACCAGATCGAAGCCCTGCGCCGCCGTCTGCGCGCCATGGAGCGCGACGCTCAATTGATCTACACCCGCCGTGGCACCTATGCGCCAGTGGACAAGCTCGACCTGATCCTCGGCCGCATCAGCGGTCACCGTGACGGTTTCGGTTTCCTGGTGCCGGACGACGGTAGCGATGACCTGTTCATGAGCCCGGCGCAGATGCGTCTGGTGTTCGATGGTGATCGCGCGCTGGCCCGTGTTTCCGGTCTTGATCGTCGCGGGCGCCGTGAAGGCGTGATCGTCGAGGTGGTGTCCCGTGCCCACGAAACGATCGTCGGTCGCTACTTCGAAGAGGGCGGTATCGGTTTCGTCGTTGCCGACAACCCGAAGATCCAGCAGGAAGTGCTGGTCACCCCGGGCCGCAACGCCAACGCGCAGATCGGTCAGTTCGTCGAGGTGAAGATCACCCACTGGCCGACGCCGCGCTTCCAGCCGCAAGGCGATGTGGTCGAAGTGGTCGGCAACTACATGGCGCCGGGCATGGAAATCGATGTCGCGCTGCGTACCTACGACATTCCGCATGTCTGGCCTGAAGCGGTGCTGAAAGAAGCCGCCAAGCTCAAGCCGGAAGTCGAAGAAAAAGACAAAGAGAAGCGCGTTGACCTGCGCCATCTGCCATTTGTCACCATCGACGGCGAAGATGCCCGCGACTTTGACGACGCGGTCTACTGCGAAGCCAAGCCTGGCAAGCTGCGCCTGTTCTCCGGCGGCTGGAAGTTGTACGTAGCGATTGCCGACGTTTCCAGCTACGTGAAGATCGGTTCGGCGCTGGACAACGAAGCCCAGGTGCGCGGCAACTCGGTGTACTTCCCCGAGCGCGTGGTGCCGATGCTGCCTGAGCAGCTGTCCAACGGCCTGTGCTCGCTGAACCCGCACGTCGATCGTCTGGCCATGGTTTGCGAGATGACCATCTCCAAGTCCGGCGAAATGACCGACTACTGCTTCTATGAAGCGGTAATTCACTCCCACGCCCGCCTGACCTACAACAAGGTCAGTGCGATGCTGGAAACCCCGAAAGCCACCGAAGCGCGCAAGCTTCGCGGCGAATACACCGACGTGGTGCCGCACCTCAAGCAGCTCTATGCGCTGTACAAAGTGTTGCTGGCTGCCCGTCACGTGCGTGGCGCGATCGATTTCGAAACGCAGGAAACCCGGATCATCTTCGGTTCCGAGCGCAAGATTGCCGAAATCCGTCCGACCACCCGTAACGATGCGCACAAGCTGATCGAGGAATGCATGCTGGCGGCCAACGTGGCCACCGCCGAATTCCTCAAGAAGCACGAAATCCCTGCGCTGTACCGTGTCCACGACGGCCCGCCACCGGAGCGTCTGGAAAAACTGCGCGCGTTCCTCGGCGAGCTCGGCCTGTCCCTGCACAAAGGCAAGGATGGCCCGTCGCCGAAGGACTATCAGGCCCTGTTGGCCAGCATCAAGGACCGTCCGGATTTCCATCTGATTCAGACCGTGATGCTGCGCTCCCTGAGCCAGGCGGTGTACAGCGCCCAGAACGAAGGCCACTTCGGCCTGAACTACGAAGCCTATACCCACTTCACTTCGCCGATCCGTCGTTACCCGGACCTGCTCACGCACCGCGCCATCCGCAGCGTGATCCATTCGAAACAGGACACTCCGCACGTTCGTCGTGCCGGGGCGATGACCATTCCGAAGGCGCGCATCTATCCGTACGACGAAGCGGCGCTGGAACAACTCGGCGAGCAGTGCTCGATGAGCGAGCGCCGTGCCGACGAAGCCACCCGCGACGTGGTGAACTGGCTCAAGTGCGAGTTCATGAAGGATCGCGTCGGTGAGTCGTTCCCGGGCGTGATCACTGCGGTGACCGGTTTTGGCCTGTTCGTCGAGCTGACCGATATCTACGTCGAAGGCCTGGTGCACGTCACCGCGCTGCCGGGCGATTACTACCACTTCGATCCTGTGCATCACCGCCTGGCGGGCGAGCGCACCGGTCGCAGCTTCCGTCTCGGCGATACCGTTGAAGTGCGCGTGATGCGCGTCGACCTCGACGAGCGCAAGATCGACTTCGAGATGGCTGAAAAAACCATCAGCGCGCCGATTGGCCGCAAGAAGCGCGGTAGCGAAACAACTGCTCCGGCAGCGACCAAGGCTGTGGAAGAGAAGGCTCCGGCGAAAACCGCCAGCCGTCGTCCAGCCAAGGAAAAGGCTGCCGAGGCCTATCGCCCGAGCGATGCCGTGGCGAAAAACGCCGAGCTGCGCAAAAGCCGTGAAATGAAGAAGGCCTTGCTGGCCGACGCCAAAAGCGGTGGTAAAGCGGCGTCTGGGGGAAAGACCGGACGGTCGGCGCCTGACAAGGCTGTCGGCGGCAAGCCAGCCAAACCGAGCAAACACCGTAAAGGCCCGCCGAAAGCGGGTTCGGCTCCAGCCAAAAGTGGCGGGTCGCGTAAACCGAAGGCGAAGTCATGAGTCAGTTGGAAAAAATCTACGGCGTTCACGCGGTAGAAGCGTTGTTGCGTCACCACCCGAAACGCGTCAAGCAGATCTGGCTGGCTGAAAGCCGCAACGATCCGCGTGTGCAGACCCTGATCGAACTGGCCAACGAAAATCGTGTGCAGATCGGTCAGGCCGAGCGCCGCGAAATGGACGCCTGGGTTGAAGGCGTGCACCAGGGCGTGGTGGCGGACGTCAGTCCGAGTCAGGTCTGGGGCGAGGCGATGCTCGACGAGCTGCTCGACCGCACCGAAGGCGCACCGCTGTTGCTGGTGCTCGACGGCGTGACCGACCCGCACAACCTCGGCGCCTGCCTGCGTTCGGCGGATGCTGCCGGCGCGCTGGCGGTGATCGTGCCCAAGGACAAGTCGGCAACCCTGACGCCGGTGGTGCGTAAAGTGGCCTGCGGCGCGGCGGAAGTGATTCCGCTGGTGGCGGTGACCAATCTGGCGCGCACCCTGGAAAAGCTTCAGCAACGCGGTCTGTGGGTGGTCGGCACGGCGGGTGAGGCCGAGGTCAGCATTTATGACCAGGACCTGACCGGCCCGACCATCCTGATCATGGGCGCCGAAGGCAAGGGCATGCGTCGCCTGACCCGCGAGCACTGCGACTATCTGGTAAACCTGCCAATGGCCGGTAGCGTCAGCAGCCTCAACGTGTCCGTGGCAACCGGCGTGTGCCTGTTCGAAGCGCAGCGTCAACGCGGTGCCAAGGCCAAGGCTGCAGCCAAGAAAGCCTGACCTGTTGCAAATCTCCTGTAGGAGTGAGCCAGCTCGCGATAGCGGAGTTACATTCAGCATCAAAGTTGAATGTTGCGCCCTCATCGCGAGCAGGCTCACTCCTACATTGTTTTGTGGTGTGGCCTGTATCCGGTGATTGTTCAAATAATCACCAATTGCCTTGCACCTCTGCAGTCCCTTCTCTACAATTGCGCCCCTTGCTGTGACGGCAGGCACGCATGTGCCCCGCGCCAGCAAGTCCATAAGTGTCATTCACTCCTTGTCTGACCGTTTTTGAGCGGCAGGCTACAACCCGTAAGGAGCATTCATGCGTCATTACGAAATCATCTTTCTGGTCCACCCTGACCAGAGCGAGCAAGTCGGCGGCATGGTTGAGCGTTACACCAAGCTGATCGAAGAAGACGGCGGCAAAATCCACCGTCTGGAAGACTGGGGCCGTCGTCAACTGGCCTACGCAATCAACAATGTTCACAAGGCTCACTACGTGATGCTGAACGTTGAATGCACTGGCAAGGCCCTGGCCGAGCTGGAAGACAACTTCCGCTACAACGATGCAGTGATCCGTAACCTGGTCATCCGTCGCGACGAAGCCGTTACCGGCCAGTCCGAGATGCTCAAGGCTGAAGAAAACCGCAGTGAGCGCCGTGAGCGTCGCGACCGTCCTGAGCACTCCGACGCTGATGGCGTTGAGGGTGATGACAGCGACAACAGCGATAACGCTGACGAGTAATCCACGGACCTTTTAAGGAGCCTATCAAATGGCACGTTTCTTCCGTCGTCGTAAATTCTGCCGCTTCACCGCTGAAGACGTGAAAGAGATCGATTACAAAGATCTCAACACTCTGAAAGCCTACGTATCCGAGACCGGCAAAATCGTTCCAAGCCGCATCACCGGTACCAAAGCTCGTTATCAGCGTCAGCTGGCCACCGCTATCAAGCGCGCCCGCTTCCTGGCCCTGCTGGCCTACACCGACAGCCACGGCCGCTGAGACCGGGCAGTCGACAAGTAGCAAAGGATTGAATGCATGCGTGCCATAGCTGAGTTCATCATGCGCGGCCGCATGCAGGCCACTCTCGTAGTGGCCGGGTGTGCAACATTGCCGTTGTTGTATTGGTTGGGTGCTGCCGCCGGGAGCCTGGTGCTTCTGCGGCGCGGACTGACGGACGCCATTGGCGTTCTGTCCCTGGGGCTGCTGCCGGCATTGATCTGGTGGCTGTATGCCGATGATCCACGGGCACTTCTGGTGCTGCTGGGGTCTTCGGGGCTTGCGTTGGTGTTGCGCGCAAGCGAATCCTGGGTCCGCACGCTGCTGGTCAGCGTAGTGATTGGAGTGGTGTTTTCAGTGGTGCTCGGGGCAGCGTTTGCGGCCCAGATCGAGATGCTCGCGCAGGCCTTGATAAAGGTCATGCCGGCGCTTCTTGGTGAAACCTACAAGCAATTGTCGGTCGATGAGCAAGCGCGCTTCGCGTCCCTGATTGCACCAGTCCTGACCGGACTGATTGCGGCTCTGTTGCAGATCGTCAGCGTGCTGAGCCTGATTGTCGGGCGTCATTGGCAGGCGTTGTTGTACAACCCGGGTGGTTTTGGTCGCGAGTTTCGCGCCATCCGGATCCCGCTGGGGCCGGCGATGTTGCTGCTGGCGTTGATGCTTCTGGGCCCGAATCTCGGTGCACAGATGGCCATGTTGACGCCGTTGTGCAGTGTACCGCTGGTGTTCGCCGGACTCGCCCTGATTCACGGGCTGGTCGGGCAGAAGCGACTGGCCGGTTTCTGGCTGGTGGGGTTGTACGTCACGCTGCTGTTGTTCATGCAGCTGCTCTATCCGTTGCTCGTGGTTCTGGCCATTGTCGACAGCCTGATTGATTTTCGCGGTCGTCACGTGTCGAAAGACACCGATAACGCGAACGGTGAAGGTTAAAAGTTAAGAGGATTTCCACATGCAACTGATCCTTCTGGAAAAAATCGCCAACCTGGGCAACCTGGGCGACAAAGTAAACGTTAAGGCCGGTTACGGTCGTAACTACCTGCTGCCTTTCGGCAAAGCTACCGCTGCGACCGCTGCCAACCTGGCTGCGTTCGAAGAGCGTCGTGCTGAGCTGGAAAAAGCTGCCGCAGACCGTAAAGCATCGGCTGAAAGCCGTGCTGCCCAACTGGCCGAGCTGGAAGTGACCATCACTGCCACCGCTGGCGACGAAGGCAAGCTGTTCGGTTCGATCGGTACTCACGACATCGCTGACGCACTGACCGCTTCCGGCGTTGAAGTGCAGAAGAGCGAAGTTCGTCTGCCGAACGGCACCATCCGCAACGTGGGTGAATTCGACGTGGCTGTGCACCTGCACGCCGAAGTTGAAGCCACCGTACGCGTTGTCGTGGTAGCAGCTTAAGCAATACTTGTCGGCTGGCACCCTCGGGTGCTTGCCGGTAACATCGGGCACGATCCTGTTTACAGGTCGTGCCCTTTGTCTTTCTGGTAATCCCGTTTTCAAACCTGACTCCAAGTGGCCATGAACGAAATCACCGCTCCCGAGCAATACGATCTGCAAACCGCCGCGCTGAAAGTGCCGCCGCATTCCATCGAGGCCGAACAGGCCGTACTCGGTGGTCTGATGCTGGACAACAACGCCTGGGAACGCGTGCTCGATCAAGTCTCCGACGGCGATTTCTACCGACATGACCACCGTCTGATCTTCCGTGCGATCGCCAAACTGGCCGATCAGAACATGCCGATCGACGTCGTGACCCTTGCCGAGCAACTGGACAAGGAAGGTCAGACGTCCCAGGTCGGCGGCCTCGGTTACCTCGGCGAACTGGCGAAAAACACGCCGTCCGTCGCCAACATCAAGGCCTATGCGCAGATCGTTCGCCAGCGCGCGACGCTGCGCCAGCTGATCGGTATCAGCACCGAAATTGCCGACGCCGCGTTCAACCCCGAAGGCCGTACCGCCGAAGAGATCCTTGACGAGGCCGAACGGCAGATCTTCCAGATTGCCGAGGCGCGGCCGAAGACCGGCGGCCCGGTGGGGGTCAACGAACTGTTGACCAAGGCCATCGACCGCATCGACACCCTGTTCAACACCGCCGACGCGATCACCGGCCTGTCCACCGGCTATACCGACCTCGACGAGAAGACCAGCGGCCTGCAGCCGTCCGACCTGATCATCGTCGCCGGCCGTCCGTCGATGGGTAAAACCACCTTCGCCATGAACCTGGTGGAAAACGCCGTACTGCGCAGCGACAAGGCCGTACTGGTGTACTCCCTCGAGATGCCAGGCGAATCGCTGATCATGCGTATGCTCTCGTCCCTCGGACGTATCGACCAGACCAAGGTGCGTTCCGGCCAACTGGAAGACGACGACTGGCCGCGCCTGACCTCGGCGGTCAACCTGCTCAACGATCGCAAACTGTTCATCGACGATACCGCCGGCATCAGCCCGTCGGAAATGCGTGCGCGAACCCGACGTCTGGTGCGTGAGCACGGCGACATCGGCCTGATCATGATCGACTACCTGCAGCTGATGCAGATCCCGGGTTCCAGCGGTGACAACCGGACCAACGAGATTTCCGAGATCTCGCGATCCCTGAAAGCCCTGGCCAAGGAATTCAACTGCCCGGTGGTGGCGCTGTCGCAGCTCAACCGCTCCCTGGAACAACGTCCCAACAAGCGTCCGGTGAACTCCGACTTGCGGGAATCCGGAGCGATCGAGCAGGACGCCGACGTCATCATGTTCGTGTACCGGGACGAGGTGTATCACCCGGAAACCGAGCACAAGGGCATCGCCGAAATCATCATCGGCAAGCAGCGGAACGGCCCGATCGGCTTTATCCGCCTGGCCTTTATCGGTAAGTACACCCGCTTCGAAAACCTCGCGCCGGGCAGTTACAACTTCGACGACGACGAGTAAATGCTTCATCGTTTGAACTGACGCCTTCGCGAGCAAGCCCGCTCCCACACTTGGAATGCATTCAAATGTGGGAGCGGGCTTGCTCGCGAATGGGCATGGCACAATTTCCGACCACAGCCGTCGGAATTGGTCAAAATTTGTGCTATATTCCGCGCCCGCGAAATTCAATGAAAGCCAACACCGGTTATCGACATGCAAGCAGCCAAGCCGTTATTTGACTATCCGAAGTACTGGGCCGAATGTTTCGGGCCAGCGCCATTCCTGCCGATGAGCAGGGAGGAGATGGATCAGCTCGGCTGGGATTCCTGCGACATCATCATCGTCACCGGTGATGCCTACGTCGATCACCCGTCGTTCGGCATGGCGATCATCGGCCGGCTGCTGGAGTCCCAGGGCTTCCGCGTCGGGATCATTGCCCAGCCGAACTGGCAGTCCAAAGACGACTTCATGAAGCTCGGCGAGCCTAACCTGTTCTTCGGCGTCGCGGCCGGCAACATGGACTCGATGATCAACCGCTACACCGCGGACAAGAAAATCCGTTCCGACGACGCCTACACCCCGGGTGGCATGGCGGGCAAACGTCCGGATCGCGCGAGTCTGGTCTACAGCCAGCGCTGCAAGGAAGCGTACAAGCATGTGCCGATCGTCCTCGGCGGCATCGAAGCTTCGCTGCGCCGCATCGCCCACTACGACTATTGGCAGGATCGTGTACGCAACTCGATCCTGATCGACGCCAGTGCCGACATCCTGCTGTACGGCAACGCCGAGCGCGCCATCGTCGAAGTGGCCCAGCGTCTGTCCTACGGGCACAAGATCGAAGACATCACCGATGTGCGCGGCACCGCATTCATCCGTCGTGACACGCCGCAGGGCTGGTACGAAGTCGATTCCACGCGCATCGACCGTCCGGGCAAGGTCGACAAGATCATCAACCCGTACGTCAACACCCAGGACACCCAGGCTTGCGCCATCGAGCAAGAGAAGGGGCCGGTGGATGATCCCGAAGAAGCCAAGGTCGTACAGATCCTGGCCAGCCCGCGCATGACCCGCGACAAGACCGTGATCCGCCTGCCGTCGATGGAAAAGGTGCGTAACGACCCGGTCCTGTACGCCCACGCCAACCGCGTGCTGCACCTGGAAACCAACCCGGGTAACGCCCGCGCGCTGGTGCAGAAGCATGGCGAGGTCGACGTCTGGTTCAACCCGCCACCGATTCCGATGACCACTGAAGAAATGGACTACGTGTTCGGCATGCCTTATGCCCGGGTTCCGCACCCGGCGTACGGCAAGGAGAAGATCCCGGCCTACGACATGATCCGTTTCTCGGTGAACATCATGCGTGGCTGCTTCGGCGGTTGCACCTTCTGCTCGATCACCGAGCACGAAGGCCGGATCATCCAGAACCGTTCCGAAGAGTCGATCATTCGCGAAATCGAAGAGATCCGCGACAAGGTCCCGGGCTTCACTGGCGTCATCTCCGACCTTGGCGGCCCGACCGCGAACATGTACCGCATCGCCTGCAAGAGCCCGGAAATCGAGTCCGCGTGCCGCAAGCCGTCCTGCGTGTTCCCGGGCATCTGCCCGAACCTGAACACCGACCACTCGTCGCTGATTCAGCTGTACCGCAGCGCCCGTGCCTTGCCGGGTGTGAAGAAGATCCTGATCGCCTCCGGCCTGCGTTACGACCTCGCGGTCGAGTCGCCGGAGTACGTCAAAGAGCTGGTGACCCACCACGTCGGTGGCTACCTGAAGATCGCCCCGGAACACACCGAGGAAGGTCCGCTCAACCAGATGATGAAACCGGGCATTGGCAGCTATGACAAGTTCAAGCGCATGTTCGAGAAGTACACCAAGGAAGCAGGCAAAGAGCAGTACCTGATCCCGTACTTCATCGCCGCGCACCCGGGCACTACCGACGAAGACATGATGAACCTGGCGCTGTGGCTCAAGGGCAACGGTTTCCGTGCCGACCAGGTGCAGGCGTTCTACCCGTCGCCGATGGCCACCGCCACCGCGATGTACCACTCGGGCAAGAACCCGCTGCGCAAGGTCACCTACAAGAGCGACGGTGTGACCATCGTCAAGAGCGAAGAGCAGCGTCGTCTGCACAAGGCGTTCTTGCGTTATCACGACCCGAAAGGCTGGCCGATGCTACGTGAAGCGCTGATCCGCATGGGCCGTGGTGATCTGATCGGTCCGGGCAAGGATCAGTTGATTCCGCTGCATCAACCGGCCACCGACAGCTACCAGAGCGCCCGTCGCAAGAACTCGACGCCGGCCGGCAGCCACAAGGTCGCGAAAGAGAAGACCACCAAGATTCTCACCCAGCACAACGGCCTGCCGCCGCGCGCCAGCGACGGTGGTAATCCTTGGGACAAGCGTGAACAGGCCAAGGCTGCGGCGTTCGCCCGCAACCAGCAGGCGGCCAAGGAGCGCAAGGAAGCGGCCAAGGGCAAGGGGCCGAAGCCGGCGCGCAAGCCGGTCGTTCCGCGCTAAGTCGCTTTTTGTTTCAACAGAACGCCAACCTTCGGGTTGGCGTTTTGCATTTCAGGGCTCAGGAAGTGCGCTGAATCGACTGGCCCCTTCGCGAGCAAGCCCGCTCCCACAGTTGGAATGCGGTCTCCTGTGGGAGCGGGCTTGCTCGCGAAGGCGTCATCTCAGGCGCCGCATCTACCACTGCCGCCACATTTCGGCGCAACTTCCTCAATCCATTTCCCCGCATCGCCCGATTTTGGTGCTGTACTGCCCTGAGCATTCCGGGAAAGCGCCCAAGCCTCTGCATGGCATAAGTCTTGCGCGCTTTCGAATACGCTTAGGCTCGCAGGAGGCACGCCGTGTCGATTCATGTCGCATTGCATCACGTCACGCATTACCGCTACGACCGCGCTGTCGAACTCGGCCCGCAGATCGTACGCCTGCGCCCGGCCGCCCACAGCCGCACGCGAATCCTCTCGTATGCGCTGAAGGTCTCGCCCGAGCAGCATTTCATCAACTGGCAGCAAGACCCGCAGGGCAACTACCTCGCGCGTCTGGTGTTCCCCGAGAAAACCGACGAGTTGCGCATCGAAGTCGACCTGCTGGCCGAGATGGCGGTGTTCAACCCGTTCGACTTCTTCCTCGAACCCTACGCCGAGAAAATCCCCTTCACCTACGCGGCCGATGAGCGCAAGGAGCTGGCGCCGTACCTCGAAACCCTGCCGCTGACGCCTGCCTTCAAAGCCTATCTGGACGGGATCGACCGCACGCCGCAGCCCGCCGTGGATTTCCTGGTGATGCTCAACCAGCGTCTCAGCGAAGACATCCGCTACCTGATCCGCATGGAACCGGGCGTGCAAACCCCGGAACGCACCCTCGAACATGCGTCCGGTTCCTGCCGTGACTCGGCGTGGCTGCTGGTGCAACTGCTGCGCAACCTCGGGTTGGCTGCGCGATTCGTTTCCGGTTATCTGATTCAACTGACCGCCGACGTGAAGAGTCTCGACGGTCCGTCCGGTACCGAGGTGGATTTCACCGACCTGCACGCGTGGTGCGAGGTGTACTTGCCCGGCGCTGGCTGGATCGGTCTGGATGCCACGTCCGGGCTGTTCGCCGGTGAAGGGCATATCCCGCTGGCCTGCAGTCCCGATCCGTCCTCGGCGGCGCCGATCAGTGGCCTGGTCGAGCCGTGCGAGTGCCAGTTCAGCCACGAAATGTCGGTGGAGCGGATCTGGGAAGCGCCACGGGTCACCAAACCCTATACCGATGAGCAGTGGCTGGCGATCCAGGCGCTGGGCCGACAGATCGATGCCGATCTGCTGGAAGGCGATGTGCGCCTGACCATGGGCGGCGAGCCGACCTTCGTCTCCATCGACGATCCGGACGGTGCCGAATGGAACACCGCCGCACTGGGCCCGGACAAGCGCCGACTCTCCGCCGAACTGTTCCAGCGCATGCGCCAGCACTATGCGCCGAAAGGTCTGGTGCATTTCGGTCAGGGCAAGTGGTACCCGGGCGAGCCATTGCCGCGCTGGTCGCTCAACTGCTATTGGCGCCGCGACGGCGTGCCGATCTGGCACAACAACGCGCTGATCGCCGATGAGCAGCAGGACTACGGCGCCAATGGCGAACTGGCCGGGCGTTTTCTCGCAAGTGTTGCCGAACGCCTGAAACTGCCCGCACGTTTCGTGTTTCCAGCCTACGAAGACCATTTCTATTACCTCTGGCGTGAGGGCGCATTACCGAGCAACGTCAGTGCTGAAGATTCGCGACTGGAAGAGCCACTGGAGCGTGCGCGACTGCGCAAGGTTTTCGCTCAGGGCCTGGATAAAGTGATCGGCCAGGTGCTGCCGCTGGCGCGCACCGCCAAGGGTGATCAATGGCAGAGCGGGCGCTGGTATCTGCGCGACGAGCATTGCCGGCTGGTGCCGGGGGATTCGCCGCTGGGTTACCGCTTGCCGCTCGCCTCGCAGCCGTGGGTGAAGGCGGCGGAGTACCCGTTCATTCATCCCAGCGATCCGAATCAGGACTTCCCCGAGCTGCCGGATACCGCGCAGCTCAACAGTCATGCCGAACCCGCCGCGGCCGCCGAACGTGCGCCGAAAATCGATGAGTCCGCCGACTGGCTGACCCGCACCGCCTTCTGTGCAGAGGCGCGCGAAGGGCGTCTGTATCTGTTCATGCCGCCGCTGGAGCGGGTCGAGGATTATCTGGAGCTGGTGGCGGCCATTGAAGCCACCGCCGAAGAGCTGCATTGCCCGGTATTGCTGGAAGGTTACGAGCCGCCGAGCGTTCCGCGCCTGAGCAATTTCCGCATCACCCCGGATCCGGGCGTGATCGAGGTCAACGTGCAGCCTTCCGCGACCTGGGACGAACTGGTCGAGCGCACCGAGTTTCTTTATGAAGAGGCGCGACAGACGCGGCTGACCACCGAGAAATTCATGATCGACGGCCGCCACACTGGCACCGGCGGCGGCAACCATTTCGTCCTCGGTGGCGCGACCCCGGCGGACTCACCGTTCCTGCGCCGCCCGGATCTGCTGCGCAGCCTGATCAGTTACTGGCACAATCACCCGTCGCTGTCCTACCTGTTTTCCGGCTTGTTCATCGGCCCGACCTCACAGGCGCCGCGGGTCGATGAAGCCCGCAACGACGCCTTGTACGAACTGGAAATCGCCTTTGCGCAGATGCCAGAACCGGGCGAAGCGTGCGCACCGTGGCTGGTGGATCGACTGCTGCGCAATCTGCTGATCGACGTCACCGGCAATACCCATCGCGCCGAGTTCTGCATCGACAAACTGTATTCGCCGGAAGGCGCCACCGGGCGTCTCGGCCTGCTGGAGCTGCGCGCTTTCGAAATGCCGCCGCATGCGCGCATGAGCCTTGCCCAGCAGTTGCTGTTGCGGGCACTGGTGGCACGCTTCTGGCGTGAGCCTTATGCGCCGCCGAAGCTCGCACGTTGGGGCACCGAGCTGCACGACCGCTTTATGCTGCCGCATTTTATCGAGCAGGATTTTGCCGACGTCATCGTCGAACTGAACAACGCCGGTTATCCGTTGCGCGCCGAGTGGTTCGCCGCGCATCTGCAGTTCCGTTTTCCCAAGGTCGGCGACTACGCGGTCAGTGGCATCGAGATGGAACTGCGTCAGGCGCTGGAGCCTTGGCATGTGCTGGGCGAGGAAGGGACGGCGGGCGGCACGGTGCGTTATGTCGATTCGTCGCTGGAGCGTTTGCAGATCAAACTCAGCGGTCTGCCGCCGCAGCGTTATCTGCTGACCTGCAACGGCATCCCGCTGCCGCTGCAACCGACCGGGCGCATCGGTGAGTTCGTCGCGGGTGTGCGCTTTCGGGCCTGGCAACCGGCCAATTGTCTGCAACCGACCATTCCGGTGCACGCGCCGCTGGTGTTCGATTTGCTCGATACCTGGATGCAACGTTCGCTGGGCGGTTGCCAGTACCACGTTGCACACCCGGGCGGGCGTAATTACGAGACCTTGCCGGTCAATGCCAACGAAGCGGAGAGCCGGCGCATGGCGCGGTTTTTCCGCATCGGACACACGCCGGGGAAACTTCCGATACCTAACCTGACAATCTCCGACGAGCTGCCGATGACACTCGATTTGCGACGTTTCTAAGTCCTGCACGACATGCGGATTTTTCGTATATCCGCACGTCATGTGCCTGCGTTAGTCTGACCGTTCCCTGCTGTCTGCCGAGCTTTCCATGCCTGACCTGCTAGACCGCTACCCGCTGACCGCGGGCACTTATCACGAACTGCTGAATGACAGCGGGGAAGTGCGCCCGCACTGGCGGCGGCTGTTCGATCAATTGCAGCGCAGCACCCCGGCGCAACTGGTGCAGCGGCAGGCGCTGCTGGCCCGGCAGATTCAGGAAAACGGCGTGACCTACAACGTCTATGCCGATCCCAAGGGCGCCGACCGCCCGTGGGAGCTGGACCTGCTGCCGCACGTGATCGCTGCTGATGAGTGGCAGCACCTGTCGGCGGGGATTGCCCAGCGAGCACGCCTGCTCAACGCGGTACTGGCTGATCTGTACGGGCCGCAGCGGCTGATCAGCGAAGGGTTGTTACCGGCGGACCTGGTGTTCGGCCACAACAATTTTCTCTGGCCCTGTCAGGGCATTGCTCCGCCTGAAGGGGCCTTTCTGCATCTGTACGCCGTGGACCTGGCGCGCACGCCGGACGGACGCTGGTGGGTCACGGCGGATCGTACCCAGGCGCCGTCGGGCGCGGGTTATGCGCTGGAAAACCGCACCATCGTTTCGCGGGCGTTTCCCGAGTTGTACCGCGATCTGAAAGTGCAGCACCTGGCCGGCTTCTTCCGCACCCTGCAGGAAACCCTCGCGCGTCAGGCGCCGTGTGCCGACGACGCGCCGTTGGTGGTGCTGCTCACCCCGGGGCGCTTCAACGAAAGTTACTTCGAACACCTTTATCTGGCGCGCCAGCTCGGTTATCCACTGGTGGAGGGCGGCGACCTCACCGTGCGCGATGCCACGGTGTACCTGAAAACCCTCAGTGGTCTGCGCCGGGTGCACGCGATCATGCGCCGGCTCGACGATGACTTCTGCGATCCGCTGGAGCTGCGCACCGATTCGGCACTTGGTGTGCCTGGCCTGCTGGAAGCGGTGCGTCAGGGCCGGGTGCTGGTGGCCAATGCCTTGGGCAGCGGCGTGCTGGAATCACCGGGATTGCTCGGATTTTTGCCGAAGATCAATCAGTACCTGTTCGGCGAAGAACTGCTGCTGCCGTCCATCGCCACCTGGTGGTGCGGCGAGGCGCCGGTGCTGGCGCAGGCGTTGGAAAAGCTTCCGGAACTGCTGATCAAACCGGCGTTCCCCTCGCAAAGCTTCGCGCCGGTATTCGGCCGCGATCTGAGTGAACAACAGCGCCAGGCACTTGCCGAGCGCATGCAGGCGCGGCCATACGCGTATGTCGCGCAAGAGTTGGCGCAGCTGTCCCAGGCACCGATCTGGCAGGCCGAAGACGGCCAACTGCAACCGCGAGCGATCGGCATGCGCGTGTACGCGGTGGCCAGTGGTGACGGCTATCGCGTATTGCCCGGTGGGCTGACCCGGGTCGCCGCCGAGGCCGATGCCGAGGTGGTGTCGATGCAGCGCGGTGGCGCGAGCAAGGACACCTGGGTGTTGGGCGAGCGTGCGCCGAGTGGCGAACAATGGAAAACCCAGCGCAACGTCGGCGTGCACGATCTGGTGCGCCGCGATCCTTACCTGCCCTCGCGAGTGGTGGAGAACCTGTTCTGGTTCGGCCGTTACTGCGAGCGTTGTGACGACAGTGCGCGACTGCTGCGGATTATGCTCGCGCGTTATGTCGATGGCGATGATCCGCAAGCCTTGCAGGCCGCCGTGGAGCTGGGCGAGCGTCTGATGTTGCTGCCGGAGGAGGGCGAGTTGCCGGAGCGGCTGCTCGCGGCGCTGCTCGGTGAGGATTGGTCGTTCAGTCTGCGCTCCAACCTGCAGCGCTTGCAGTGGGCGGCCTCGCAGGTGCGCGGCAAGCTCTCGCGGGAGAACTGGCAGGCCTTGGTCGAGTTGCAACGCGAGGCGCTGGAACTGGACACCGAGGAGCCGGACTTCGGCGAGTTGCTGGATTTCCTCAACCGGCTGGTGATGTCGCTGGCGGCGCTTTCGGGTTTCGCGCTCGACGACATGACCCGCGACGAAGGCTGGCGCTTTCTGATGATCGGCCGGCGGATCGAACGGTTGCAGTTTCTCAGCCGCAGTCTGGCCGCATTTCTGCGCGGCGCCGGGGCGTTCGATCAGGCGGGGCTGGAATGGCTGCTGGAACTGGGCAACAGCAGCATCACCTACCGTTCGCGGTATCTGGCGGTGGCGCAGTTGATTCCGGTGCTCGACCTGTTGCTGCTGGATGAGCAGAACCCGCACGCGGTGCTGTTCCAGTTGAAACTGGTGACCCGCACGCTCAAGCGCCTGAATGATGATTTCGGCGTGCCTCGCGAGGCGGGGTTGTCGCAATTGGTCGAGCGTCTGGCGCGGTTCGATCTGGGTTGTCTGGAGAATCCGCTGTTCGGGGAGAACAGCGTGCGTGCCGCGCTCGATGGTCTGGCGGATCTGCTGCAAGAAATTGCCGAGGCCAGCGGGCAGGTGTCCGATCGTCTGGCGCTGCGCCACTTTGCCCATGTCGATGATGTCAGCCAGCGTACGGTGTCCGTCTGATGAGCGCGCATTACCAGATCTTTCACGACACCTGTTACCACTACGACAGCCCGGTTTCCCTGGCACAGCAATTGGCGCACCTGTGGCCGCGCGAGTGCACGTGGCAGCGCTGCACCGAGCAGCAATTGCTGATCAGCCCGGAGCCGACGACGCGGCGGGATGAATTGGATGTGTTCGGCAATCCGCTGACCCGGCTGGCCTTTGAGCGGCCGCATGATGAATTGCAGGTCAACGCCCGGCTCACGGTTGAGGTGCTGGCGCGGCCGCTGGCGGATTTCAATCTGTCCCCGGCGTGGGAGCAGACGCGCAACGCACTGACTTACAGCAGCCTGCCGTTGTCTGCTGAAATGCTGGAGGCTTGTCGCTATCGCTTTCAGTCACCCTACGTGCATTTGAAACGCAGTTTCGTCGAGTTTTCCGAAAGCTGTTTTCCACCGGGCAGGCCCTTGTTGCTGGGCGTGCAGGCGTTGATGCAGAAGATTTTCAGCGAATTCACCTTCGACGCCGAGGCGACGCAAGTGGCGACGCCGCTGGTCGAGGTGCTGGAGCGCCGACGCGGCGTGTGTCAGGACTTCGCCCACCTGATGCTTGCCTGCGTGCGTTCACGGGGGCTGGCGGCGCGTTACATCAGTGGTTATCTGCTGACCCAGCCGCCACCGGGGCAGCCACGGCTGATCGGCGCCGACGCGTCGCATGCCTGGGTGTCAGTATTTTGTCCGGTGCTGGGGTGGGTGGATTTCGATCCGACCAACAACGTGCAGCCGGCGCTGGAGCACATCACCCTGGCGTGGGGCCGGGATTTTTCCGATGTGTCGCCGTTGCGCGGGGTGATTCTGGGGGGCGGTTCGCATGATCCGGAAGTGCGGGTCACGGTGATGCCATTGGAATGAAGACAATCGAGTGTGGGGAGCTTTTGTGGCGAGGGAGCTTGCTCCCGCTCGACTGCGAAGCAGTCGCAAAACAATTTGGGGTCGCTGCGCAACCCAGCGGGAGCAAGCTCCCTCGCCACAGATCGCTCCCTCTGGGAGCGAATCAGCAATCAGCTCAGGCGTCAGGTGCCTGGTCTTTCGGTGCATCAACATCATCATCGTTGTCAGTCGCCACTTCACCGTCAGGGTTCAGTGCCGCTTCTTCAGCCTGCTGTTTCTTGCGCTGAAGCTTTTCCTCTTTCTTCTTTTCCTTTTCCAGGTCTCGTTGACGTTTGGCGAAGGAGTAATTGGGTTTGGCCATGGGCGATCCTCTGGGGTCGAAGGTGAGGTTGAGCGGCGCGTATTCTGCCCTGTATCGGTGCCCGGCGGTTAGCCGGGTTTTTGGTCGACCCACTTGGGCGTGACGGTCGGCTTCCAGTTATCCAGGGCGTCGAGCAGCGTTTGTGCTGATTCGCTCACTTGCAGCATGTCACGGTGTGGGGCGCGAACGAAGCCTTCGCCGACGATATGGTCAAGAAAAGCGGTGAGTTTGCTGTAAAAACCGTTCACCTCAAGCAGCCCCAGCGGTTTGCCGTGGTAGCCGAGCTGGCCCCAGGTCCAGACTTCGAACAGCTCTTCCAGCGTGCCGAGACCGCCGGGCAACGCGATGAACGCATCGCTCAGTTCAGCCATGCGGGCCTTGCGCGCGTGCATGCCATCGACCACTTCGAGGCGCGTCAGGCTTTTGTGACCGATCTCCTTGTCCATCAGGCTTTGCGGAATGATCCCGATCACTTCGCCGCCAGCGGCCAGCGCGGCGTCCGCCACCAGCCCCATCAGGCCCACGGCACCCCCACCGTAAACCAGCGTCAGTTGGCGCTCGGCGAGTGCCCGGCCAAGGGCTTGGGCGGCTTCGGTGTAAGCCGGATCAGTGCCGGCGTTGGCACCGCAAAATACACAAACGGATTTGAGAGACATGCCTTCCTCCTGGGTCAATCCGTCACAGGGTAATGGCTGGCACGCCTTGATCCAAGGACTAAGCTTCGCGTTCTGGCGATTCAAAGGTACCGCTGGCGCCACAGGCGTAGGCGGCGAGCAAACTGCACAACAGACCGTTAAAGAACATGACAGGCACTCCGTTTCAGTAGATGCGCCGATCATAGGCCCGGCCGTGGAATCTGGCCGGTAGATTGTTTCGATGAGTGTCATAGCCTGAAAGTTGTATACAATTTTTGACTCAAGTCATAGGAACTTGCGAAGATTTCAGGCAGTCTTTCCACCATTAGTGTTTTTGTTAACCCTGCCTTGGAGATTCACCATGTTTTCCAAAGTTGTTGCGGTATCCCTGCTGGCGCTGGCCAGCAGCCAATTGATGGCTGCCGAGTGCAAAACCACCGTTGATTCCACCGACCAGATGTCCTTCAACACCAAGGAGATCGTGATCGACAAGAGCTGCAAGACCTTCACCGTCGAACTGACTCACTCCGGCAGCCTGCCGAAGAACGTCATGGGTCATAACCTGGTGGTCAGCAAAACCGCTGACATGCAGCCAATCGCCACCGACGGCCTGGCCGCTGGCATCGATAAGAACTACCTGAAAGACGGCGACGAGCGCGTGATCGCTCACACCAAGATCATCGGCGCCGGCGAGAAAGACACGCTGACCATCGATGTATCGAAGCTGACCGCTGGCACTGACTACGGCTTCTTCTGCTCCTTCCCGGGCCACATCTCGATGATGAAAGGCACCATTGCTGTGAAGTAAGCAGGCTTACCGCGTTATCGTTCTTCGCGAGCAAGCCCGCTCCCACAGGTTCGCGCCGTCAATGTGGGAGCGAGCCTGCTCGCGAAGGGCCATCCGCATCAATGAATGCAATGGCCAAAGAAAAGCCCGCTGAGGATCGCTCCTCAGCGGGCTTTTTCATTCGGTCGCCGATCAAGGCGCGAACGGCATGACCCGCTTGTGATGGGTCTTGTTGTAGGTGTTGACGATGATGTCGAACGCTTCCTGACGCACCGGCTCGCCGTGCAGGAAGGCGTCGATCTCGGCGTAGGTCACGCCGTGGGAGGCTTCGTCCGGTTTGCCCGGCGACAGGTCTTCCAGATCCGCGGTCGGCACTTTTTCCACCAGCGATTCCGGTGCGCCGAAGCTGCGGGCAATCGCCCGAACCTGGTTTTTCACCAGGCCGCTGAGCGGGGCCAGGTCGCAGGCGCCGTCACCGAACTTGGTGAAAAAACCCATCACCGCTTCCGCCGCATGGTCGGTGCCGATCACCAGACCGTGCGCCGCGCCGGCGATGGTGTACTGGGCGACCATGCGCATCCGCGCCTTGGTGTTGCCGAGCACGAAATCCACCGACACCGCATGTTTGCCTTCGAACGCCGCGACTTCACTGGCCAGCGATTTGACCGCCGGGCCGATGTTCACCGTGTGGCGTTCGTCCGGAGCGATGAAGTCCACCGAAGCCTGGGCGTCGTGCTCGTCGAACTGGGTTTCGTACGGCAGGCGCACGGCAATGAACTTGTAGGCGTTGTCGCCGGTGCGCTCGCGCAGCTCACGCATGGCGCGCTGGGCCAGCAGGCCGGCGGTCAGCGAGTCGACGCCGCCGCTGATGCCCAGCACCAGGGTCTTGAGGCCGGAATTGACCAGGCAATCCTGGATAAAGGTGATGCGCCGGGCGACTTCCGCTTCGAGGGCCTGATGCCCGGCGAATGGCGGTTGCACCTTGAGCTGTTCAGCAATCTCACGCTGTACGGCTTGCATGAATTCACTCCTTGCTAGATAGACTGGAATCGGCAGGAACCTGGAACACATGTCGCAAATAGGCGACGAAATTCGGGTCTTTGCAGTGGGTCTTGCCGGGCTCGTCGGAGATCTTCGCCACCGGCTGGCCGTTGCAGGCGGTCATTTTAAGCACGATGCTCATCGGTTCGACACCCGGAATGTCACAGGTCAGGTTGGTGCCGATGCCAAAGCTGACGTTGATCCGCCCGTGCAGCGCGCGGAAGATCTCCAGCGACTTGGGCAGGGTCAGGCTGTCGGAGAACACCAGGGTCTTGCTCATCGGGTCGATGCCGAGCTTGTGGTAGTGGGCGATGCATTTTTCGCCCCACTGCACCGGATCCCCGGAATCGTGGCGCAGACCGTCGAAGAGCTTGGCGAAGAACAGGTCAAAGTCGCCGAGGAACGCGTCGGTGGTGATGCAATCGGTGAGCGCAATCCCCAGCAGGCCACGGTATTCGCGCACCCAGCAATCGAGGGCGGCGATCTGGCTGTCGATCAAGCGTGGGCCGAGTTGTTGGTGGGCCATGATCCATTCATGGGCCATGGTGCCCAGCGGTTTCATGTCCAGCTCGCGAGACAGGTGCACGTTGCTGGTGCCGACAAAGCGCCCGGGGAAATCGTGCTTGAGCACGTTGACCACTTCTTCCTGCACGCGGTACGAAAAGCGCCGGCGGGTGCCGAAGTCGGCGACCTGCAATTGCGCCAGTTCGTCGGCCGAGGCGTTGGCGCTGAGCCAGTCGAACTTGCGATACAGCTGTTCGCGCGCCTGTACCAGCTCGATTTCCCGGTAGCGATAGCGGTTGCGCACTTCGCTGACGATCGCCAGCAGCGGCACTTCGTAGAGAATCACGTGCAGCCACGGACCGCGCAGACGGATGAACAACTCGCCGTTCTCGATCCCGGTGTGCAGGTAGCGCAGGTTGAAGCGGAACAGGCCGAGAAAGCGCAGGAAATCCGGTTTCAGGAAAGTGATGCGCTCGAGAAAACTCAACTGGTCGGCGCTCAGGCTCAATTCGGCCAGGCGCTCGATCTGATAGCGAATCTCGGCCAGATACGGGCGCAGATCCTCGCTGTTACGGCAACGGAACTCCCATTCGACTTCGACGTTGGGGTAGTTGTGCAGCACCGCCTGCATCATCGTCAGTTTGTAGAAGTCGGTGTCGAGCAGGTTCTGCACGATGCGATCGGCAAACACACTCTCGCTCATAAACGGGGTCTCCAGGTGCACCGCGCGGTTGCGCGGGATCAATCAATGACGCTAGTGGCGCATATCAGCGGTGGGGATTGCCAGCATTTTTTAAGAGCGCCGAGATCACCTGTGGGAGCGGGGGTGGGGGGGGGGGGGGGGGGGGGGGGGGGGGGGGGG
>NZ_JBYOKU010000032.1:0-76189 GCF_057799175.1 Pseudomonas sp. 14P5.3.2 | reverse complement strand
GTTTGGTGGGGTCGCAACTGTCCGCGTTGATGCCACTGACAATCCAGCGATAGAAGTAATCAGCAATCACCTTCCCGCCCGTGGCCGGCTGCGGATGAATCCTGTCCGGCCCGATCATCGCCGCCGCATAGCGTTTGACGTCAGGGCCGAACGCGCATTGCAGATTGGCAAAGCCCAACTGCTGCTCATGCGCCCACGGTTGCAGGACTTGCGCATACGCTGACATCGGATAGGCACTGGAACGCGTGGTGTCCTGACGCATGATCAGGTTGATACTCGCCGCCGGTTGAATCTCGCGGATCATCGCCACCAAGCCCTGAACGTTGTGCAGGTACTGCTCGGGTTTCACCCCGAAGCCCTGATCGTTGCCGCCGAGCATGATCAGGTAAACGTCGGCGGGGATCTTCGACACAGCGGCTTTCCACTGCACCTGCCATTGCGGGTCCTGGTGATAGAAATCCGCCGATGCCGCGCCCGATGCCGCCAGTTTCGAGACCCGCACGCCGCTCTGCTCGTTGCTCAGCCACAGGCCAAACAAGGTCGGCGCGCCCTTCACCACTTCCAGTTTGAATGACCAGTCTGCCGCCGAAGAGAGACCTGTGAGCGGTACTTCCTGTACGCCTGACTCTTCAAGTTTCAAGGGGTGCCAGTCTTGCGCGGGCGTCCAGCGGTAACGCAGCTCACTGGGCTCGCCGTTGCCCAGGTAGAGCAGTTTCGCCTGAGTGACTTTGGTGTCGATGGCGGGTGTCGGACTGGCATCGATTTGCAGCCAGGCGCCGGGTTTGCCGGTCACCGTGCGGCTGTCGGGGCTGGCCTGGCCGAGGCCGGACACTTGCCAGCCACCACCGAAGTATTTTTCGCTGCTGCGGGTGTATTTGAAATGCGTGCCACCGAGCGCCGCGCCATGGTTGAAACCGACATAACCGGGGCCGGCAAAACCGACCTCGCCGGCCACGCGCTGCACCAGTTTGTTCAGATAAAAATTCTGCCCGGCGCTGTAGCTGTCGCCGATCACCGAGACCGACAACACCTTCCCGGCCTTGCCTTCGCGCCACTGCGCAAAGCGCTCGCGGGCATCGCCCACTTCCACCACCGACGCCGCGACGGGCTGAGCGTCATCTACTGCCAACATGCGTTATTTCCTTCAGTCTGGAATGAGGGGACTGGAGTACGACCCAGATCCATTGTAGGAGTGAGCCTGCTCGCGATGGCGTTGATTCAGACGGTGCAACTCTGATTGACATACCGCTATCGCGAGCAGGCTCACTCCTACAGGAATTGCGGTCATCTGCTGAATCTGTGTCCAGCACCGAAACCTGTGGGAGCGGGCTTGCTCGCGAAGCTTTTCAGCTATTGGCCGGCACCACCGGAGTAACGCCAACCGCTGGCTTCTTCTTCGCCGCACGCTCCCCGAGAAACAGCACCGAAGTGACATTGAAGCGGCTGAAAATCATCGACAACACCACCGGCCCCAACAAGCCGAACAGCACGCCGCTGAGCACCAGAATGCTTTCGTCTTTTATCCCCAGCCGCCCCATGACAAACCGTGACGTCGCGGCAAACAGCACGTGGAACAGGAAGATCGCGTAAGAGTAGCCGCCCAGCCAGGTCAGCCACTTCGAACGCATGTCACTCGACAGCAAGGCGATGCACGACACGCAGCCCACGGTCAGACCGATCAGGCTGCGGCGGTCAACGATCAGCTCGCGATCAATCGCCGCCACGTACAGCAGCGTCAGCGAGATCAACACAAACACCAGCGGCCCGATTACCTTGAAGCGTTGCTTCAGCGCCTCGACATTTTCCTGGCCGATCATCCCCGCCACAAAAAACGGCAGCAGGTAAATCGCGCCATTGATGCCGAACGCATCGAGCTTGAACGGTGGCAGCAGAAACACCGCCGCAGCGAACCCGAACAGCAGGTACAAGCGCGTCATCGAGCGCAGCATCCCGCGCCATTCCAGCAGGCCGACGAACATGAAAATGATGAACACCGCCTGCAAGAACCAGAAGTGATTGACCGGCACCCAGAACGACAACAACGCATCGATCACCCCGACGTCCTTGTTCACCCCCGGCCCCACCGCCTGCAACACCGAGAACGGCACGCCGACGCAAAACAGCGGCACGATCAGCCGTCGCACCTTGCCACTGAAGAACGCGGAAAAGTCATTGCCGCGAATTTTGTAGATCGAATAGATGTAGCCGGAAATGAAGGTGAACAGCGGCATGCGCACGTACACCATCGAGTCGGCGATGACGCGGAACGGCGAGCCGAGATCAATCTTCAAGCCCCCGCCCAACGGACCGATGACGTGATAGAGCACCAACAGCAGGCACGCCAGGCCACGCAGGGTTTCGATCTCCAGCGATTTTTTCTTGCTCGACATACAGCACCCGCCTTAATTCAGAACTCTTGATTCAACCCGCACCGGTTTGTTGGCGCGCAACATCAAACCCAGGCCGACAAACAACACCGGCACCACCATGGAAAAGTGCCGGGCGAAGGAGCCGAAGTCCGGTTCGAACAAACCCTGCACCAGCAGGAACGCCAGCGGAATCGCGATCAGTTCCTTGGGTTTGGTCTCGATCGGCGCGCCTTTGTAATCGGTGGAAGTGATGACTTTGAACAGCAGCAGCGCGGTCATGATCATCAACGCGACGAAGATCACCTGGCCCGGCCCGGACAACAGAATCAGCTCCACCGGGAACGACAGGCGGAAAAAAATGATCATCGAGTCCAACGCCTGCGAGACAAAATCACTACCGCTGAGCCACGAGACGATCAGCGATTTCGAGCCCTCCTCCCCCGCCGTACGCAACTCGTTGTTGCTGGCGCGAATCGACGACACCGGAAACCCCAGCGCCAGCTGAATCGCCATGGCCACCGCCAGATAAAACAGGAACAGCATCAGGAAGAAGGTGAAGCGCGACACGTACTTCTTCATCACGCAAACGCCGACCCACGACAGTGAAAACAGAATCCAGTAAGGCCGGATCAGCACGCCGTAAATCACCGCCGACAGAAAAAATCCGCCACGATATTTACGCGTCAGCGAGCTGAACAAAATGCTCAGCACCGCCACCGAAACGATGATTTCCTTGGTCAGGTTTTCCAGAAAAAACGAACGCACAATCCCCCACAGACACAGGGTGCCGAAGATCGCCAGCGGCATGCGGCGGAACACCACCACCGGAATCGCCGTGAGGAAGAAATTGCAGAACATCCCGTAGGCCCAGGCGTTGGTCAGGTTGATCCCGGTGGGCCGTAGCAGGAACGCCGAACACTCGTAGGAGGAGCGATCCGGCGAGAACGGGTTCCAGAAATTGCAGTTGTCGGCGCGCGCATAGGAAGACCACAAAGTCATCGCATCCGGGCCTGGAGCGCGGGGGATCAGCAGCGGCATCGCCACCGACAGAAACAGCCCGGTGAACAGAATCAGGAACGACAGCGAGGAATCGAGTTTGCGTCCGCGAAACTCGATGCACGGCAACTTCAACCCCATGCCAACGCCCCTTTTGCACGGGTCGCACGGGTCAACACGGCAATCACCCCGAGCTGGACGATGATCGCGAAGACATTGCCCCACGCCGCGCCATAAATCGAATAGTGCTTGATCAGCAGGTAGCTGACCGGCACCGATACCAGCAGGCAGATCGCCGCACTGGCGAATGACACTCGACTGTTTTTCGAGGCAATCAGACCGCCCCAGACGATGTCGCCAATGGCCCGCAGGGCAAAGGAAAAGATCAGCACACCGAGAATCGCGTTATCCGGACGCGGCACGCTGGTGGCGACGTAATCGAGCACCACGTTGAAGAACAGATAGATCAGCACCGCCACCGCCGCCGACACCAGCAGCGAGCGCATCACCCACTTGTTGACGAACAAGTGCCGGACGGTAAACGCCTGCTGATCCGCCTGAAACCGCTTGGCCAGCACCGGAATACCGACCACCGCCACCACCGCGTAGGACAGCGCCTGCAAAGTGTTCGCCGCCGACCACGCGTACACGTATTTACCGAGATTGGCATACGGTTCGAGGTCGGCAATCAGAAAGCGCTCGGCGTACTGACTCAGCGCGATCAACCCCGTACCGAAGTAGAACGGCAGCCCGGCCTTCCACACGGTCGCCGTGGTCAACGCCGCGCTGGCCCGGCCCTTGTGCACGCTCACCACGATCAGGTAACCGGCGATGATCACCAACACGTTGGCGGCCACCCACAGCCACAGCACACTGGCGATGCCGGACACCCAGTCGAGCATCATCCCGCCCACCGCCAGCAGCGCCCAGAGGCCGGTCTTGATGAAAAACAGCAGCGCGCCCGCGGTGGCTTTCTGCGCGGAAAACACGAACGAATTGATCTCGAACGACAGGTGTTCGGTGAGCAGCACCAGCGTCACGCAAAGAATCAACGCGGTGCCCGCCTCGACCTGCTGGAACAGCGAGTAAATCCCCACTGTCACCAGCGACAGCAGCAGCCCCACCGCCAGATACAGCAGCAGGACTTTGTCGACCACCCGCCGCGAACTTCCGCCGACGCTGATCAGCCGATTGATCTCGGAACTGAAACCGACGCTGTAGAACTTCGAAGCGATCAACGAAGCCGCGACCACCACCCCGTAAAACCCCAACGCTTCGTAGCCCAGGTAATGGGTGATGGCCAACACCAGGAGAAACTTCGCGCCTAACGCTCCGCCGCGAAGCAGCAACCGAAATATCATCGAACGACGCCTTTGATGATCTCGTCCATGGCCACGGTTTTTGCCTCGATCTCGCGGCAGGTGTCGGTCAGGCGTTTACCAAAGTTCGACAGCGCGTTCGGCGCGTAAACGGTGTCGATTATCTGCTCGACATCGATGTCGCCACCGTTGATCACCCAGTCTTCCACGCCCATGTCCTGATAGGCGCCAAAGCCTTTGCGCTCATAGCTGATGTGGTACGCCGGGACACCGGACAGCAGCGACTCGATGGCGCCGTGCAAACGCACCGAGATCACCAGGTCCGGCTGATATTTGGCAATCGTCGCCTTCAACGACAGCAGGTCTTCGGTGATGCCCAGTTCGCGATAGAACGCACCGTCATCGTTGCCGCGAACGGCGCTCTGCACGGCGCAGACCACTTTGCTTTTGTTCTTCAGGCGCTGCAGCAGCAACTTCAGGTTGGCGACGTAAGCGACCTTCTTGTCCTTACTCCACTCCGGCGGTTTGCGCAGCACCACGCACACGGTGGCCGGCGACGCGGCGCAGCGGGTGAACTTGGGTTGCTGAAGGATCTTGCTGGCCAACGACTGCACCGCCAGATCCGGCGCGCGGTAGACGTTTTCGCAGGCATCGAACATCGCCGAGGAGCGGTTATCGCGTACGAACACCGCATCGGCACTGGCGTAGTGCTCGACGATCTTGCGGCTCTCGCCATGGAACGGCCCGATGCTTTGCGGCAGGTACACCGACGGCACCTTGCTGAGAATCGCCGTTTCCAGTTGCTTGGCGTGGCCCAGTTTCAGCTTGATGTGTTCGAAGGCACTTTTCGAGCGCATGTAACCGCCACCGACGCCAACGATCAGATCAGTCTTGCGCAACAGATCCGCCAGCCCGGCATACGACTGATTGAGGAACACCGCCTGCTTGACCCGCCCCAGCCCCTTGGCCGCCATCACCGGTGCGTCGAAACGCGGGTGCGGCAAGTAGGCGAAAGACTGCGGATCGGACGCCACGACATTGATCGCGGTGTCTTCGCCAAAGTTGCGCTGCACCAGCGCGATGGCCAGATCGACGAGCAGGCCGTCACCGGAGTTGGACGCACTGTAGCCATGCAAAATCGTTACGTTCATAAGCTTGAGTTCTACTTAATAAGTGGGAGCGCAATACACGTCGTAGGTCTGGCGGATCATCAGCGCGGCGCTGAAACGCTCGCGCACGATGTTCCGGCCCTCGCTGCCGAGGTCGAGCAACCGCGGCTTCTGGATTCGCGCCAGCACATCGGCCAGCGCCTGGTGATCACCGGTAGGAAAGACGTAGCCGGACACTTCATGGGTGACCAGTTCGGGCAGCGACGTGCAGTTGCTGGCAATCACCGGCAAGCCCATGGCCATGCCTTCCAGCGGCACCATGGCGAAGCCTTCCCAGCGGCTCGGGACGATCAGCGCGTCGGCCTGTTGATACAGCGCCTGCACCTCGGCCGGGGTGACCCACGGCAGGTACTCGACGGCGTCCATCGGCGGACACTCGACCTTGTCCTCGTTGACCGCACTGCCGACCACCGTCAGTTTCAGATCTCTGCGCTGCACCTTGGCAAACGCCTTGAGCAACACGTCGAAGCCTTTCTGGTAGTCGAGACGACCGACGAACAGCAGATGAATCGGCGCGGGGCTCTCGGACTTTGGCGTCTCGTCGCGCTGAGGAATGCCGTTGTAGATCAGCTTCATGCGCTTGCGCTGAATGCCGAACCGTGCGGCCTTGTCCATCTCGTAGCGGCTGACGCAGATGATCACGTCGGTGACCCGCTGCAGGACGCGCTCGATCCACGCGTAGAGCTTCTGCTTGGTCGGCGAGCTTTCCATCAGGAACGAAAAGGCGTGCGGGCAGTAGACGATTTTCGGCTTGCGCCACGGTCGCAGAAGCACGCAGACCACGCGGCCGATCACCCCGGAAAAAGTGCTGTGCAAATGCACCACATCGGGTTTTTCCTTGAGCATCACCCGGGTCAGTTGCCAGGCAAAACGCAGCAGCGAACGCACATCGCGCCCGCTGCGTTCGAACGTGCGGATCTGCTGCTCATCGATACCGTGCAGCTCTTTTTTCTGGTCGAGCGGCACCAGATAGACCAGCTCGTAATTCGAGTCCTGGCCTTCGGGAGAGGCCGAGATGGTGCGGATAACGGTGGCGACCCCACCTTTTATCGTTTCAGCCACGTGCAGTATTTTCTTCACAACCCACCCACTTCCTTGCATGTAAGGACAATCGCTGACACTCAGGATTTGTCGGACGCGTATTCGTAGTTGTAGTAACCGTAGTTGCCGTTGCCGTAGTAACTGGCAGCGCGCTTCTCGACGCCGTTGAACACCGCGCCCTTGAGCTCGATGCCGTTCTGCGCGAAGCGGCGAATGGTCATTTCAATCTCTTTGGCCGGGTTCACCGCAAACCGCGTGACGATCAGGCTGATCCCGGCTTCACGCCCGACAATCGCCGCGTCCGTCACCGCCAGCAGTGGCGGTGTATCGATGATCACCACGTCGTAGCGCTGACTCAGCTCGGCGAGCAGATCGCGGAAGTTGGCGTGCATCAGCAGCTCGGAAGGATTCGGTGGAACCTGGCCACGGCTGATGAAATGCAGGTTGTCGATTTCCACCTTGTTGATCGCCTGCTCGATGCTGCAGCGCTTGACCAGCAGGTCCGACAGACCATTGGCGATCGGCACATTCAGCGTCTTGTGCAGGTGACCCTTGCGCATGTCGGCGTCGATCAACAGCACGCGCTGACCGCTCTGCGCCATGACCGCCGCCAGGTTGGACGAGACGAAGGTCTTGCCGACCTGCGGGCTGGGGCCGGAGATCATGATCCGGTTGTTGGTCGAATCCAGCGCGGCGAAATGCAGGCAGGTGCGCAGGCTGCGGATCGACTCGATGGACAGGTCGGTCGGGTTGCGCAGCGCCAGCAGATAGGCCGGTGTTTCGGCGGTGATTTTGGCCCGGCCCTTTTTCGTGTCCTCGTCGCGCTGCAAGGCGCTGTAGGGAATCGAGGCGTACACCGGCAGCCCGAGCTGTTCGATGGCTTCCGGGCCTTCCAGACCTTTGCTCAGGGATTTGCGCAACAGCACCAGCGCCACACCGAGAAAGGCGCCGAGGAACGTCGCGATCAACACGATCAGGGCTTTTTTCGGTTTGACCGGACTGCTCAGGTCGACATCCGCCGGATCGATCAAGCGCACGTTGCCCACCGCACCGGCGCGAACGATGTCCAGCTCCTGGGATTTGTTCAGCAACTGCGTGTAGATCTGCGAAGCGACTTCCACATCGCGGGTCAGGTTGAGCAGTTCCTGTTGCGTCGCCGGCAGATCACCGACCTTGCCTTCCAGCGACTTCTGCTGCTGGGTCAATTCGCCAATCTGCGACATCAAGGCGCGATACGCCGGATGCTGCTTGGTGAACTTGCGATCCATTTCCGCCTGTTGCATTTTCAGCTCGGAAATCCGCGTTTCCAGCGCCACGGATTGACCGAGCACCGATTGGGTTTCCAGGGAAATGTTCACGGTCTTGCCACGGGTCTGATACGCGTTGAGCGCATCGCTGGCCTTGGCCAGATCACGCTTGACCTGCGGCAACTGGCTTTGCAGGAACGCCAGGCTTTGCGCCGCCTCCGCCGAGGTGCGACGCACGTTCTGATCCACGTAGAGCGCGGCGATCTTGTTGAGGATCTTCACTGCCTCGGCGGCATCGGAACTGGCCAGCGCCAGGCGAATAATCCCCGACTCCTTGCCTTGCTCGGAAATATCCAGCGCATCCTGGTAACCCTGGATGGTCACGATCCGTGGATAGCGCACCACTTCAAAGCGTGTGCCGGGGTTGGCTTGCAGGCGTTCGATCAAACCCTCGACGCCGTCCTGGGCGAAGGCTTCGCCCGCAACGCCCTCGACCAGCAGGTTGTCGTTGTCATCGAGCAACTGGAAGTGCTGTTGTTCGCCAGCCACCAGGGTGAGCTTCTTGCCCAACAGTTCTTTGGGCAGATTGAGCCGGGTAAACGCCAGACGCTCGCCGCCCCAGGCGTAGCTGTTGAGGCCAAAACGCGGCGGCGCCACGCTGAATTCGGTTTCGCCGCGATAACGCCGGGCGAGAAAACCACCGATGACCGGGAAGGTGTTGGGGGTGACGTCGATGTCCAGGCGCAGGTCGTCGACGGTTTTGCCGATCACCGCGCGGGACTTGATGATGCCGATTTCGGTCACCGACGGCGATTGCCCGCCGAGCATGCTGCTGAGGTCGGAAAAGCCGAGCATGTCGTTCTTTTTCGGTTCGACCTGAACCAGCGCGTTCGCCAGGTACACCGGCGTCGCCAATACCGCATAGGCAACACCAGCGGCCATGAAGGCACCGGTGAATGCACCGATCAGCCATTTCTGGTCGATCAAACTGCCGAATATAGCCAGAAGATCAATACTGTCTTGATCGTTATCACGGTTGGCGATTACTGACGGTAACTGCATAAGTCTTTCTTACCATTCACTGATCTGAAGAATATTCATCAATGTCCGAGGCGCTGCGCCCACGAGCTAACAGCATCTTCAATCAATGCATGGGCATGAATAAAAGCGGCCTTACCTTGACGATACGGATCCTGTATTTCTCTTTCGCTCTGCCACTTGCCAAGAAGAAACACTTTGCCTCGGGCGTGCGAGGCAATCTTCAGTACCTGATTCACATGTTGTTTTTCCATGACCAGAATCAGGTCTGATTCATTGACGATATCGGCGGTCAATTGCCGGGCCTGGAAGCCCTCGGCGCTGTGCCCGTGGTCTTCCAGCACCTGGCGCGCCGACGCTTCCATGCCTTCGCCAACCCGCGCCGCGAGGCCTGCGGAAGTCACAGAGATGGTTGAGGGGGTCAGCGCGTTACGCAGCAGAAGTTCTGCTGTCGGACTTCGGCAAATATTGCCAACGCACACGACAAGGATCTTTTTGAACAAGGTTTACATTCCTGTGTAATATCATTCTGCCAACATCTAGAGCGGATCTTAATGAACCCACTAGATCATTCTGCACTCAGAAATAGATTCGCCCTGTCAGTACCAGTGTATTAAGTACCACAGCGCCAAAAGTCGCCAAAATAGAATTACCGGACTAAAAATAACTGTGATTTTCAGGTCTGGTTTTCCTGACAAAAAATAACATTGGCGCACTTAGTGCCAATGTTAGTTTCGAAGCAGTTATCACGAGATACCTTTTCGCCGTTGTCATTTCTCACCTGGAGAACCGACATGAAGTCAGCCCATCTCAAACACCTGAGCGCCCTGACCCTGTTACTGCTGGCGGCAACCGGCGAGAGTCAGGCCAATGAACTGTTCCCGGCATTACCCACCAACAAGACCATCGGAGTTCAGGTCAAAGTCCAGACCTTCTCCGCTGCCGACGCCGAGCGCGTCAAAGCCACCGGATTCAGTTTCGTGCGTTTTGGCGTATGGACTGACAGCCTGCCCAGCGCGGCCTACCAGAAGCAGATCAGCGATGCCTTCGCAGTGGCCCGCGCAGCCGGTCTGCCGGTGCTGATGACCCTGCGCGCGACCAAGCCGTTACCGGCCAATGATCTGGCGAACGCCGGGGTCGCGTATGCCAACGCGTTAACCAGCCTGGCGACGACCTACGGCTCGCAACTGGTGGCGATCGAGTTGTGGAATGAGCCGGACCTCGACACCTACTGGCCGACCGGCAATTTCGATACGACGTTCGTGCCGTTCATGAGCGCAGCGTGCAAAACCCTGCAGGACAAGCCGCAAGCCATCCCGGTGATCGGTTTTGGCTTTGCCCGCCCGCCGACTGCCGGCTCGGCGTCCACCGTGGCACTCAACCGAATTGTCAGCGAATACCCTAAATGCCTCAGCGCGGTTTCCTACCATCCCTATGGCATGACCGGCACGCAGATCAGCAACGCCCAGACGTTTATCCAGCAGAACTTCCATCTGCCGGGGGTGATCAGCGAATGGGGTATCTCGGCGCTCCCCTCCAACGGCGGCACCGAAGGCCAAGCCAGTAAAATCAGTGCATTCGTGGCCGATATCAAAACCCGCAACATTGCCCTGACCTCTATTTACGAATGGAAAAACAGCGACACCGGCAGCAATGACCGCGAGAAGAACTTCGGTCTGCTGACCGCCGACGGCCAGCCGAAACCGGCGGAAACAGCGGTCAAAACCCAACTGAGCCAGCAATAACCTCCATTGATGTGCCCAAGGGGCGCTGGCCGTCAGTTGCTTTGAACCTGTGACCGCTTTTGGCATCGTATTCATCGATACCGCGCCCCGCCCATCAAGCAGCCGTTCTCAGGTTGTTGCCAGCGGGGCCTCCGATACGCCCGGATACCCTTGAGTGACTGTCAGCGCTCGGGTAATGTCGTCAAACCCACAGGACAGAGCACACCCATGACTTCCAAGCTGGAACAACTCAAACAGATGACCACCGTGGTTGCCGACACCGGCGACTTCGAAGCGATCGCCCGGGTCAAGCCGGTCGACGCCACCACCAACCCTTCCCTGCTGCTCAAGGCAGCCGCCATCCCGGCTTACGCCGAGCTGCTGAACGCCTGCGTCAGCGACTGCAAGGGCGATGTGGGCCTGGCCAGCGACCGTTTTGGCGTCGCCGTGGGCCAGGAAATCCTCAAAGTGATCCCGGGCCGGATTTCCACCGAAGTGGATGCGCGCCTGTCTTTCGACCAGGACGCCGTGCTCAAGCGTGCACATCGTCTGATCGAGCTGTACGACAAGGCCGGCATCGGCCGTGACCGCGTGCTGATCAAGATCGCTTCGACCTGGGAAGGCATCCGCGCTGCCGAAATTCTCGAGAAGGAAGGCATCCAGACCAACCTGACCCTGCTGTTCTCCTTCGCTCAGGCTGCCGCTTGCGCTGACGCCGGGGTATTCCTGATCTCGCCGTTCGTGGGCCGCATCTATGACTGGTACAAGAAGGCCAACGGCAACGACTACACCGGCGCCGATGATCCGGGCGTACAGTCGGTGACTCGCATCTACAACTACTACAAGGCCAATGACTACAAGACCGTGGTCATGGGCGCCAGCTTCCGCAATCTGAGCCAGATCGAACAACTGGCCGGTTGCGACCGTCTGACCATCAGCCCGGACCTGATCGACAAGCTCGCGGCAGACACCGGCAAACTGGAGCGCAAACTCGCTCCGGGCCACGCTGGCGAAGCGCGCCTGAGCCTGAACGAAGCGCAGTTCCGTTGGTTGTCCAACGAAGACGCGATGGCCACCGAGAAACTGGCTGAGGGCATCCGTCAGTTTGCCCGTGACCAGGAGAAACTTGAGGCGCTGCTGCAGGCCAAGCTGTGATCTGAGTCGCTGAAATGCAAAAAGGGCGAACCCGGTTGGGTTCGCCCTTTTTATTTATGCAGCGCGGGAGGATGCATCGTCTGAACTGACGCCTTCGCGAGCAAGCCCGCTCCCACAGGGTCAGGTGTGAAATGAAGATCTCGGGGTCACTCAATCACTGTGGGAGCGGGCTTGCTCGCGAAGAGGCCGGAACAAACACCCTCCCCCCTAGGGAATCAATGTCTTTCGAGGGCATTCACCAGGTCATGGAAGGCTTCACGATTGGAGTCGTTCAGGCCCATGAGGATCTTGTGCGCTTCGAGCACCTTGATCCGCACCACTTCTTCGGACTGATCCTGATCCGGCAGGTCGTCCAGGCACTCGGGGCAAGGCACCGGGTGGTTGACGATGTTGAACACCTGCTCGAAACCCATCGACTGCAGCAGACGGGTGATGTCTTCGTGGGTGGTGACGACGGTCGGCAGCAGGCCGACCTTTTGCCGCGACAGGATCGACAGTTTGGCCAGCAGACCGAGGGTGGTGCTGTCGATGCTACGGGTTTCGGTCAAATCGATCACGATCGCGTTGAAATTCAACGCGGTGAAGATTTTCTCAATAGTCGCATCCAACGCCGAACACAGGGTCAGGCGAACTTCACCGACGAACTTCAGGACGAAGGTGCCGTCCTGCTCGGCGAACTGGATTCTACCGGTACTCATTGAAGATTCCTGCTCAACACCAACAGGGCGATATCATCCGGCATCTCCCCTAGCGTGGCCAATTCAAACACTTGCCGCAGACCATCCAGGCTGCCGCCCGCCGCCTTCACCCGTTGAGGCAAAGCAGCTTCTTTTTCCTTGAGCGTCGGTTCTGGCAACAGATCCAGAATGCCGTCGGACATCAGCGTCAGGCTGAAAGTCGGAGGCAGCTCAAGCACGTGATCTTCGTAGGTGGCCTCATTGAACAAGCCCACCGGCAAACCGCGGCCTTCGAGGTAACGAACACTGTCAGGCGTGTACAACACAGGCAACGGCAGATGGCCGCCGATGCTATAGGTCAACAAACCGGTCTCCTCGTCGATGACTCCACCGACCATTGTGACGTGCTTGCCCAGCTTACAGCTGATCAGCCCCCGGTTGATATGACCAAGCACTTCCGAAGGCTTGAATTCCGGCAACGTGCCGTTGCGTTTGGACTCGAACAGCAAGCGCGTGGTCATGAACTTCAGCAGCACGGTGACGAACGCTGAAGAGGCGCCATGGCCCGAGACGTCGGCCAGGTAGAACGCCACCCGACGCTCGTCGACGCGGAAGTAATCGACAAAATCACCCGACAGGTACAGCGACGGGATGATCTGGTGAGCAAACTGGAACTCGTCAATGCGCCACGGGCTTTCCGGCAGCATGTTCATCTGCACCTGGCGACCGGCGTTCTGGTCTTCCTGGAGCAGGTTCAGGCTGGCTTCGAGCTCGCGGTTGGCCTTCTCCAGCTTCTCGCGGTAGCGCTGGTTCTCCAGCAACAGGCGCGCACGATCAAGCGCGCGACGCACCGAGTGCTCGAGCACGGCCAGGTCTTCGAGAGGCTTGATCAGGTAGTCCGCGGCACCCAGGCGCAACGCCTCGACCGCGTCGTTCATCACGCCCGCACCCGAAACGACGATCATCGGCGTTTGCGGTGACCGCTCGGTGACCTGACGGATGAATTCGAGACCGCCCATCTGCGGCATGCGCAGATCGCAGATGACCAGGTCGGGCTTGTCTTGCTCGAATACCTGAAGACCCTGTTGGCCGTTGCTGGCCTGCAGGACGCTGAAACCACTGTCTTCCAAATAGGCCGCGAGGCTCGCGCGCACTACTTCGTCATCATCGATTATCAGCAGCGTGGCACTGGTTTTTGGCATGTGGGCAAACGGCGCCAGAATTAGGTTGGCGTAGCAGGCGGGGCATCGGCCCGGCTCAGACTACTGGATTCGCTTTCTAGCCTCTCTGCTGCACCGCTTTCGAGCACTGAGCCGGAACGCGATTGCACCAGAGGTGCCCTTCTAAGGCGCAGACGGTACTCCCATCCGCGGGGCGTTTCAAGCATGCGCCGATGGTCGCTTGACGACTTTACTTGTCAAATCACCGAGAGTTATAAGAACAGCTCAAACCGTAACCCAATGGAAGGTCAAAGCCATGAGTCAAACCGGTCGGGACTACAGCGAAAAGCGCGATTTCATCCGCATGCGGGTCGATGCCGATGTGGTGTTGATTCATGAAGGGGATCAGGTGTCGGGCGTGTGCATCGACCTCTCCAGCAGTGGCATGCAGGTTGAAGCACCGCGCCAGTTCGCGGTAGGCGACCGCTTGAGCGTGCGCATCGACTCCGAGCACGCGGCGCTGAGCGGACTGGAGGCCGAGACTGAAGTGGTCTGGGTCAAGCCCCAGGACGGTGACAGCCAGAAACTCGGTCTGACCATTCTGAAGATGAAATAAGCGCACACAAAAAAGGCGGCCTCAAGAGGCCGCCTTCTGGTCATGGATCGACATTAAAAATCGTCTACGACCTTACCATCCTTGACCTTGAACTCGCGGTTCTGCAGGTAGGCGTTGCGGATGAAGGTGTATTTGTCGCCGCTGATCAGCTTCTCGCTCGACAGCAGGCTGGCGCGGGTGTCGACGATGTTCAGGCCGAACGTCGAGTTACGCACCGGGATGTCGTTGATGTAGCGGTACGGAGCGGTGTAGCTGTCGACGTACTTCGACGGTGCGTCACGCAGGGTGCTAGGGCCGAGCAACGGCAGCATCACATACGGACCGCTGCCAACGCCCCAGTAACCGAGAGTCTGACCGAAGTCTTCGTCGCTGCGATGCAGGCCCATTTTGGTGCCGACGTCGAAGAAGCCCAGCAGGCCGAAGGTGGTGTTGAAAATGATACGCGCGGTATCGACACCGGCTGCTGCCGGTTTGGCCTGCAGAATGTTGTTCGCCAGGTTGGTGACATCACCGACGTTGCGGAACATGTTGTGGATGCCGTCCTCGAGGAACTGCGGCGTCACGTACTCGTAGCCCTGCGCCAGCGGCTTGAGCGCGTAGGTGTCGACGAAGTCGTTGAACTGGAAGATCGGGCGGTTGACGCTTTCCCAAGGGTCTTCTTCCGTTGCGGCGTTGGCGGCGAACGGAACCAGCAAGACGCTGGCACATACACATAGCTGAGCGAGAGGATTGCTCCAGCGCATAGAAAAACTCCTTGGATTTTTACTGGCGCGGGCACCCGGGCCCAAGCGTTAAGACCGCTAGTATAAGCGCAAAAGCCGTTTTGGGCAGTCTACCAATGAAGAGTCGTGTAGTACCTTTCCAAGCCCCCTTCACACGCCTGTCATCCAACTGTCACCGCCGTCCCCTAGCCTCATGACTATTTCAGGGACGTTGCCATGACACACGCTGAAGCCTTGCCTGTCGCCGCGCCCGGTCTGACCGCCGTGCTGTTCGGACTCAGCGGCTGTCTGGTGGATTTCGGTGCCCGCGCCCATCAACACGCCAGCGTGCTGCCCGAGCAGGCCGACGCCACGCCCGGCGCCCTCGACAGTCTGCTCAGCTTGCAGCGCCAGCAGATTCCCTGTGCGTGGATCGATGAGCTGCCCCCGGCCCTCGCGCAACCGCTAGCGGCCTCGCTGCCGGGTTGGATCAAACCGACGCAACATTCAGCAACAATCAATCCATGGCCAGCGCCGAACGCCTGCTGGCAGGCGCTGATGGGGTTGAACGTCAGCCGTCTGGATGGCTGTGTGCTGGTCAGCGGCGAGCCACGCCTGCTGCAATCGGGCCTCAACGCCGGGTTGTGGACCATTGGC
Organism: Pseudomonas sp. 14P5.3.2; assembly: GCF_057799175.1. Lineage (NCBI taxonomy): Bacteria > Pseudomonadati > Pseudomonadota > Gammaproteobacteria > Pseudomonadales > Pseudomonadaceae > Pseudomonas > Pseudomonas sp. 14P5.3.2. The sequence continues at coordinate 60,320 of NZ_JBYOKU010000032.1, read as the reverse complement.
CTGGCGTCCTGCGGCTCGTTGTGTGGCCTGGCGCCGAGCGAGTGGCAAGCCTTGAGCCAGAAGGAGCGCGAGCAGCTGCGCGGCAAGGCGACCCTGCAATTGTTTGGCCTCGGCGTGCACTCGGTGATCGATCATCTGGGCGAACTCGACACTTGCCTGGCCGACATCAGCCTGCGCCGCCTCAAAGGCGAAAAGCCCTGACCGGGATCATGCAGGTTGCAGCAGAGTGGATTAATCTAAAGGTCAGCCATAGACCTTTGGCGCGCGGCTGCGGTCAATGCCAGTGCCTATAGATAAAAGGAACCACACCATGCCCGCCCGTGAACTTCAAGAACAGCTCAATACCCTGCGCGAGCAACTGGAGCAGAATCCGCCGCTGTCCGAAGATGAGCGTGAAGATCTGCGTGCGCTGATGGCGCAGATTGAATCGGAAATCAAACTGGAAACTGCCACTCAGGACGCGAGCATCGCCGACGGTGTGAACCTGGCGGTGGAACGCTTCGAAGTCGAACACCCGGCCATTGCCGGCACCCTGCGCAATATCGTCAATGCGCTGGGCAGCATGGGGATCTGATTCCCCTCCCCCGAAATGCAAAAAGCCCTGCCATCACTGGCAGGGCTTTTTCATAGGTGCGATTTGAAACGCAGTCCCTTGTAGGAGTGAGCCTGCTCGCGATTGCGGTGTATCAGTCGACATCCAAGTTGAATGTCAGTCCGCTATCGCGAGCAGGCTCACTCCTACGGGAGTTATTTATTGACGCACCAGGCGATGGTTCGGCAGTTGTACCGCTTCAGTGCTGCGATACGGGTTGATATCCAGCCCACCCCGACGCACATAGCGCGCAAACACCGTCAGTTTCTCTGGCTTCAGCAAACGTTGCAGGTCGAGGAAGATCCGCTCCACGCACTGTTCGTGGAAGTCCGAATGCTGGCGGAAACTGACGATGTACTCCAGCAGGCTCGCGTGATCCAGCGCCGCGCCGCGATATTCGACTACCACGCTGCCCCAGTCCGGCTGACTGGTCACCGGGCAATTGGATTTGAGCAGATGGCTGTGCACGCTCTCTTCGACAATCCGCGAATCATCGCAACGCAGCAGTTCCGGACGCGGATGCTCATAGTTGCTGACGCTGATATCCAGATCGTCGATGCACACGCCCGGCAACGCCACGACGCCTTCGGCTTCGACATCTTTCAGGCTGCGCACGCGCACGCCGACCGGTTTGCCGGCAGCGGCCGACAAGTCCTTGACCAGCGTCGCTTCCAGGCTGGTGATGTCGGCAAACGGCGTCTGGTTCAGCGAGTTCAGGTACAGCTTGAACGACTTCGATTCGATGATGTTCGGCGAATCCGCCGGAATGCTGAATTCACCGATCGCCACCACCGGTTTGCCCGATGGCAACAACCACGACAGTTCAAAGCAGTTCCAGAAATCCACGCCTTTATACGGCAAGGTTTCGGCGGTCAGGCCCAGCTCGGCCCATTTCGCGGTACGCGGAATCGGGAACAGCAGGGACGGCGTGTAAGTGGCGATGTATTCGCTGGATTTGCCCAGCGGCGAATGTTCGGCTGCGGGATGCATGGCGGAAACCTGACTGAAGAATCAGCGGATTCTATCAGCCTTTGCTCTCGCCTTTGAGTGCTTACTGACTGACAGTCAGTTTGCCGACCATGCCTGCCTGGTAGTGACCCGGAATATTGCAGGCAAATTCCAGGCTGGTGGCTTTGCTGAAGGTCCAGGTCAGCTCGGCGGTCTTGCCCGGCTCGACCAGCACGCTGTTGGGGTCGTCGTGCTTCATGCCGTGGTCCATGCTGCCGTGATCCATGCCGGCCATGTCGTGGGACATTTCTTTCATGCCGGTAGGCGTGAGCATGCCGCTTTGCTGCATCTGCAACATTTCCTGCTGGTGTCTGGCATGCATCGCCGCGTCGCCGAGGTTGAATTCGTGCAGCAACTGGCCTTTATTCACCAGCACAAAGCGAATGGTCTCACCGGCCTTGACCTGAATTGCCTTCGGCTCGAACGACATGTCGTTCAGCACCACCTCGATGCTGCGGCTGGCCTTGGCCGCCGGCGCCGGTTGGCCGAAGTCATAGCTGTGCGCGGGTGCGGCCCAGACAGGTGAACTCAGCGCCAGCAAACAGGCGGCGACGGCCAGAGGGTTGCGCAAAAACATAGTCATACTCCAACAAGAAAAGGTTCAGCCTGTGGGAAACTCTAGCCCGCCTGCGCTGGCAGCTACCTGACAGACAGATTACAACTTTGTCAGGTTGGCGCCTGTCGCCTGCTCTCACGGTATAACGCTTTCGTTTCTACAACCCGAGCCGCCCATGAAACTGCTGATCGTCGAAGACCAACCGAAAACCGGCCACTATCTGCGCCAGGGCCTGACCGAGGCCGGGTTCAACACAGAGCTGGTGGCCGACGGCAACAGCGGTCAGCAACTGGCCTTGAGCGGTGATTATGCGCTGCTGATTCTCGACGTGATGCTGCCCGGACGCAGCGGTTGGCAGATCCTGCATGCAGTGCGCACTGCCGGCCTCGACACGCCGGTACTGTTTCTGACCGCCAAAGATGCCGTCGAGGATCGGGTTCACGGCCTCGAACTCGGCGCCGACGATTATCTGGTCAAACCCTTCGCCTTCTCCGAACTGCTGGCCCGGGTGCGCAGCCTGCTGCGCCGGGGCAGCGCCCTGCCCCAGGAAACCAGTCTGCAACTGGCCGATCTGCGTCTGGACCTGATCCGTCGTCGGGTCGAACGCAGCGGTCAGCGCATCGACCTGACCGCCAAGGAGTTCGCCCTGCTGGAAATGCTCCTGCGCCGTCAGGGTGAAGTGCTGCCGAAATCGCTGATTGCCTCGCAAGTCTGGGACATGAACTTCGACAGCGACACCAACGTGATCGAAGTGGCAATCCGGCGCCTGCGCCTGAAGATCGACGATGACTTCCCCAACAAACTGATCCACACCGTGCGCGGCATGGGTTACGTGCTTGAAGAGCGTCCGGCCTGATGCCTCGCCTGTCCCTGAGTTCGCGTCTGGCCTTGCTGTTTGCCGCCTGCACCGCCGTGGTCTCGCTGTTCGCCGGGGTGCTGTTCAACCGCGCCAGCGAGGCGCACTTCATTGAGCTCGACCAGCAATTGCTCGACGGCAAGCTGATCGGTTTGCGCCGTGCCTTGCAGGATGTTCAGGCCAGCGAGAGTGAAACGCGGCTGGCCGATGAACTCAGCCGGCAGGCCGATCTTTCGCTGCGCATCACCGGGGCCGATGGCCAGCGCTGGTACGACAGCTCGATCAAGGTGCCACCGGACTTGCCGCAACAGCCCGGCCTGTCGACCATCAGCAATGACGGCATAGACTATCGCGTGCTCAATGCCCCGCTCTACCCGGACAAACCCGATACGCCCCAACTGACACTGCTGCTGGACATCACCCATCACCAGCACTTTTTGCAACGCATGCAGCACCTGATCTGGCTGACCGTCGGGCTGTCGGCGCTGGCCACCGCGCTGCTCGGCGCCTGGGCCGCACGCAGCGGCTTGCGTCCGCTGCGGCGCATGAGTGCAGTGGCGCGTGGGATTTCCGCACATTCGCTCAACGCCCGACTGCCGGAAGCGCAAATGCCGCCAGAACTTGCGGAAATGGCCCACAGCTTCAACGCCATGCTCGGACGCCTCGACGACTCGTTTCAACGGCTGTCGGCGTTCTCTGCCGACATCGCCCATGAACTGCGCACACCGCTGTCGAACCTGCTGACCCACACCCAGGTCACCCTCACCCGCCCGCGACCGATCGAGGATTACCGCGAAGCCCTGCACAGCAATCTCGAAGAACTGCAATGGATGGCGCAACTGATCAACGACATGCTTTATCTGGCCAAGGCTGACCACGGTTTGCTGATGCCCAAGCGTGAGGCACTGGAACTGGCGGATGAGAGCGATGTGCTGCTGGAGTTTTTTGCGCCATTGGCCGAGGACGCCGGGGTGACGCTGAGCCGCGAAGGTCATGCGCGCATGGACGGTGATCGCAATATGTTGCGCCGGGCCTTGTCGAATCTGCTGGACAACGCGCTGCGCTTTACTCCGGCGACAGGCAGCGTGCGCTTGTCCATCGTCGATCAGCCGCACAGGGTGCAGGTGTCGGTGGAGAACAGTGGTGAAGGGATTTCAGCAGAACTGTTGCCACGGCTGTTTGACCGGTTTTATCGGGCGGATCCGGCGCGGCAGGAAGGCAGCAGTGAGCATGCTGGGTTGGGGTTGGCGATTACCCAGTCGATCGTCCGCGCGCATGGTGGGCAGATTCATTGCGAATCGGCTGCGGGGTGGACGCGGTTTGTGATTGAGTTGCCCAAGGGAGTTTGAGGCCAGCAGGTCCGGCCCCTTCGCGAGCAAGCCCGCTCCCACATTGGATCTGCGTCGTACACAAATCCCCTGTGGGAGCGGGCTTGCTCGCGAAGGCGGTATTGGCGCTTACGAATATCTCAACGCGTGAGCCGGCTCGATCTTCGCCGCCCGCAACGCCGGGTACACCGTCGCCAGGAAGCTCAGAATAAAGCCCGCCGAGCAGATCAACAGCACATCCCCGCCCTGCAATTCCGAAGGCAGGTTGCTGACGAAGTACACGTCGGAACTGAAGATGTGCTGCCCGGTAACGCGCTCAACCCAGCCGACCATCTCGCTGACATTCAGTGCCGCGATCACCCCGAGCACGCCGCCAATCAGTGTGCCGACAATGCCGATCACCGTGCCCTGCACCATGAAGATCGCCATGATCTGCCGTGGCGTGGCGCCGATGGTGCGCAGGATCGCGATGTCCGCGCCCTTGTCGTTCACCACCATGATCAGCGTGGCGATGATGTTGAACGCCGCCACGGCGACGATCATCAGCAACAGCAGGCCGATCATGGTTTTTTCCATTTTCATCGCGCTGAACAGGCTGCCCTGGGTGTGGGTCCAGTCATCCGCCTTGAAGTCGGCACCGAGGCCCGCGGCGATGTCCGAGGAGACTTTCGGCGCGGCGTACAGGTCCTTCACCGCCAGGCGCACGCTCTGCACCTGATTCGGCTGCCAGTGCTGCATGGTCGCGGCATCGGCCACGTGGATCAGGCCCATCGAACCGTCCAGCTCGGCGCCGACCTTGAACACACCGACTACGTTCAGGCGCTGCATGCGCGGGGTGATGCCCCCCGGTGCGGTGCTGACTTCCGGCACGATCAGGGTGATCTTGTCACCGACATTGAGACGGAAGCGCCGCGCGGTGATTTCACCGATCACCACACCGAACTCGCCGGGTTTCAGATCATCAAGACGGCCCTGCACGATGTGCTGGGCCACGATCGACACCTTGCCTTCCTGGGCCGGATCGACACCACTGATCTGGATCGGCTGCATCGAGCCCTTGTAGGACAGCATGCCTTCCATCTCGGTGAACGGCACGGCGGCGGTCACTTCGGGATTTTTCAGCGCGGCGGCGGCCACTGGCTGCCAGTCATCGATCGGCTTGACGCCAACGATGGTCGCGTGCGGCACCATGCCGAGGATGCGCGAGCTCATCTCGCGCTGAAAACCGTTCATCACCGACAGCACCACGATCATCGCCAGCACGCCGAGGGCGAGCCCGATCATCGAAGTCATCGAGATGAACGAAACAAAGCGATTGCGGCGTTTGGCGCGGGTATAGCGCGTGCCGATAAAGATCGATAACGGTCTGAACATTCGCTGGGGCACCGTATAAAAATAAAAGACCCGATGCCTTTTCAGGCACCGGGTTTCGGTCGGTCAGATGGTGGTCAAGCAGCCTTCCTGCAATTGAAGGACGCGGTCCATCTGGCGGGCCAGGTTCATGTCGTGAGTCACCACCAGGAACGCCGTGCGCATCGAGGTGCTGAGTTCCAGCATCAAGTCCTGAATGCCTTCGGCGGTGTGCGAATCGAGGTTGCCAGTCGGCTCGTCGAGCATTACCAGGCCCGGATTGTTCACCAGTGCACGGGCGATAGCCACACGCTGGCGTTCACCACCGGACAGCTCGGCCGGTTTGTGTTCCAGACGATGACCCAGACCTACGCGCTCGAGCAACGCCGTAGCGCGCTGACGTGCTTCCGGGATCGCAGTCTTGCCGATCAGCAGCGGCATGCAGACGTTTTCCAGCGCGGTGAACTCCGGCAGCAAGTGGTGGAACTGATACACGAACCCGAGGGCGCGGTTACGCAGCAGGCCACGCTTCTTCTCGCTCAGGGCCGACAGTTCTTCACCGTCGAGCCAGACGCTGCCCTCGGTCGGCGTATCGAGACCGCCCAGCAGGTTGAGCAAGGTACTTTTGCCCGAACCGGACTTGCCGACGATCGCGACACGCTCGCCCGGGTGCAACTCCAGTTGCAGACCGGCCAACACTTGCACCGACTCCGGGCCTTCCTCGTAGGATTTGCCGAGGTTGCGGCAGCTCAAGATTGCTTTATCACTCATGCCCGACTCACTCATAACGTAGCGCCTCCGCCGGCTGGGTGCGCGCGGCACGCCAGGCGGGATACAGGGTGGCGAGGAAACTCAGGACCAACGCAGCCGCGCAGACCATGACCACGTCCTGGCTCTGCACCTGCGACGGCAGGTAATCAATGAAATACACATCGGCGTTGAGGAACTTGTGGCCGATCAGCCCTTCGAGGGCGGAAATCGCCGCGCTGACGTTCAACGCCGCGAGAATCCCGACCACCGCGCCGATGGCCGTACCGACCACGCCGATCACGGTGCCCTGCACCATGAACGTGCGCATGATCGTCCCCGGCGTAGCGCCGAGGGTGCGCAGAATGGCGATGTCGCTCTTCTTGTCATTCACCACCATCACCAGCGTGGAAATGATGTTGAACGCAGCCACGGCGACGATCAGCAGCAACAGCAGACCGATCATGGCTTTTTCCATGCGGATCGCCTGATACAGATTGCCGTGGGTGCGGGTCCAGTCGCGGGCGTAGTAATGGTCTTCGCCCAGTTGCTGGGCGATGGTCCAGGCCACGCGCGGCGCCTGGAACAGATCATCGAACTTCAACCGGATGCCCTGCACCTGATCAGGTTTCCAGCGGTGCATCTTCGCCAGATCCTGCAGGTTGGTGACGCCCAGATAGCCGTCCAGCTCACCGGCGCCGACATGAAAAATGCCGACCACGGTGAAACGCTTCATGCGCGGGAACATCCCGGCCGGGGTCACGCTGACCTCCGGCGCGACGAAGGTGACCTTGTCACCGAGGCCTACGCCGAGCTTGGTCGCGGCCTTGTCGCCGATGACGATGCCGAAGCTGCCCGGCGTCAGGTCGTCGAGTTTGCCCTGCTTCATGAAGTTGTCGATGATCGACACATTGCGCTCGAGCGCGGGGTCGATGGCGTTGAGCAACACCTTGGACACCTGGCCGTTGTTGGTCAGCAAACCCTGCATCTGGGTGAACGGCGCAACGGCCGTCACCTCCGGGTTGCGCTTGACCTTGGCGGCGAGGCTTTGCCAATCGTTGATCGGTTCGCCGGTTTCAAGAGTCGCGTGGGGCACCATGCCCAACACGCGGGTGCGCATCTCATGATCGAAGCCGTTCATCACCGATAGCACCACGATCATCACGACCACGCCAAGGGCGAGCCCGATCATCGAAGTCAGGGAAATGAATGACACAAAATGATTGCGACGCTTTGCACGGGTATAACGCGTGCCGATAAATACGAAGAGAGGTCTGAACATGTCGGGGCTTGTTCGGAGGGAAAAGGAACGTCCTTGTGGCGGGGGTCGATAACCAGCTTTACACTCAGACCACCGCCGCTACCATGGGTTCGCCATGTCGACATTAGATGAAGAAGATCGCCGCGAATACTACCGTATCGAGGACACGATCGCACTGGAAATTCGGCCCCTGTCCGCTCCCGAAGCCGCAGGCCAGGAAGTGTTGCAGGATGCTTCCCCGCTGTTCAACCTGCTCAGCGAACTGCACCTGAGCGAATTCGAGTCGCAGCACCTGTTGCGCCAGATCAGCGAGCGCGACCGGGCCATCGCCGCGTTCCTCAAATCCCAGAACAAACGTATCGACCTGCTCAGCCAGGTGGTCGCCCTGACCGTGCTCGGCCATATCGGCGAGCCGCAACCGGTGATCATCTCCGAAGGCGGGATCGATTTTCAGCACCCGACCGCGCTGGCCACTGGCGCGCACCTGTCGGTGAAACTGGTGCTGATGCCGCAGGCGCTGGGTCTGTTGCTGCGCGCCCGCGTCACCCATTGCGACCGCAAGGGCGATGGCTACGACGTCGGCACCGAGTTCGAACACTTGACCGACGCCCAGCGCCAGTTGCTCGCCCGCTATATCCTGCAGAAACAGGCCCAGGAACGACGCCTGGCCCGTGAACAGAACGAATCAGGCATTTAAATTAAGGAAGCACCGTGACCCTCATCTACGGCCACCGCGGCGCCAAGGGCGAAGCACCGGAAAACACCCTGACCAGTTTTCAGGAATGTCTCAAGCACGGCGTGCGCCGTTGCGAACTGGATCTGCACTTGTCCAAGGACGGCGAGCTGATGGTGATCCACGACCCTACCCTCAAGCGCACCACCGACCGGCGCGGCAAGGTGGTCGAGCACACCGCCGCCGAGCTGGTGACCTACGACGCGCGCAAGGGCGGCCCGGGCTGGATCAAGCCGTGCCCGATTCCGACACTGGAAGAGCTTTTCGAAAAATGTGATTTCGAGCACTGGCAGCTGGAAGTCAAAAGTGCATCGCGCACCCGCGCGGCGACCACCGTGCTGGCGATTCGCGAGATGGCCCAGCGTCATGGTTTGCTGGACAAGGTCACCATTACTTCGAGTTCGCGAGAAGTGCTGAAGGCGGCACTGGACCTGGTGCCGGACGTGTCGCGGGGACTGGTAGCCGAATACGCCTGGCTCGACCCGCTAAAGGTCGCGGCCAGCTATGGCTGTGAGATTCTGGCGTTGAACTGGACGCTGTGTACGCCGGAACGCCTGCAGAAGGCGCAGCGTCAGGGGCTGCATGTGTCAGTGTGGACCGTCAACGAGCCTGCGCTGATGCGCAGACTCGCAGACTTCGGCGTTGACAGCCTGATTACAGACTTTCCCGGTTTGGCCACTGCCACCCTCGAGAATTGCTGAAATCGGTCTCCCCGGCCGGCTCAGGCCACCGGCCGGAGCCCGTCAAAAAAGCCGGTTGAGGCCGTCGTACGCCGCTACCCGATAGGCTTCGGCCATGGTCGGGTAGTTGAACGTGGTGTTGACGAAGTACTTCAGGGTGTTCAACTCGCCCGGCTGGCTCATGATCGCCTGACCGATGTGCACGATCTCCGACGCCTGATAACCGAAGCAGTGAACGCCCAGCACTTCCAGGGTTTCACGGTGGAACAGGATCTTCAGCATGCCTTGCGGCTCGCCGGCGATCTGCGCACGCGCCATGCTCTTGAAGAACGCCTTGCCGACTTCATACGGCACCTTGGCCTGGGTCAGCTCCTGCTCGTTCTTGCCGATCGAGCTGATCTCCGGAATGGTGTAGATGCCGGTCGGCACGTCGTTCACAAAGCGCCAGCTACCGTTATCAACGATGCTGCCGGCAGCCGAACGACCCTGGTCGTGGGCGGCACTGGCCAGGCTCGGCCAGCCGATCACATCGCCGGCGCCGTAGATGTTCGGCACGCAAGTGCGGTAGGCCTCGTCGACTTCGATCTGGCCACGGCTGTTGACCTTGACGCCGATGTTTTCCAGACCGAGCTGGTCGGTGTTGCCAGTACGGCCGTTGCACCAGAGCAAGGCGTCGGCCTTGATTTTTTTGCCGGACTTCAGGTGCAGGATCACACCGTTGTCCACACCTTCAACGCGATCGTAATCCTCGTTGTGGCGCACAGTGATGTTGTTATTGCTGAAGTGGTAGCTCAACGCCTGGGAGATTTCCGAGTCGAGGAAGCTCAGCAACTGACCACGGTTGTCCACCAGTTCAACCAGTACCCCCAGACCGCTGAAGATCGAGGCATATTCGCAACCGATCACGCCGGCGCCGTAAACGATCAGTTTGCGCGGGGTGTGGCCGAGGCTGAGGATGGTGTCGCTATCGTAGATACGCGGGTGATTGAAATCGATGTCCGCCGGGCGATACGGGCGCGAACCGGTGGCGATGATGATGTGCTTGGCCACCAGTTTCTCGACTACGCCGTTGGCGCAGACCACTTCGATGGTTTGCTCGTCGGCGAAGCTGCCGGTGCCGAAGAACACGTCGACGCGGTTACGGGCGTAGTAACCGGTGCGCGAAGCGACTTGCTTGGAGATGACTTTCTCGGCGCTTTTCAACACGTCCGGGAAGGAGAACCAGCGCGGCTCGCCGATCGCCCGGAACATCGGGTTGGTGTTGAACTGCATGATCTGCCGGACCGAGTGACGCAGGGCCTTGGACGGGATGGTTCCCAGGTGGGTGCAGTTACCGCCGACCTGGCGACGGCTATCGACCATCGCCACCTTGCGCCCTGCTTTGGCGGCGTTCATTGCCGCGCCTTCTCCCGCCGGGCCGGAACCCAACACCACCACGTCGTAGTTGTAGACAGCCATGCGTACTCCTCAGAACAGGCCGCGGTGCCAGCAGCACCGGCGGCTAAATCACGCCGAATCGCGGCGCGAAGGAACAATTGGGGGTCAGTAAAGAACCCGGACACAGTCTATAGAAGCGTCAACGCCGCGCACATTAACCCTTGGTCGCGTCGTAGGCTACTTTTGCCTGCACTACAACGCCAGCTTTCGTACTGTTTTCAGTCAACTTTTGCGTGATTGAGGCGCTCGAAAGCCGTACTTGTGCGGATAACGAAACCTGTATCGGCACGAATGACGAAGAATGCACCAATGTCATGTTTTTCGGCATAGTCCCAAGCCCTTTCAGGCCCGAGAATCAGCAACAGCGTCGATAGTCCATCGGCCATCAACGCTGAAGGATGAATCACCGTGACCGACGCCAGGTTGTGTAGGACCGGCGCCCCGCTACGCGCATCGAAGGTGTGGGAATAGCGCCGGCCATCCTGCAGGAAATAGTTGCGGTAATCACCGGAGGTGGAAACGCCGTAGCCGTCGACCTGAATGATCCGTTCGGCCACCTGTTGATCGTCTCGCGGTTCTTCCAGCGCAATACGCCAGGACGAGCCATCAAGCTTCTTGCCCTTGGCCTTTAGCTCACCGGTGGCTTCGGCGAGATAGTCATGGATGCCCATCGACTCGAGCCTGGCTGCGATGGCGTCGACGGCATAACCGGCGGCGATGCTGTTGAAGTCGACTTCGACCGGCGCATCCTTGCACAAGCGGTCGCCGTCGATATGCAAATGGCGGTAGCCGACCCGCTCAAGGGTTTCGGCCAGAGCGGCAGTACTGGGGACTTTCTCTTCACGCCCTTGCGGGCCGAACCCCCACAGGTTCATCAGCGGCTCGACGGTCAGGTCGTAGGAACCTTCGCTTTGCTCTGACAGCTGTTCGCCGACACGGACCAATTCGAGCACGGCAGCCGGCATGGTCTGACAGCTGTTCGCCGGCAAAGCATTGAAGCGCTCGATGTCTGAGTCACTGCGATAGGTCGACATCTGCTGATCGACGTCGGTGAGGATTTTTTCCACTTCAAGCTGGACCTGCGCGGCCTCGGGAAGACCGGCGTGGCGCACGTACTTGATTGAATAGGTGCTGCCCATGGTCGGACCGCCGAAGCTTTCCATGGAATCGCCGTTGCCGCAGCCGGACAAGGCGCCCACCAGCAGCAAAAGGCTGATCAGCCTCCTTTTAGACAAATCCCCTACTCCCCACACAAAGCTGAAGATTATGCGCCAGAACCTGTAGGAGCTGCCGAGTGAAACGAGGCTGCGATCTTTTGCTTTTGATCTTTTCAAGCAACATCAAAAGATCGCAGCGTTCCGCAGCTCCTACAGGTTTTTCATTCGCTTGAAGCGTCATGCTGGCCTTCGTAATGGCTATATCGTTTAAGCAGTGCCCTAACCAATTGTTGCCTAACGTTCTTTATACACATATGGTTACAAAACTGTTCACGGGTACTGCCTGAGTTTGCCGCGTGACGGCGAGGACGTGTCTAGTTCAGGGATTTCCAATAAGACAGCCAACAGAGAGTACGAACCAATGTCCTCCACCACGGGCAAAGGCAAAGCGATTTTTCGCGTTGTCAGCGGCAATTTTCTCGAGATGTTCGACTTTATGGTCTATGGCTTCTACGCCACGGCCATTGCCAAAACCTTCTTCCCGGCCGACAGCGCCTTCGCTTCCCTGATGCTCTCCCTGGCGACGTTCGGTGCCGGCTTCCTGATGCGTCCGCTGGGAGCGATTTTCCTCGGTGCCTATATCGACCGCCATGGCCGTCGCCAAGGTCTGATCATTACGCTGGCGCTGATGGCCGCCGGTACGGTGCTGATTGCCTGCGTCCCCGGCTACGCCACCCTCGGCGTCGCCGCCCCGCTGATCGTGCTATTCGGTCGTTTGCTGCAAGGCTTCTCGGCCGGCGTCGAGCTGGGCGGTGTTTCGGTGTACCTGGCGGAAATCGCCACACCGGGCCGCAAGGGCTTTTTCGTCAGTTGGCAGTCGGCAAGCCAGCAAGCAGCGGTGGTCTTTGCCGGCCTGCTCGGGGTGGGTCTCAACCACTGGCTGAGCCCGGAACAGATGGGTGACTGGGGCTGGCGCGTGCCGTTCCTGATCGGCTGCATGATCGTTCCGGTGATCTTCGTGATTCGTCGCTCGCTGGAAGAAACGCCGGAATTCCAGGCGCGTAAACATCGCCCTACCCTGCGCGAAATCGTCCGTTCGATCGGCCAGAACTTTGGCATCGTCATCGCCGGCATGGCGCTGGTGGTGATGACCACGGTTTCGTTCTACCTGATCACCGCCTACACCCCGACCTTCGGCAAGGCCGAACTGCATCTGTCGGACTTCGACGCGCTGCTGGTGACCGTGTGCATCGGCCTGTCGAACTTCTTCTGGCTGCCAGTGATGGGCTCGGTATCTGACAAGATCGGGCGCAAACCCCTACTGCTGGCGGCGACCATTCTGGCAATCCTGACCGCTTACCCGGCATTGTCGTGGCTGGTGGCGAACCCGAGCTTCAGTCATTTGCTGATCGTCGAACTGTGGCTGTCGTTCCTGTACGGCTCGTACAACGGGGCGATGGTGGTGGCGCTGACCGAAATCATGCCGGTGGAAGTGCGCACGACCGGGTTCTCGCTGGCCTATAGCCTGGCGACGGCGACCTTTGGCGGCTTTACGCCAGCGGCCTGTACTTACCTGATCCATGTGCTGGACAACAAGGCTGCGCCGGGGATCTGGCTCAGCGGTGCGGCGGTGCTGGGGCTGATTGCGACGCTGGTGCTGTTCCGTGGCAACAAGCATGAGCTGCGGACTGCGCAGGCCTCGATAGTCGGCGGCGCCCGATAGGACGCCTTCGGGAGCAAGCCCCCTCCCACAGTGTCCGGTGGTGCCAACACGATGATGTGAACACCGCCAAACCTGTGGGAGGGGGCTTGCTCCCGAAGAGGCCGGTACAGGCAATAGAGATTCAGCAGGCATAAAAAAACGCCCCGACCAAAGTCGGGGCGTTTTCATTTGCAGCTAAGGCTTAGCGCGGGAACGCTGGCGGGTTTACACCGGCCATGTCTTCCATCACGCGAACCACCTGGCAGCTGTAGCCGAACTCGTTGTCGTACCAGACGTACAGAACAACGCGGTTGTCCTGAACGATGGTTGCTTCAGCATCGACCACACCGGCGTGACGCGAACCCACGAAGTCAGTGGACACCACTTCCTGCGAGTTGACGAAGTCGATTTGCTTGTGCAGATCGGAGTGCAGCGCCATGTAGCGCAGGTACTCGTTCATCTCTTCACGGCTGGCGGCTTTCTCAAGGTTCAGGTTGAGAATGGCCATCGACACGTTTGGCGTCGGAACGCGGATCGCGTTACCGGTCAGCTTGCCGGCCAGCTCAGGCAGGGCCTTGGCAGCAGCGGTGGCAGCACCGGTCTCGGTGATCACCATGTTCAGCGCGGCGGAACGGCCACGGCGATCGCCCTTATGGAAGTTGTCGATCAGGTTCTGGTCGTTGGTGTACGAGTGAACGGTTTCGACGTGACCGTTGATGATGCCGAACTTGTCATTCACTGCCTTCAGCACCGGCACGATGGCGTTGGTGGTGCAGGAAGCGGCGGACACGATCTTGTCGTCAGCGGTGATTTCGTTGTGGTTGATACCGTGAACGATGTTCTTCAGCTTGCCTTTGCCAGGCGCGGTCAGAACAACGCGAGCAACACCCGGGCATTGCAGGTGCTGACCCAGGCCATCGGCGTCACGCCATACACCGGTGTTGTCCACCAGCAGCGCGTCTTTGATGCCGTACTGGGTGTAATCCACCTCGGTCGGGTTCTTCGCGTAGATCACCTGGATCAGGTTACCGTTGGCGGTGATGGTGTTGTTTTCTTCGTCGATGACGATGGTGCCGTTGAACGGGCCGTGTACCGAATCGCGACGCAGCAGGCTGGCGCGCTTGGTCAGGTCGTTTTCAGCGCCCTTGCGCACGACGATGGCACGCAGACGCAGACCGTCGCCACCACCGGTTTTCTCGATCAGGATGCGCGCCAGCAGACGGCCGATACGACCGAAGCCGTACAGCACAACGTCAGTGCCTTTACGGGCCGAAGCGTTTTGCTGACCAACCACGTCAGCCAGTTCTTCACGAACGAACTGCTCGGCGCTGCGGCCATTGCCTTCGCTGCGGAATTTGAACGCCAACTTGCCCAGGTCTACCGAAGCCGCGCCGAGCTTGAGCTCGCTCATGGCTTTAAGCAGAGGGAATGTTTCGTGGACGGAGAGTTCGCTATCGTCGGAGGAACGGTGGCGAGCAAAGCGGTGAGCTTTGAGAATCGCGATGACAGACTGGTTGATCAGGCTGCGGCCATAGATCGAGCTCACCACGTTGTTATTGCGGTAGAGCTGACCGATAAGCGGAATCATCGCTTCTGCGAGTGCTTCACGGTCGATCCATTCACCAAGACACTGGTCGGGCTTCTGAGTCACGGGAACCTTCCACATGTAGGGGCAGAAAAAAGGGGCTACATTATGCCGCCGAGAACCTCTTGTAGCAATGCGCGCTTGTCGCGCAATCGGTAACAAAATTCCGTTCAAAAAAATTACGCCCCGCGCCAGCCCAGTAAAACCGGGGCTTTCAGCGCAGTCAATTTTTCGACGACTGTTAGACGATGTCTGTAACCCTCCGTAACACCAGTCGATTTCAGCACTACATAACCACTAAAAAAGTGCTCGTTTTTATGGTTACCACTACATTTCGCGCAAACCGCGAAGATAGACGCAGTCTGCAACTGACAGGCGGCACCGGACGCCGCTACAATTACCGACTTTGTCGCAACGCCTGGAGCTCAACCTTCCGTGCCTGTTCTGCGTCTACCGCTTCTCCCTGCCGCGGCAGGTAAACAGCATTGGGGCAACTTGCCCGGTGCCGCCCTCAGCCTGGCGATTGCCGAGGCTGCCAGCGCAGCCAAGCGCTTCACGCTGCTACTGACCGCCGACAGCCAGAGTGCCGAACGGCTGGAGCAGGAGCTGAGCTTCTTCGCCCCGGATTTGCCGGTTCTGCATTTTCCCGACTGGGAAACCCTGCCGTACGATCTGTTCTCGCCGCACCAGGACATCATTTCCCAGCGTATCGCCAGCCTTTATAGACTGCCGGAACTGGCGCACGGCGTGCTGGTGGTTCCGATCACCACCGCCCTGCACCGCCTGGCGCCAACCAAATTCCTGCTCGGCAGCAGTCTGGTGCTGGATGTCGGCCAGAAGCTCGATGTCGAACAGATGCGCGCGCGCCTGGAAGCCAGCGGCTATCGCTACGTCGATACGGTTTACGAGCACGGCGAGTTCACCGTACGCGGTGCGCTGATCGACCTGTTCCCGATGGGCAGCAAACTGCCCTATCGCATCGACCTGTTCGACGACGAAATCGAAACCCTGCGCACCTTCGATCCGGAAAACCAGCGTTCCATCGACAAGGTCGATTCGGTCAAGCTGCTGCCGGCCCGCGAGTTCCCGCTGCAGAAAGATGCGGTCACCCGCTTCAAGGCACGCTTTCGCGAGCGTTTCGACGTCGACTTTCGGCGCTGCCCGATCTTCCAGGACTTGAGCAGCGGCATCACCCCAGCCGGTATCGAGTACTACCTGCCGCTGTTCTTCGACGAAACCTCGACACTGTTCGATTACCTGCCGCAGGACACTCAAGTGTTCTCGCTGCCGGGTATCGAACAAGCGGCAGAAAACTTCTGGAACGACGTGCGCAATCGCTACGAAGAGCGCCGCGTCGATCCATCGCGCCCTCTATTGCCGCCTGCGGAATTGTTCCTGCCGGTGGAAGACTGCTTCGCCCGCCTCAAGAGCTGGCCACGGGTCGTCGCCAGTCAGCAGGACGTCGAATCCGGTGCCGGTCGCGAGCGCTTCCCGGCGCAGGCACTGCCAAACCTGGCGATCGAAGCCAAGGCCACGCAACCGCTGGCGGCGCTCTCGGCGTTCCTCGATGAATTCCCCGGGCGTGTGCTGTTCACCGCCGAGTCCGCGGGCCGTCGTGAAGTCCTGCTGGAACTGCTGGAACGTCTGAAGCTGCGGCCGAAAACCGTCGACAGCTGGCCGGACTTCGTTTCGAGCAAGGATCGTCTGGCGATCACCATTGCGCCGCTCGACGAAGGCTTGATGCTCGATGACCCGGCGCTGGCGCTGGTGGCCGAGAGCCCGCTGTTCGGTCAGCGAGTCATGCAGCGCCGCCGTCGCGAAAAGCGCGCCGACGCCAACAACGATGCGGTGATCAAGAACCTCACCGAACTGCGCGAAGGCGCACCGGTGGTGCACATCGACCACGGTGTCGGACGTTATCTCGGCCTGACGATTCTGGAGATCGACAATCAGGCGGCGGAATTCCTCACCCTGGAATACGCGGAGAACGCCAAGCTCTACGTGCCGGTGGCCAACCTGCATCTGATCGCCCGCTACACCGGCAGCGATGACGCGCTGGCGCCGCTGCACCGACTCGGCTCCGAGACCTGGCAGAAAGCCAAGCGCAAAGCCGCCGAACAGGTGCGCGATGTCGCGGCTGAGCTGCTCGACATCTATGCCCGTCGTGCCGCCCGCGAAGGCTACGCGTTTGCCGACCCGAAAGCCGATTACGCGACGTTCAGCGCCGGTTTCCCGTTCGAAGAAACGCCGGACCAGCAAGCGACCATCGAAGCCGTGCGCGAAGACATGCTCGCGCCAAAGCCGATGGACCGTCTGGTCTGCGGCGACGTGGGTTTCGGCAAGACCGAAGTTGCAATGCGCGCCGCGTTCATCGCCGTGCACGGCGGACGCCAGGTAGCGATTCTGGTGCCGACCACCCTGCTCGCCCAGCAGCACTACAACAGCTTCCGCGACCGCTTCGCCGACTGGCCAGTGACCGTGGAAGTGATGAGCCGCTTCAAATCGGCCAAGGAAGTGAATGCAGCGATTGCCGATCTCGCGGAAGGCAAGATCGACATCGTCATCGGTACGCACAAACTGCTGTCCGACGACGTGAAGATCAAAAACCTGGGTCTGGTGATCATCGACGAAGAACACCGCTTCGGTGTGCGCCAGAAAGAACAGCTCAAGGCCCTGCGCAGCGAAGTCGACATTCTCACGCTGACCGCCACGCCGATTCCGCGCACACTGAACATGGCGGTGTCGGGCATGCGCGACCTGTCGATCATCGCCACGCCGCCGGCGCGACGCCTGTCGGTGCGCACCTTCGTCATGGAGCAGAACAAGAGCACGGTCAAAGAGGCCCTGCTGCGTGAATTGCTGCGTGGCGGTCAGGTTTACTACCTGCACAACGACGTCAAAACAATCGAGAAGTGCGCGGCGGATCTCGCCGAACTGGTACCGGAAGCGCGAATCGGCATCGGCCACGGGCAGATGCGCGAACGCGAACTCGAACAGGTGATGAGCGACTTCTATCACAAGCGCTTCAACGTGCTGATCGCCTCGACCATCATCGAGACCGGCATCGACGTGCCGAGCGCCAACACCATCATCATCGAGCGCGCCGACAAGTTCGGCCTGGCGCAATTGCACCAGTTGCGTGGACGCGTCGGGCGCAGTCACCACCAGGCCTATGCCTACCTGCTGACGCCGCCACGCCAACAAATCACGTCCGATGCGGAAAAGCGTCTGGAAGCGATTGCCAACACTCAGGATCTGGGCGCCGGTTTCGTGCTGGCGACCAACGACCTGGAAATCCGTGGCGCCGGCGAACTGCTGGGCGATGGTCAGAGCGGGCAGATTCAGGCAGTCGGTTTCACCCTGTACATGGAAATGCTCGAGCGCGCAGTGAAGTCGATCCGCAAGGGCGAACAGCCGAACCTCGATCAACCGCTCGGCGGAGGCCCGGAGGTCAACCTGCGGGTGCCGGCGCTGATTCCGGAAGACTATCTGCCGGATGTTCACGCCCGTCTGATTCTGTACAAGCGCATCGCTTCGGCCACCGACGAGGAAGGCCTGAAGGATCTGCAAGTGGAGATGATCGACCGTTTCGGTCTGCTGCCTGAGCCGACCAAGAACCTGGTGCGCATTACCGCACTGAAGTTGCAGGCCGAGCAGTTGGGCATCAAGAAGGTCGACGGTGGGCCGCAGGGTGGACGTATCGAGTTCGCCGCGCAGACGCCGGTAGACCCGATGACTCTGATCAAACTGATCCAGACTCAGCCAAAACGCTACAAATTCGAAGGCGCCACGATGTTCAAGTTCCAGGTGCCGATGGAACGCCCGGAAGAGCGCTTTAATACTGTAGAGGCGCTGTTCGAGCGCCTCCTCCCGAAAACTGTTTGAAGGACGCCGCATGCGCCTGTTTCGCTCACTGACTTTGCTACTTGCCTTGGTAGCCCCTTCGGTTTTTGCCGATGACCTGTATCAGGTCGAAATGATTCTGGTACGCCAGAACGCCGTGCCAGCGATTGTCAGCCGTGCCGCCCCGGAAGACTGGGCCGCCGGCGCTCAACGCCTGGGTGATGACAGCCTGCGCACACCCGCGCTCGGCGACGTTGCCAGCAAACTCAGCGCCAGCGGTGATTACAGCGTGCTGATGCACAAGGCCTGGCAGCAGACCCTCGGCGAAGCGCCGACCAAGGTCGCCGTCAGCGACGGCAAGGAACAGTTCGGCCAGTTCCCGATCGAGGGCACCCTGGAATTGAAACTCGGGCGCTTCACCGACGTGAACGCCGACTTCTGGGTCAACCAGATCGACAGCAACGGCATGGTCACTGCCAGCGAACGCCTGAAGCAGGACAGCCACACCAAGAACGGCCAACTCAACTATCTCGATAACGGCCACTTGGCGCTGCTGATCAAGATCACCTCCCTGACGGCGCCCGCCCCTCGGCAAGCCCCTGAAGCGATTCCGGACTGATCGAAGTCCTTATGTCCCCGCCCCTGAGTAAACCGTTGGCACCCTCCTGGGTCAGCCGATTCAAGGAACAGAGCCTGGAGCGTGGCCGCCGCTACGCCCTGGAGAACCGGGTACGCATCGCACAGGTTGGCGATGCGACCATTACCGCCAGTTGCGAAGGCTCTGGCGGTAACGTCTACCGTCAGACCATTCACCTGCGCGAGTCAGCCAAAGACACCCTGTTGCTGGTTGACGCCACCTGCACCTGCCCGGCGCGCAACAACTGCAAACACTGCGCCGCGGTGCTGCTGCAAGTGCAGGAAACCCTCGAATACCCTGCCGCTGCGAAAGACGCCGAGCTGCTGGAAAAACTCCAGGCCGTATTGGAGAACCGTAGCCCCAAAGCGCCGCCGCAAGTGCTGGTGGACAACGTGCAACCGCTGCCGCGCCTGTGGCTGGCGAGTGTCGAGTTCAGCGCGTTCGAGCCGCGCAACGGCAAAATGCAGCGTTACATTCAGCATCGAGCAGCGCTGTCGTTCAGCTATCTGGATGAATACGTCAGCGGACAGAAAAACAGCGACATTCTGATTCGTCAGGAAACGCAGACCCTGCGGATAAAACGCCATCCGGAAGTGGAACAGTCCTACCGCGAACAGTTAAGAATCCTCGGCTTCCGTATCGCCACGCGCCAGAGCAAAGCGCTGCCGGAAAGCGCCGGCGAGCTGTACGAGATGGTCAACGACAGCGCCTGGCTGACGTTTACCCTCAACGAACTGCCGAAGCTGCGCACCCAAGGCTGGGAATTGCAGATCGACGAGGAGTTCGGTTTCGACCTGACCGCCGTCGACGACTGGTACGCCACCGTCGAACAGGCGCCGGAGCGCGACTGGTTCGATCTGGAACTGGGGATCATCGTCAATGGTGAACGCCTGAGCCTGCTGCCGATCCTGCTCAACCTGATGCGCTCGCACACGGAAATCCTCAACCCGGAACGCCTGGCGCGGCGCCGCGATGACGAGCTGATTCTGGTCAATGTGCCGCAACGCAACAGTGAGCACGGGCCGCTGCAAGTGGCGCTGCCCCTTGGCCGACTAAAACCGGTACTGGCAACGCTGGGCGAGTTCTACTTGCAGGAACCGGGCGAAACCACCCTGCGCCTGAGCAAGGCCGACGCCACGCGCCTCAATTCGCTGGAAGGCATTCCCCTGCTGTGGGAAGGCGGCGAGCAGATCCGCAGTTTCGCCCAACGCCTGCGCGATATTCGCGATTACACGGCCAAAGCGCCGAAGGGCTTGAACGCGACGTTGCGTCCCTATCAGCTCGAAGGCTTGAGCTGGATGCAGTCGCTGCGTCAGCTTGAGGTTGGCGGGATTCTGGCGGACGACATGGGCCTGGGCAAAACCCTACAGACCCTGGCGCATATTCTCAGTGAGAAAAACGCCGGACGCCTGGATCGACCGTGCATGGTGGTGATGCCCACCAGCCTGATCCCGAACTGGCTCGACGAAGCCGCGCACTTCACGCCGCAACTGAAAGTGGTCGCGCTGTACGGTGCCGGCCGCAAAAAGCATTTCGATCATCTGGCCGACTTCGACCTGATCCTGACCACGTATGCGCTGCTGCCCAAGGACGTCGATCGGCTGGCACAACAGCCCTTGCACGTTCTGGTGCTCGACGAAGCCCAGTACATCAAGAACCCCAACAGCAAGGCCGCGCAGGCCGCTCGCGAACTCAACGCGCGCCAGCGCCTGTGCCTGAGTGGCACACCGCTGGAAAACCACCTCGGCGAGTTGTGGTCGTTGTTCCACTTTCTGCTGCCGGGCTGGTTGGGCGATGTCAAAAGCTTCAATGCCGACTACCGCGTGCCGATCGAAAAGCGCGCCAGCGAAGTCAGGCTGCAGCACCTCAATGGGCGGATAAAACCGTTTCTGCTGCGCCGCACCAAGGAACAGGTGGCCACCGAACTGCCGCCCAAAACCGAGATCATCCACTGGGTCGATCTCAATGAGGCGCAGCGCGACGTTTATGAAACCATGCGCCTGGCGATGGACAAGAAAGTCCGCGACGAGATCACTCGCAAAGGCGTGGCGCGTAGCCAGATCATCATTCTTGAAGCCCTGCTCAAGCTGCGTCAGGTCTGCTGCGATCTGCGCCTGGTCAACGACGCCACCCTGCCCGCCCGTGGCAGCACCTCGGGCAAACTCGACAGCCTGATGGAAATGCTCGAAGAGCTGTTCGAAGAAGGTCGGCGGATTCTGTTGTTCTCGCAGTTCACCTCGATGCTGTCACTGATCGAAGACGAACTGAAAAAACGCAACGTGGCCTACGCCTTGCTGACGGGCCAGACCCGCGATCGGCGCACGCCGGTGAAGGAATTCCAGAGCGGCAAGCGTCAGATCTTTCTGATCAGCCTGAAGGCCGGCGGCGTCGGCTTGAACCTGACCGAAGCGGATACGGTGATCCATTACGATCCGTGGTGGAACCCGGCGACCGAGAATCAGGCGACTGACCGCGCGTATCGAATCGGTCAGGAGAAACCGGTGTTCGTCTACAAGATGATTGCCCGGGGCACGGTGGAAGAGAAGATTCAGCACCTGCAGAAGGAAAAGTCTGACCTGGCAGCAGGCGTACTGGATGGGCGCAAGGCCGGGGACTGGAAACTGCAGAGCGATGATATTGAAGCGCTGTTTGCGCCGTTGCCGGACAAGTTCGACAAGCGTTGAGATGCGTTTTTTCCGATAAATTGCCATCGCTGGCCAGCCAGCTCCCACGGTGCTTTGCGTTGAGCACTAATTTGTGAACATTACAAAACCTGTGGGAGCTGACTTGCCAGCGATAGGGCCATCAGATGTCGAACTCTGACCTGGACAGTCAACCCTTGGAAACCGGCAGCGGCGCAAACAGCGCCTCGATGTCACTCTGCTCCAGCTTGAACCCACCTGTCGTACCCCCTTCCAGCACCGCCCCGGCCAGCGCAGCCTTCTCCTGCTGCAGCGCCTGGATTTTTTCCTCCACGGTACCTTTGGCAATCAACTTGTAAACAAACACCGGATTGTTCTGCCCGATACGATAAGCGCGATCAGTGGCCTGATTCTCCACTGCCGGGTTCCACCACGGGTCGAAGTGGATCACCGTGTCCGCAGCCGTCAGGTTCAGACCGGTACCGCCAGCCTTGAGGCTGATAAGGAACAACGGCACCTTGCCGCCCTGGAAATTCTTGACTGGCGTACGCCGGTCGGTGGTGTCGCCAGTCAGCAACGAATAATCGATAGCGCGCTGCTGCAACTCCTGCTCGATCAGCGCCAGCATCGAGGTGAACTGGGAGAACAGCAGGATGCGCCGACCTTCGCCGAGCAACTCTTCGAGCATCTCCATCAGGCTGATCAGCTTGCCGCTGCCCGAGCGCAATGCCTTCGCCGTGAGCGGCATGTTGATCAAGCGCAGATCGCAGCAGACCTGACGCAGCTTGAGCAAGGCATCAAGAATGATGATCTGACTGCGCGCCACACCACTGCGGGCAATTTCGTCGCGCACTTTTTTGTCCATCGCCACGCGCACCGTTTCATAGACGTCGCGCTGGCCGTCGCTGAGTTCAACCCAATGGATGATTTCGGTTTTCGGCGGCAGCTCAGTGGCGACCTGATCTTTCTTGCGACGCAGCAGAAACGGCTTGATGCGCGCCGTCAGGTGCTGCATGCGCTGGACATTGCCATGCTTCTCGATCGGTGTGCGGTAATCGCGGTTGAAGGATTTGCTGTCGCCCAGCCAGCCAGGCATGAGGAAATGAAACTGCGACCACAGCTCGCCGAGATGGTTTTCCAGTGGCGTGCCGCTCAGACACAAGCGCTGACGGGCCTGCAAGTCACGTGCGGCCTGCGCCGCTTTGCTCAGCGGGTTCTTGATGTTCTGCGCTTCGTCGAGAATCAGTACGCTCCACGACTGCGGCCGCAACGTTTCAAGATCCCTGGGCAGCAAGGCGTAAGTGGTCAGCACCAAGTCGTATTCGGCGAGATTGGCGAAGTCTTTTTGCCGCCCGGCCCCATGCAGCGCCAAAACCTTCAACTGAGGCGTGAAGCGCTGGGCCTCGTCGAGCCAGTTGGGAATCAGGCTGGTCGGCATCACCGCCAGTGCCGGGCAATCGAGGCGCCCGGCGTGCTTTTCCGTGAGCAGATGCGCCAGGGTCTGCAGGGTTTTGCCCAAGCCCATGTCATCGCCAAGAATGCCGCCGACCTCCAGCTCCCGCAGAGTCTGCATCCAGCCAAGGCCTTCGAGCTGATACGGGCGCAGTTGCGCATTAAGGCCGGCCGGCGCAGCAACGTGGGTGTGACTGGAATTGTGCAGCCGCTTGGCAAAAGTGCGCAGGCGTTCGCCGCCCTGCCATTCCAGTGGCACGCCATCGAGCATACTCAGGCGCGCGGCGTCTGGAGCAGTCAAGCGCAGCGCATCGCCCTGATGTCCGCCCAGGTACAGCTCGCCCAGCGTCGCCATCAGCGGTTTGACCCGACTCAGCGGCAACGCCACCTTGGCGCCTGCCGGGTCGCCAAAACCGCTGGGCTTGAGTTCGATCAGGAGTTTTTCGTCGTCGCTGCGTTGCGCCAGACTCACCGGGTCGAGCAAACGTGGCTGGGTGCGCAACAGATGCAGAAGGATCGGCAACAAGCTGTAGCGCTCGCCATTGACGACGATGCCCAGTTGCAGATCAAACCATTGATGCCCGGCCTCTTCTTCGACCTCCGCGTACCAGTGTTCAACCGGCTGCACATCGAAATGGAAGCCGGGACTGATTTCGATTTCCCAGTCCGCGGCGCGCAGTGTGGCAAGCCCTTCATGCATGAATCCGAGCCAGGCGGAATCATCCGGCAAGGTGAACATCTCGCCGAGACGATCCATAGCGCTCTTGCGCGTGGCTTTTTTGAAGCCGTGCTTTTGCAGGCTCTGGCGCAGCTTCTTTTCCATCGCAGGCTGGCGTCGAATACGCTGGGTTTCAGTGCCATTGAGGATCATCACTTCCGGATGACGATCCACCGCCGGATGACCGTTGTAGGTAAACACCAGAGCGGCGCGGTGCTCCAGAACGTATTCCCAGCGCGAACGCTCCCGGCCGCTGACCAAGGTCAGTTGCGGCTGCGGAAGCACGTCATCGATGATTCGTTCGGTGAGTTTGTGCGGCGGCGGGATTTTGGTCATCGCGCTCATGCGATGGCTGAACTGCATGGCCTGACGCGCGGGGATGTCTGGGGCGAGGGTCAAATGGCAGGCCAGTTTTTCTTCCAGCTCACTGAACAGAGGGCCAACCTGTCGCTGCTCACGATCGAGGTAATAAAGCGGCTCCAGCGCCAGCACGGTTTCCTGCGCAGCCTCGGCACTGCTCCACTGGGCGCGGAACCCACCGTCGGCCTGCTCGGCCCAAGAGAACAGACCCATGCGTTTCGCGCCCGGCGTCAGTGGCTGCAAGTTTTCGAAGTCGAGGAACAGGCGCGAGGTGCGCAGGAGCATTTCCAGCAGTTCCGCGCCACTGCTGCCTTCCAGCGGATAGCCGCTGTAATAGGCGTGATGGGAATGCATGGCGACCAACAGCCTGGCGACGCGCAGATCCAGTTCGGACAGATAACCGGGCTGACGCATGAGCATGTCCGACAGCGAATACATCGGTTTTACTTCGCGTAACTCGCCGCTCTTGAGCTGATAGACCTTGAAAATATCGAGCAGCCACTTGCCGTTCGCAGACGTGGGTTTGAGTTTGTAAAACAGGCGCGTGCCCGCGGTTTGCGCCCCTTCGTCGACGGGCCTGGCCGGGACGGGGACTGTCGAAAGCCAATGCTCCAGCGCCCGACCCAAGGGGATCTGCGCGTCACTTTCGGACGTATCGTCGTCAATGCCCTGCAGGTGATAGAGCACCGCCGCGCAGTGCTTGCAATCAATCACGACGGGGCAGGTGCACAAGCAACGCAAATTAACCGATCCCAGGCGATCTTCGGACAGGTAGATGCTTTGTTCATACGCCTGAGTTTCCGAACCGACGCAGAACGCCTCGATCTTCCTGTCATCGATCTCGATGATCTCTACCCGATCATCGGCAGCATAAGCGCGGGCCTTGGCCAACGCCTTGCTACTGAATGCGTCAGTCCATGCCAGCCCTTTAAGCCGCTCGATGAAAATGCTCATGGACAGTCCTTAGCTGGCCAACACCCGCGCCAACGTCGATTTCACCTTGCCCATCCCGTCATGCAGCGCCTGCTCGATTTCGGCCATGGTGATCACCGCCGTGGTCTTGCCTGCTGCCGGGTTCACCACCAGCGACAGGCAGGCGTAATCCAGATCCAGCTCACGGGCCAATGCCGCTTCCGGCATGCCGGTCATGCCGACGATGTCGCAACCGTCACGCTCCAGACGCACGATCTCCGCCACGGTTTCCAGACGCGGGCCCTGGGTGCAGGCGTACACCCCCTGATCGCTGTATTCGCAGCCTTCGGCAGCCAGCGCGGCGATCAATTGCTGACGCAGCGGCTCACTGTAAGGGAAGCTGAAATCGATATGGGTGACGTGCTCCAGATCATCGGCGAAAAACGTGTGTTCGCGGCCACTGGTGTAATCAACGATCTGATGCGGCACGCAGAAATGGCCGGTGCCCATCGCCGGATGAATCCCGCCCACCGCATTGACCGCGATGATCGCCTCGGCGCCGGCCTGCTTCAGCGCCCACAGGTTGGCGCGGTAGTTGACCTTGTGCGGCGGGAAGCGATGTGGATGGCCGTGACGGGCGAGGAACAGCACTTCCTTGCCGGCGTACTCGCCGATTTGCACCTCGGCCGAAGGCGCACCGTAAGGGGTGTCCACCGCCAACGACTGACGAATGCTCAAGCCTTCGAGCTGGGTCAGGCCGGTGCCACCGATGATTGCGTAAACCGTCATAACGAAGAGTCCTTAATCGATCAATTGAGCGTCTTTGAGCGCGCCGATGGCGGTGAGCCAGCGCGGATCCTGACGGTAGTCGGTGCTGGCGAACGCCTGCCCGCGCATCCGCGCAATGCGTGCGGACGGCTTGACCTTCATCCGTTGCGCAGCACTCAGGGCCAGTTCGGCCGCAGCGCGGTCGTTGCACACCAGGCCCATGTCGCAACCGGCGCTGAGCGCGGCTTCAATGCGACTGGCGGCGTCGCCGACCACATGGGCGCCGGCCATCGACAGGTCGTCGCTGAAAATCACGCCGTCGAACTGCAACTCGCCGCGCAGGATGTCCTGCAACCAACGGCGGGAGAATCCGGCCGGCTGCGAATCGACTTGCGGATAGATGACGTGCGCCGGCATCACCGCTGCCAATTGCTTGCTGAGTCTGGCGAACGGTACGAGGTCGTTGGCGCGGATCTCGTCGAGGCTGCGTTCGTCATTCGGGATCGCGACGTGGGAGTCGGCTTCGGCCCAACCGTGACCGGGGAAATGCTTGCCGGTAGCGGCCATGCCCGCGCTGTTCATGCCGCGGATGAAGGCGCCGGCGAGCAACGCTGCGCGCTCGGGATCCCCTTCGAACGAACGCGTGCCGACCACGGCGCTGCGCTGGTAATCCAGATCCAGCACCGGGGCGAAACTCAGGTCGAGGCCGACCGCCAGCACTTCGGTAGCCATGATCCAGCCGCATTGTTCGGCGAGGTATTCGGCGTTCGGGTTGTCGGCAATGGCGCGCATCGCCGGCAGGCGCACGAAGCCCTGACGCAGACGCTGCACGCGACCGCCCTCCTGGTCGACCGCCAGCAGCAGATCCGGGCGAATGGCGCGGATGGCGGCGCTCAACTCACGCACCTGGCGCGGATGCTCGATGTTGCGGGCAAAAATGATCAGGCCGCCCACTTCGGGCTGACGCAACAATTGGCGATCCTCGGCCGTCAGCCAGGTACCGGCGACGTCCACCATCAACGAGCCTTGCAGGCCAGCAGTCATAGAGAATTCCTTGAAAACGAAAAACCCGATCCGCACGACATCGCCACCGAGAGCGGTGCCCGGCAGGTTGGCGATGTCGATAGGAAACGGGTTCAGAACGAGAGTCGGCATGGGCGGCTAGCTTAGCGGATGTAAACTGCCGCGCCCACCCGTGTGCGGTTAAACCTTGGCGGCTACCGGGGTCGATTTGCTGCGCGGACGAAGTTGCGCAGTCGCCATGGCCGGGTCGGTGACACCGGTTTCGGCACGCATGCCGGCGGCAAGGAACGGCACCATCAGACGCATCACCTGTTCAATCGAGGTGTTGACGCCGAAATCGGTCTCGGCAATCGCACGCAAGGCCTTGATCCCGGACATGCTGAACGCCGCAGCGCCGAGCATGAAGTGCACGCGCCAGAACAGTTCGATAGGTGGAATGCGTGGAGCTGCTTCATTGACCAGCAGCATGTAGCGGCGGAACACCTTGCCGTACATGTCTTCCAGATAGCGACGCAAGTGGCCTTGGCTCTGGCTGAACGCCAGGCCGAGCAAACGCATGAAGATCGACAGATCGTTACCGCTGCGTGGCTGCACCACGAGCGCCTGTTCGACGAGGATTTCCAGCAGTTCTTCAAGAGTCGGCTTGTTTTCAGGCTTGGCCTGGCGACGCTCCAGCTCCTTATCGAGGCTGATGCAGAACGGCCCGAGGAAGCGCGAGAAAACCGCCTGGATCAGCGCTTTCTTGGAGCCGAAATGATAGTTCACCGCCGCCAGGTTTACTCCGGCTTTGCTGGTGATCAAACGCAATGAGGTTTCCGCGAAACCTTTCTCCGCGAACAACTGCTCGGCAGCATCAAGAATGCGTTCAACGGTTTCCGACTGGGCCATGGCTACTCCGCCTGACAAACACTTGTTTGAAACATACGTTTCAGCCTGTGCCTTGTCAAGCCTGCCAGTCCGTTTTGGGAATGGTCGGTCAGCTATTTAACCACACTGGACCGCTCCTTTAATAAGCACGGCTGCCGACCGTCCGGCGGCCTGCAAAAAAACGGGCATTGCCAAGACCGCTTCACTGTATATAATCCCAGTCACTGTATAAAAAGACAGAGCGATCAATATGCTAAAGCTGACGCCACGCCAAGCCGAGATTCTGGCCTTTATCAAACGCTGCCTCGAAGACAACGGCTACCCGCCAACCCGCGCGGAAATCGCTCAGGAACTGGGATTCAAGTCGCCCAACGCGGCGGAAGAACACCTCAAGGCCCTGGCCCGCAAGGGTGCCATCGAGATGACTCCGGGCGCCTCCCGCGGCATTCGCATTCCCGGGTTTGAAGCCAAGACTGACGACTCTACCCTGCCGATCATTGGCCGGGTCGCCGCCGGTGCACCGATCCTCGCCCAGCAGCACATCGAAGAGTCCTGCAATATCAACCCCGCGTTCTTCCACCCTCGCGCTGATTACCTGCTGCGCGTACACGGCATGAGCATGAAGGACATCGGTATTTTCGACGGTGACCTGCTGGCGGTTCACACCACCCGCGAAGCACGCAATGGTCAGGTCGTGGTTGCGCGAATCGGCGACGAAGTCACCGTCAAGCGCTTCAAGCGCGAAGGCAGCAAAGTCTGGCTGATTGCCGAAAACCCCGAGTTCGCCCCTATCGAAGTCGACCTGAAAGATCAGGAACTGGTGATCGAAGGCTTGAGTGTCGGCGTAATCCGCCGCTAAAGGAGGCTTTATGCAGTTCCCACACACACCTCAGCAAACACAACTGCCGTTATTCGAAGCGTTTCTGGCACAACCGATGGCGCCGATCCTGAAAGATGTGGTCGAGCGCCCATGGATTGCCGAACCGGAAGTATTCAGCGAGCTGTCACTGCGCGGTGCAGCCGGGAACTGCCTGAACCTGCTAGCCCCGATCCTGCGCGAACTGAGCGAAGATCAGGACGCGCGCTGGCTGACGCTGATTGCCCCTCCTGCCAGCCTGACCCAGATCTGGCTGCGCGAGGCCGGCCTGAACCGTGAACGCATTCTGCTGCTGCAACCACGTGGCGCGCAAAGCGCCCAGCAACTGGCCTGCGAAGCATTACGTCTGGGTCGTAGTCACACGGTGGTGACCTGGCTCAACCCGCTGAACACAAGCTCACGACAGCAGTTGATCAGTGCTGCGCGCACGGGCGACGCTCAGAGTCTGAATATTCGATTGGGTTGATTCACTTGTGACACGCGCTGTGTGAAGCGCATGGCTTCTCCAAGGACAGAGAAGCCGATCTGATGCGGTAACAGCAAACGCCGACAGGCGGGGCTCAGTGAAGAACCCGCGGCCCTTCTTCCTTATCAAATTCGCCTTCAACCATACGACCGGCCATCTGCACGCCGACGCTCAACATCGCCTTGGCGATTTCCACGTGCTGGCCTTGCAGGAACGCCTTGGCATCCTCGGAGAAATCCAGCGTCACCAGAGACCCCTCGTCCTCAGCCCTGCGCAGTTCGATTCGGCCGTCTGGTAACTCGACAATTTCTAGAAAGGACGTTGGCATATAGGTCTGTTCTCCACGAAAGGCAGGGATTATATAGACATCATTCAGGCTTCGCTCGGTATCTTGACCAGCAGCATGTTTCAGATTGCCACCGTGTCAATTGTCCTCAGCATTCGTTCAAGCCTTCGCGAAAGCGGATGGCCAGGCCTTTGAGATTCTGCCGCCAGCCCTCCAGCTCTTCGCGACTCAACTCTTGCGGCGTCTCTTCTTCATCCAGATTAACGGCCTGAATCAATGGCTGTGTCACATCACCCTTGGGCTTGTGTGGCACCCGTGGCGGCTGAAACAACGCCGAGTGCGCCGCCAGCAGTTTCGCCAGCCAGGTTTCAGGATTGCCTGCCAACTCGATCATCTCGGCCAGCTCAGGGATCGCAATCGATTCCAGGACTTCGCGAGTCAGCAACGCTTCCGCTCGCGACGCATTGGCCTGAGGCAGACGGTAGAAACCGGCGATCTCATGGCACAGCCCCAGAAGCGCGCCATAGAGGTGAAACAACGCCGATTCACGCCCAGCCTGAATCAACGCCAACGAATTCATCGCCCGCCCCTCTTCGGCGCGAGCCAGAGCGTCCAGCGACAGGCCGGCGAAATAGATCTTCTGATTGGTGCGGGTATAGAGTTCGTGCGCCATGCCGGCAGTCTCCACAGCGAAATAATTGCGTCACACAGATCCGACAGTGTCATGGATCAACGGATCCGACCGCAAGCACAAAACAAAAAGGCCGCATGAAAACCCGAGGGTCATCATGCGGCCTTTTGTGTATCAGGCTATCGCTTACTCAGCCTTGGCTTTCGTGCGCTTGTCTTCAACAGTCCACTTGCCACCGTCGTAATAAGCCTTCCAGCCGGTAGGCTTGCCGTCGACCTCGGTCTGCACGTATTGCTCCTTGGTCTTGCGGCTGTAACGGATGACCGCTGGCAGACCATCAGGATCCTTCTGCGGTGCTTCGCAGAGGAAATGGTACTTCGGATCGATCTCGTCCTTGTGCGGCAGAATCTCGATCACCAGCGGAGCACGAGTCTCGCGGTTTTTCGGGAACTGGCTGGCCGCCAGGAACAGACCGGAAGCACCGTCGCGCAGGATGTAGGTGTCGTTGACCTTTTCGCATTTCAGCTCAGGCATCTTCACCGGATCCATCTTCGGCGGCGCCGCATCACCGCTCTTGAGCAGTTTGCGGGTGTTCTTGCAGGTCGGATTGGTGCAACCGAAGAACTTGCCGAAGCGGCCGGTCTTGAGCTGCATCTCGCTGCCGCACTTGTCGCATTCCAGGCTCGGACCTTCGTAGCCCTTGATACGGTAGTTGCCCTCTTCGATTTCGTAACCCGCGCAATCCGGGTTGTTACCGCAGATGTGCAGCTTGCGCTTCTCGTCGAGCAGGTAAGCGTCCATCGCCGTGCTGCAGATCGGGCAGCGATGCTTGCCGCGCAGCACCAGCGACTCCGATTCACCCTCGTCGTCCGCCGCAATCTCGTCGCCCGGAACCAGGTTGACGGTGGCCTTGCAGCGCTCTTTCGGTGGCAGGCTGTAACCCGAGCAACCGAGGAACACGCCAGTCGATGCGGTACGAATCTGCATCGGACGACCGCACGTGGTGCACGGAATATCAGTCATGACCGGCTGGTTGGCACGCATGCCGTTGTCCGGGTTCTCGGCCACTTCGAGCTTCTTCTTGAAGT
The DNA here is from genome assembly GCF_057799175.1 of Pseudomonas sp. 14P5.3.2. NCBI lineage: Bacteria > Pseudomonadati > Pseudomonadota > Gammaproteobacteria > Pseudomonadales > Pseudomonadaceae > Pseudomonas > Pseudomonas sp. 14P5.3.2. The sequence continues at coordinate 28,758 of NZ_JBYOKU010000032.1, read as the reverse complement.
CGCCGTAGAACTCGTCCAGCACGTTTTTCCAGTCGCGCTCGCCCTGAGCCACGTCATCGAGGTTCTCTTCCATGCCGGCGGTGAAGCCGTAGTCCATGAGATTCGAGAAGCTCTCCGACAGACGCTCGGTGACGATGTCGCCCATCTTTTCCGAATAGAAACGACGGTTGTGCAGAGTCACGTAGCCGCGATCCTGAATGGTCGAAATGATCGCCGCGTAGGTCGAAGGACGACCGATGCCGCGTTTTTCCATTTCTTTCACCAGACTGGCTTCCGAGTAACGGGCCGGCGGCTTGGTGAAGTGCTGCGATGGATCAAGCTTGATCAGCTTCATCACGTCGCCCTGCGCCATATCGGGCAGAACGTCGTCATCGCCAGGCTTGGCGATCTGCGGCATGACGCGGGTGTAGCCGTCGAACTTCAGGATGCGGCCCTTGGCGCGCAGCTCGAAATCCCCAGCGGCGACACTGACGGTGGTCGACAGGTACTGCGCAGGCAGCATCTGGCAAGCGAGGAACTGGCGCCAGATCAGCTCGTAGAGGCGCTCTGCGTCACGCTCCATGCCCGCAAGCTTGCTCGGCGTGGTGTTGGCGTCAGACGGACGAATCGCTTCGTGAGCCTCTTGTGCGCCTTCCTTGCTGCTGTAGACATTCGGCGTTTCCGGCAGGTACTTCTTGCCGAACTCATCTTCGATGTAAGTGCGCGCCATTGCCACGGCATCAGCCGAAAGATTGGTCGAGTCGGTACGCATATAAGTGATGTAGCCGGCTTCATATAAGCGCTGGGCCATCATCATGGTTTTCTTCACGCCGAAGCCCAGGCGGTTGCTCGCGGCCTGCTGCAGGGTTGACGTGATGAACGGCGCCGACGGCTTGCTGCTGGTCGGTTTGTCTTCGCGCTTGACGATGCTGTAGCTGGAAGACTTGAGCTTCTCCAGCGCGGCCGTGGCCTGGGCTTCGTTGAGCGGCTTGAAGGCTTCGCCCTTCTCGCGAGCCACTTCGAAGCGTACGGTCGAGCCTTTGGCGGTGCCGAGATCAGCGTGCACTTCCCAGTATTCTTCCGGGTTGAATGCGCGAATCTCGCGCTCACGCTCGACCACCAACTTCACGGCAACCGATTGCACGCGACCGGCCGACAGACCACGGGCGATTTTGGCCCATAGCAGCGGCGAGACCATGTAACCCACAACGCGGTCGAGGAAACGACGCGCCTGCTGGGCATTTACACGATCGATGTCCAGCTCGCCCGGCTCGGAGAAGGCTTCCTGAATCGCCTTCTTGGTGATTTCGTTGAACACCACGCGCTTGTAGCGGCTGTCATCACCACCGATGGCTTCGCGCAGGTGCCAGGCAATGGCTTCCCCCTCGCGATCCAAGTCGGTTGCGAGATAGATGGTGTCAGCATCCTTGGCGAGCCGGCGCAGCTCTTCGATGACCTTTTCCTTGCCCGGGAGGATCTCGTACTTGGCTTTCCAGCCGTGTTCCGGATCGACACCCATACGCGAGACCAGCTGTTTGCGCGCCTTCTCTTTCGGCGTGAGCACCGGCCCTTCACCTGCGGCAGCCTTGCCGCGCTTGGCGGCTGGTTCTTTGCTGGCGCTAGCCGAACCGCTGGTGGGCAGGTCTCGGATATGGCCGATACTCGACTTCACCACGTATTGGTTACCCAGATACTTGTTGATGGTCTTGGCCTTAGCCGGGGATTCCACAATGACCAGCGATTTGCCCATGGATCAGAAAATTCCTGAATTCTAGAAGTGAAAGGCGGTTGGCGCCTGACGCGGCACCGCTATATATAGTTGATACAAGGTGAGGTCAAGCGCAGGGTTCTGCACGCACTCGTCTCATACCTTGGAAAAAAGGCTCGGTTCGGCTTGCACCAAAGCAAAGCGTGGCACCTGCTCGCCGTCAACCTCGACCGACTCCAGAAACATGCTCAAGGGGCGCACCCAAAAGCCGTATTCGCCATACAGGGCTTGATAAAACACTACTTCTTCTTCGGTCTCGGAATGCCGCGCAACACTGAATACGCGGTACTGCGGCCCCTTGTAATGTTGGTAGAGCCCAGGTTGTATCGGCATGCTTCGGCCCTCACTCAAATTTTTTCAAAATAAATACAAAATAAATCCACAAAAACAAAAACCGGGGCACTTGGCCCCGGCTTCCATCGACGAGACGCTTAAACGCGTTCGAAGACGGTGGAGATGCCTTGGCCGAGACCAATGCACATGGTAGCCACCCCGAAGGTGCCGCCATTCTGCTTCATCACGTTCAGCAAGGTGCCGGAAATACGGGCACCGGAGCAACCGAACGGGTGACCCAGGGCGATCGCGCCGCCGTGCAGGTTAACCTTCTCGTTCATCTTGTCGAGCACTTTCAGATCTTTCAGCACTGGCAGGGCCTGTGCAGCGAAAGCTTCGTTGAGCTCAAAGAAGTCGATATCGCTGATGCCAAGGCCCGCACGCTTCAGAGCTTTTTGTGTAGCCGGAACTGGACCATAGCCCATGATCGCCGGATCCACACCCGCCACTGCCATCGAACGGATCACGGCCATCGGCTGGATCCCCAGATCCTGCGCACGCTGCGCCGACATCACGATCATGCACGAAGCACCATCGGTGATCTGCGACGAAGTGCCGGCAGTCACGGTGCCGCCCTTTGGATTGAAGGCAGGCTTGAGGGCCGCCAGACTTTCCAGAGTGGTTTCCGGACGAATGGTTTCGTCGTAGTCGTACAGCTTCAGGAAGCCGTTTTCGTCGTAGCCCTGCATCGGGATGATTTCGTCTTTGAACTTGCCTTCCACAGTCGCCTTATGGGCGAGCTGGTGGGAGCGCACGCCAAAGGCGTCCTGCTGCTCACGGGTGATGCCATGCATCTTGCCGAGCATTTCTGCAGTCAGACCCATCATGCCCGAGGCTTTCGCCGCGTACAGCGACATATGCGGGTTCGGATCAACACCGTGCATCATGCTCACGTGGCCCATATGCTCGACGCCACCAACCACGAATACGTCACCGTTGCCGGTCATGATCGCTTGCGCCGCCGTGTGCAGAGCACTCATCGACGAGCCGCACAGACGGCTGACGGTCTGGCCGGCAGAGGTGTGCGGGATCTGGGTCATCAGCGACGCCATGCGTGCGATGTTCCAGCCCTGCTCCAGGGTCTGGTTTACACAGCCCCAGATCACGTCCTCGACTTCAGCAGGATCGACCTTGGCGTTGCGTTCCAGCAGTTTGCTGATCAGGTGTGCCGACATGTCTTCGGCACGGGTGTTGCGGTGCATGCCGCCCTTGGAGCGGCCCATCGGCGTACGACCGAAGTCGACAATCACGACGTCTCTAGGATTCAAGCTCATAAGTTCACTCTCACTCTAGTTGGGGGCGCTTAACCGAAGAAGCTCTGGCCGTTTTTGGCCATTTCGCGCAGCTTCGCAGTCGGGTGGTACAGCGCGCCCAAATCAGCGTACTGGTCAGCCAGGGCAACGAACTCGGCAACACCGATCGAATCGATGTAGCGCAGCGCACCGCCACGGAATGGAGGGAAACCGATACCGTAAACCAGACCCATGTCGGCTTCGGCGGCAGTTTCAACGATGCCGTCTTCCAGGCAGCGCACGGTTTCCAGGCACAGCGGGATCATCATCCAGTTGATGATGTCTTCGTCAGTGACTTCGCGCTGCTCATAAACGATCGGCTTGAGCACTTCGAGTACCGACGGATCGGCGACCTTCTTCTGCTTGCCTTTCTTGTCGGCCTCGTAGGCGTAGAAGCCCTTGCCGTTCTTCTGCCCCAGGCGTTTGGCTTCGTACAGCACGTCGATGGCCGAACGACGGTCATCCTTCATGCGATCCGGGAAACCTTCAGCCATCACGTCACGACCGTGGTGACCGGTGTCGATGCCGACCACGTCCATCAGGTACGCCGGGCCCATTGGCCAGCCGAATTTTTCCATGACCTTGTCGATGCGGACGAAGTCCACGCCGGCGCTGACCAGTTTGGCGAAGCCGCCGAAGTACGGGAACAGAACGCGGTTGACCAGGAAGCCCGGGCAGTCGTTGACGACGATCGGGTTCTTGCCCATTTTCTTGGCGTAGGCAACGGTGGTGGCAATCGCCAGCTCGCTGGACTTCTCGCCACGGATCACTTCCACCAGCGGCATCATGTGCACCGGGTTGAAGAAGTGCATGCCGACGAAGTTTTCCGGACGCTTGAGGGCCTTGGCCAACAGGCTGATGGAAATGGTCGAGGTGTTGGACGCGAGGATGGTGTCCTCTTTGACTTTGTCTTCGACTTCAGCCAGTACCGCTTGCTTGACCTTCGGGTTCTCGACCACGGCTTCTACAACCAGGTCGACGTGACCGAAGTCGCCGTAAGATAGGGTCGGACGAATGCCGTTGAGCACTTCAGCCATTTTCGCAGCAGTCATGCGGCCTTTATCAACGCGGCCAACCAGCAGTTTGGCGGCTTCGGCCAGACCCTGCTCGATACCGTGCTCGTTGATGTCCTTCATCAGGATCGGCGTACCTTTGGAGGCCGACTGATAGGCGATGCCGCCACCCATGATGCCGGCGCCCAGTACGGCAGCCTGCTTCACGTCCTTGGCGATTTCGTCGTAGGCCTTGGCCTTTTTCTTCAGTTCCTGATCGTTCAGGAACAGACCGATCAAGCTCTGCGCGGCAGAGGTCTTGGCCAGTTTGACGAAACCTGCTGCTTCGACTTCCAGCGCCTTGTCACGACCGAAGTTCGCGGCTTTCTGGATAGTCTTGATCGCTTCGACCGGCGCCGGGTAGTTCGGGCCAGCCTGACCGGCCACGAAACCTTTGGCGGTTTCGAAAGCCATCATTTGTTCAATGGCGTTGAGCTTGAGCTTTTCCAGCTTCGGCTGACGCTTGGCCTTGTAATCGAACTCGCCGGAGATGGCACGCTTGATCAGTTCAAGGGCAGCTTCCTGCAGCTTCTCTGGAGCAACCACGGCGTCGACGGCGCTGACTTTCAGCGCGTCTTCAGGACGGTTTTCCTTGCCGGCGGCAATCCACTCGATGGCGTTATCGACGCCGATCAGACGTGGCAGACGCACGGTACCGCCGAAGCCCGGGTAGATGCCCAGTTTGACTTCCGGCAGACCGATCTTGGCCTTGGTCGACATGACGCGGTAGTCCGCAGCCAGGCACATTTCCAGACCGCCACCCAGAGCGATGCCGTTGATCGCGGCCACGGTCGGAACGTTGAGGTCTTCGAAATCGCTGAAGATCTTGTTGGCTTCGAGATTGCCAGCAACCAGCTCGGCATCCGGCAGCTTGAAGTTGTCGACAAATTCGGTGATGTCGGCGCCGACGATGAACACGTCCTTGCCACTGCTGACGATCACGCCCTTGATCGAAGCATCTGCCTTGATGGTGTCCACGGCCTGACGCAGTTCGTTCAGGGTAAGACGGTTGAACTTGTTGACGGACTCACCCTTGAGGTCGAATTTCAATTCGACGATGCCACTTTCAAGAGCTTTAACCGTGATGGCTTTACCTTCGTAAATCATCAACTGATCTCCACGATATGGAAGCTGAACAGTACACGTCGGACGCAGGTAAATGGCTCGGCAGGACGTTTTTTCGTCGATGCTGACGCCAATCCACCCGGCACACCCGCCAACGCGATAGTCGGGATTCTGTAGGAGCAGTCTGTAAGACAAACGCTCAATTCATACGCCCGTTTGATTTGGGTACGTCACCTTCACGGAATTTCCAACAATTGTCAATCGCCCAAAATACGGGTGGAAATGCGACTTTGCGGTCACTTCCGTCGCACGCAGAGCTGCAATACGCCTCTGCATGCAAAGCCATTCATAGAATCAATAGTTAGAAAAGTCGCCCTAATTCGCAACGAGCCCTGTTTAAAAGGCTACGCTGGCTGGACTACAGGGATATCCGCTGACTGCAAAAAGACGAATCAGCGACAAAAACAGTTACCGGCCTGCCTGGCCACCCCGCCCGATGAATCATGTCGGGCTTTTTATTGCTCGTCTGCCGGACGCTCCCCACCCTTGCAGTGGGAAAAGTCCGCGAGTCATGCCAGTGCTTTCAGAGTCGCATCGATATCCTGCAGAACCGTGGCTTCGCCCTTCTCCCCCCAGTACAAAGCGATCATCTGCTTGTCGGCCTCGACCTTGAACACGTTGCCCGGCAACTTTTCGAAATGATTGAGCAACAATCGGTCTTCGCAGACTTCCTGCCACTGATTGACCCACACGCCCGGCGATTTCTGCCAGTAGGTCCAGCACGCCGGCTGACTGCCACGCCGTGGCCGATGATATTGCGCACACGGGTTGGGCGGCTCCTGAGACAGCCAGTGCGGCCACTCCTGAGGCGCTAACTGCATGGCCAGTCCGATGCGCCGAGCCTCCATGCGCAGGGCCATCCGGCCACTCTGCACGCGCGATGGGCGCAACCATGCCAGTGGACTCAGAACCACCAGCAGGATTGACACCACCAACCAGACCGTCATATCTCTACTCCCGACTTATAGGTGAGCGCATTGCGTCACTTTGGAACCAATGCGCTTGAAACCAGCCATACTTAACAATATTGAACCGTCACGAGGAGCACCTCATGCCCTACAACCATATCCTGGTCGCCGTAGACCTGACCGAAGAGTGCGACCCTGTGATCCACCGCGCCCGCGAGCTGTCAGCGAGCAACGGTGCCAAGCTGTCGCTGGTGCATATCGTCGAACCAATGGCGATGGCATTCGGCGGCGATGTGCCGATGGATCTGTCACAACTGCAACAGCAGCAGTTCGATCAGGCCAAGCAACGCCTTGATACGCTCAAGCACAAATACCCCGAGCTGGAAGGCGCCAATTGCCACCTGACCTACGGCCAGCCACGCCAGGAAATCCATCACTTCGCCAAGGAGCAACTGTGCGACCTGATCGTGGTCGGCAGCCATGGCCGCCATGGTCTGGCGCTGCTGCTCGGCTCCACCGCCAACGACGTGCTGCACGGCGCGCCCTGCGATGTGCTCGCAGTGCATCTGGTCAAACGCTGAAACACTGATCAGTGTGGGAGCGAGCCTGCTCACGAAGGCGTCGGAACATTCAGCATTAATGCCGCCTGACACACCGCATTCGCGAGCAGGCTCGCTCCCACATTAGGTCTCCACCCGTATATGAAAAGCCCGGCGCTCATCACTGAACGCCGGGCTTTTTCATGGCCGGATCAATCAGGCATCCAGCTCGGCCCAACGCTCCACCAGTGCATCCAGCTCAACCTGCAACTGCTCCAGCGAAGCAATCACCTTGGCCGTTTCTGCCGGCGGACGCTGATAGAAGCCGGCTTCGGCCATTTCGGCTTCGACGGCCGCGATCTGCTGCTCCTTGGCATCGATATCGCCCGGCAATGCTTCCAGCTCGCGCTGCAGCTTGTAGCTCAGCTTCTTCTTGGCTGCCGGCGCGGCAGCGGCAGGTGCGGCAGCCACGACAGGTTCAGCGGTGACCACCGCCGAGTTAAGGTCAGCCTTGCCCGACTTGCTCTCGGTCACGCCCAGCAGGCGCGGCGAGCCGCCCTGACGGATCCAGTCCTGATAGCCACCGACGTATTCACGCACCTTGCCTTCACCTTCGAAGACCAGGGTGCTGGTGACCACGTTGTCGAGGAATGCCCGGTCGTGACTGACCATCAGCACAGTGCCGTTGAAGGTCAGCAGCACTTCTTCGAGCAGTTCGAGGGTTTCCACGTCGAGGTCGTTGGTCGGTTCGTCGAGTACCAGCAGGTTCGCCGGTTTGCTGAACAGTTTGGCCAGCAGCAAGCGCGCGCGCTCACCACCGGACAGCGCCTTGACCGGCGTGCGGGCACGCTGCGGGCTGAACAGGAAGTCGCCGAGGTAGCTCAGAACGTGGCGGCTCTGGCCGTCGATATCGATGAAGTCGCGACCTTCGGCGACGTTGTCGATCACGGTCTTTTCCAGATCCAGCTGATGGCGCAACTGGTCGAAGTAGGCCACGTCGATGCGCGTGCCCTCTTCCACCTTGCCGCTGGTCGGCTGCAGACCATTGAGCATCAGTTTCAGCAAGGTGGTCTTGCCGGTACCGTTGGCGCCGAGCAGGCCGATCCGGTCGCCGCGCTGCAGGACCATCGAGAAGTCCTTGATCAAGTACGGGCCATCCGGGTGATGGAAGCTGACATTTTCCAGCACCATCACTTGCTTGCCGGACTTGTCGGCGGTTTCCAGCTGGATGTTCGCCTTGCCGGTACGCTCGCGACGCTCGCTGCGCTCAACACGCAGGGCTTTCAGGGCGCGAACGCGACCTTCGTTACGGGTACGACGGGCCTTGATGCCCTGACGGATCCACACTTCTTCCTGAGCAAGACGCTTGTCGAACAGCGCGTTGGCAGTTTCTTCCGCGGCCAGCGCAGCTTCTTTGTGCACGAGGAAGCTGGCGTAGTCGCCGTTCCAGTCGATCAGACCGCCGCGATCCAGTTCGAGGATGCGCGTGGCGAGGTTCTGCAGGAAGGAACGGTCGTGCGTGATGAACAGCACGGCGCCCTGGAAATCCTTCAGCGCTTCTTCGAGCCAGGCAATTGCACCGATGTCCAGGTGGTTGGTCGGTTCGTCGAGCAGCAGCAGATCCGGTTCCGAGACCAGCGCCTGCGCCAGCAGCACGCGACGGCGCCAGCCGCCGGACAACTCGGCGAGGGTCTTGTCGGCCGGCAGTTGCAGGCGGCTCAGGGTGCTGTCGACCAGAGTCTGCAAGCGCCAGCCGTCACGGGCTTCGAGGTCGTGCTGAACGTGCATCAGCTTGTCCAGATCGGCGTCGGTGACGATGTTCTGGCTCAGGTGATGGTATTCGGCGAGCAAGGCGCCAACGCCGTCGAGGCCTTCGGCAACCACGTCGAATACGGTCCGCTCGTCGGCCACCGGCAATTCTTGCGGCAATTCGCCGATTTTCAGACCGGGGGCACGCCACACCGAGCCGTCATCGGGCTTCTGGTCGCCCTTGACCAGTTTCATCATGCTGGATTTGCCAGTGCCGTTGCGGCCGATGATGCACACCCGCTCACCACGGGCGATCTGCCAGGACACCTTGTCCAACAACGGCATCGCGCCGAATGCAAGGGACACATCGCTGAATTTGAGCAGGGTCATGAGCTTCTCCAAAAACCGGGCGCGCATTCTACCTGAGTTAGGCCCTCAGCAGGCCGGCAATTTGTCTGCTGAAGCACTCTGCACAACATTTGTTGCGAACTTGTGCTGCGAGACCCGCAAAGCTTTCGCCGCTCGCTGGCAAAAGGCTAAGCTACAGACAATTCAGTGCTGATCGAGGTCGGCACTTGTCATGATTTCTCTGCCCGGATGTCTCATGCGCAGTCGCCTTTTCAGTGTCTTGTCCTGTTTGCTACTCACCGCCGCTGCCGCTCAATCCGCCCAGGCGGTGGATCTGTCCACCCAACGCCAGTATTACGATGAAGCCAAGCGCGCACTGGCCAAGGGCGATACCGGCCCATACTTCCGCTACAGCCAGGCCCTGGCCGATTATCCGCTGGAACCGTACCTGGCCTACGACGAACTGACCGCGCGCCTGAAGACCGCCAGTAACGAGGAAATCGAGAAGTTCCTCGCCGAACACGGTGACCTGCCACAGGCCAACTGGATGAAACTGCGCTGGTTGCGCTGGCTCGCCGACCGTGGCGACTGGGCGACTTTCGTCAAGTATTACGACCCGAAACTCAATTTCACCGAACTGGACTGCCTCAACGCGCAGTACCAGATCAGCAGCGGCCACAAGGCCGAGGGTTACGCCAACGCCGACAAACTGTGGCTGACCGGTAAATCGCAACCAGCCGCCTGCGACGGGCTGTTCGGGATCTGGGCTGCCGATGGCCAGTTGACCGAACAGAAACGCTGGGAGCGCACCAAACTCGCCGCTCAGGCGCGTAACTATCCATTGGCGAACAGCCTGGTCAACGGCCTGACCACCCTCGCGCCGCGCGGCCGTCTGCTGGTCGATGTGGCGCAAAAACCTGAACTGCTCAATCAGCCTTCGCGCTTCACCCCGAACGACGAGCCGATGTCCGACATTGTCAGCCTCGGCCTGCGTCGCCTCGCCCGTCAGGATCCGGACAGGGCCATGGCCCTGCTCGACGGTTACGCCAGCAGCATGCATTTCTCCCGTGACGAGAAGGTCGCGATTGCCCGGGAAATCGGCCTGACCCTGGCCCGGCGTTTCGACAGCCGCGCGCTGGACGTGATGACCCAATACGATCCCGAGCTGCGTGACAACACCGTTTCCGAATGGCGCCTGCGTCTGCTGTTGCGTCTGGCACGCTGGGACGATGCCTATCAATTGACCCGTCGCCTGCCACAGGATCTGGCGACCACCAACCGCTGGCGCTACTGGCAGGCCCGCAGCCTGGAACTGGCGCAACCGCAGAATCCGGAAGCGCAGACCCTGTACAAGAATCTGGCCAAGGAGCGCGATTTCTACGGTTTCCTCGCCGCCGACCGTTCGCAATCGCCTTATTCGCTAATGAACAAGCCGCTTGTGCTCAGCCAGGCCACCATCAACAAGGTGCGCAATACACCGGGCATACGCCGTGCTCTGGAATTCCATGCCCGTGGGCAGATCGTCGACGGGCGTCGCGAGTGGTATCACGTCAGCCGCCATTTCAATCGGGACGAAATGGTCGCCCAGGCCAAACTGGCCTACGACCTGAAATGGTACTTCCCGGCGATCCGCACCATCAGCCAGGCGCAGTACTGGGACGACCTGGACATCCGCTTCCCTATGGCCCACCGCGACACGCTGGTGCGTGAAGCCAAGGTTCGCGGGTTGCATTCGAGCTGGGTGTTCGCCATCACCCGTCAGGAAAGCGCCTTCATGGACGATGCCCGCTCCGGTGTCGGCGCCAGCGGTCTGATGCAGTTGATGCCCGGCACCGCCAAGGAAACCGCACGCAAGTTCAGCATCCCGCTGGCCTCGCCACAGCAAGTGCTTGATCCTGATAAAAACATCCAGCTCGGCGCCGCTTACCTGAGTCAGGTGCACAGCCAGTTCAACGGCAACCGCGTGCTCGCCTCCGCCGCCTACAACGCCGGCCCCGGCCGCGTGCGTCAGTGGCTGCGCGGCGCCGATCACCTGAGCTTCGACGTCTGGGTGGAAAGCATCCCGTTCGACGAAACCCGCCAGTACGTGCAGAACGTGCTGTCGTACTCGGTGATCTACGGCCAGAAACTCAATTCACCGCAGCCGCTGGTGGATTGGCATGAGCGGTATTTCGACGACCAATGACCGGTGCTGATTACCTGAAATGAAAAATGCCCGCATCAATCGATGCGGGCATTTTTTTGTCGTCAGCAAAGGCCTGCGCCAGTTCTAAACCGCCACGGCGTGCCCATCATTGAACTGCAGCGCCGCCAACCGCGCATACAGCGGATTGCTCACGATCAGCTCCTGGTGGGTACCGATCGCTACCAACTGGCCCTGATCCATCACGGCGATCCGGTCGGCGTTTTTCACCGTGGCCAGTCGATGTGCGATCACCAGCGTGGTGCGGTTTTGCATCAGGCTGGGCAAGGCTTCCTGAATCAGATGTTCGCTTTGCGCATCGAGGGCGCTGGTAGCTTCGTCCAGCAGCAGAATCGGCGCATCCACCAGCAGCGCGCGGGCAATCGCCAGGCGTTGACGCTGGCCGCCGGAAAGGCCGAGGCCGGCGTCCCCCAGATGGGTCTGATAGCCGTTGGGCATCTTCTCGATGAAGTCATGGGCATGGGCAATTCTTGCCGCTTCCTTGACCTGCTCCAGTGTCGCGCCAGCATTGCCGTAACGAATATTCTCTTCGACGCTGCCGAAAAACAGCGCGGGCGATTGCGAGACCAGGGCGAAATTGCGGCGCAGGTCCAGCGGGTCGAGGCTGGTCAGCGGCACGCCGTCGATCAGGATCCGGCCCTCAATCGGGTCGTAGAAGCGCAACAGCAAGTCATACACCGTGGATTTGCCGGCACCGGATGGGCCGACAAGGGCCAGGGTCTCGCCGGCCCTGATGGTCAGGCTCAAGCCGTTGACGGCGTAGCTGTCCGGACGCGACGGGTAGGAAAAGTGCACATTCTGCAATTGCAGTTCGCCCTTGATCCGTTCTGGCAACGTCACCAGCCCGATGGTCGGTGGCTGGATGATGTTTTTTGAACTGAGCAATTCAGCGATCCGCTCGGCGGCCCCCGCCGCACGTTGCAGCTCACCGATCACCTCGCTCAACGTGCCGATCGCACTGCCGACGATCAGGCTGTAGAAGACGAAAGCCGCCAGTTCGCCGCCGGTGATGCGCCCGGCAATCACGTCCATGCCGCCGACCCACAACATCACCGCCACCGCGCCCAGCACCAGCACGATCACCACAGTGATCATCCAGGAACGCTGAAAAATCCGTTTGCGCGCCGTGTCGAATGCATCCTCGACCGTCGTGGCGAAACGCCGCTCGTCCTGCACCTGATGGTTGTAGGCCTGCACGGTCTTGATCTGGCCGAGGGTCTCGGAGACATAGCTGCCGATGTCGGCGACCCGGTCCTGGCTCAGCCGCGACAGATTGCGCACGCGCCGACCGAAAATCAGGATCGGCGCGACTACGAACGGCAAGGCAATCACCACGATGCTGGTGAGTTTCGGGTTGGTGACGAACAGCAGGACCACCCCGCCGATCACCATCAACAGGTTGCGCAGAAACATCGACAGTGACGAGCCGATCACCGATTGCAGCAATGTGGTGTCGGCAGTCAGCCGTGACTGAATCTCCGAACTGCGGTTGTTCTCGTAAAAACCGGGATGCAGATACACCAGATGGTTGAACACTTCGCGCCGGATATCCGCCACACAACGCTCGCCGATCCACGATACCCAGTAAAACCGCGCAAACGTGCCGATCGCCAGGCCAAGCACCATCAGCATGAAGATCCCGATGCTCTGGTTCAGCTGGTGCGGCGACTGGGTCATGAAGCCCCGATCGACCAGCAATTTGATCCCCTGCCCCATCGACAAAGTGACGGCCGCGGTGACGATCAACGCCAGCAGCGCAGCGCAGACTTGCCAACGATAAGGCGCCAGAAATCGGCTGGTCAGACTCAGCGCGCGACGGTGCCGGGAAGAAAGCTTCGAGATCATTCAGGTACACATCCGTGTTGGTGAAAGGGCTAGCCTAAACCTTCTATGGGGCGGAACTCTGTAAATCACAATGAGTCAGGTTAAATATGCCCCCAAAGACTAGGCCATAGTTGCTATTGGTCTAATGTCCCGGTTGAGACGAGCGGTCATTTCTGTTGGAGTGGAGATGCCGCTTTTGACAGACCCAAAGGTGTTGTCACAGCCTGGTCACGTGGCGGTTTTAATCTACGTGCACAACCTGATGAGGAGACAGGCCATGTCCTTGCAACACCGCAGCGATGACAAGATTCAAGTGATCCGCACCAAGCCCGGCCAACCTCTGGGTTGCTCGATTATTGATAAGGACGGGCGTGAAGTACCGATCACTGAAGACATGATCCAGCAAGCATGCCGCGAACTGGAGAAGCGATTGGTCAAGCCTGCCGAACAAAAGTGATATAGCCACCGTCTTCCTGACCCGGCCCCTGTTTGGCCGGGTTTTTTCTGCCTGCCGTTCTGTTCTGTTCTGTTCTGTGTAGGAGCTGCCGAAGGCTGCGATCTTTTGACTTTGTTTTTCAAAGGCAAGATCAAAAGATCGCAGCCTCCGGCAGCTCCTACAGGATCTTCAGACAGCCACCGCCCCCAGCGCCGCCACAATCTGTTGCAACTGCGGCGAATCACCGTCGATCCGCACCTTCAGCCCTTCAATCTCGCGTCGCACCGGGTACTGCTTGCGCAACACATCGAACGCCGCACGCTGTTCAGCGACATTGCCTACAAGACTGCGGCGAAAATCCGCGTCATCGCGGCGTGGGTCGTACACCCCGCGGCACAACATCGCCAGCGCCCAGGCCGGATCGCTGTCGGCGTGCAGGGTCACTTCTGACAGCCACGGTGCCGGCAACAGGTCACTGAGCTGGATACTCGGCGGCTGACCGATAAATTCGCAATAAGCCTGATAGATCTGCGCCGTACCGCGCTGTTTGCCATCAAGGCTGTAGCCGGCAATGTGCGGCGTGGCCAGCACGCAGAGTTCGGCGAGGGCCACATCGACTTCAGGCTCGGCTTCCCAAACGTCGAGCACTGCTTGCAGGTCTTCGCGCGCCAGCAGCACTTTGCGCAGAGCGGCATTATCCACCACCGGACCACGGGCGGCGTTGATCAGCCAGGTACCGGGTTTGAGCTGTTGCAAACGCTGCTCATCAAACAGGTGCCAGGTCGCGCCTTCGCCGATACGGGTCAGCGGCGTGTGCAGGCTGATCACGTCGCACTGCTCGATGATCTGCTCGAGGCTGACGTAATCGCCGCCCTCGGCCGCCTGACGCGGCGGGTCGCAGACTTTGACATTCCAGCCCAGGCCCTTGAGGACCTTGATCAACCGGCCGCCGACTTCACCGGCACCGATGACGCCGTAAGTACGTTGTGGCAGATCGACGCCTTCAATTTCCGCCAAAGTCATGAGGCTGCCGAGTACGTAATCGACCACGCCCCGCGCATTGCAACCGGGTGCGCTGGACCAGGTGATGCCGGCCTCGTTGAAATAATCGAGATCCAGATGATCGGTGCCGATAGTGCACGTGCCGACGAAACGCACCTTGCTGCCTTCGAGCAGCGCGCGATTGACGTTGGTCACCGAGCGCACCAGCAGCACGTCGGCCTGCTCGACCGTCGCACGGTCGATGGAACGGCCCGGGACCCGGCGGATCTCGCCGAAACCGGCAAAAAAGGCATCGAGCAGCGGAATATTTTCGTCGGCAACAATCAGCATGGCGGGCTCCTTGGGGGGATCGGCAGTTTAGGTGCTGATCCACCGTTGAGCCAGCGCAGACTACACGGTGGCGAGGGCGCTTCGCTTCCCGGCGGGAGCAAGCTGCCTCGCCACAGTGGATGGCCTTGATGATTACAAATCCGCAACAGAGGATTTTTCCTGACTGTCACGTCAGCGGCGTAGAATGCGGCGCCTTGCGCATCAACACCTGTGGACGCTTTGCCTGTGAATTCTGTTACTGATCAACCTCTCGCTGCCTCACTCACCCGCCCCGCGCGAATTCGCCTGGAGTTCAGGAACCTGCTCGCCCTGGCGTTGCCGATAATCATCGCGCAACTGGCGACCACCGCCATGGGCTTCGTCGATGCCGTGATGGCCGGCCGCGTCGGGCCACGTGATCTGGCGGCGGTGGCACTGGGCAACTCGATCTGGGTCCCGGTTTTTCTGTTGATGACCGGCACCCTGCTGGCCACCACACCGAAAGTCGCCCAGCGTTTCGGCGCCGGCACCCACAGTGAAATCGGCCCGATCGTCCGTCAGGCGTTGTGGCTGGCGCTGGTGGTGGGGTTGATCGCGACTTGCATGCTGGTCGCCGCCGAACCGGTGCTGCACCTGATGAAAGTCGATCCCGAGCTGATCGGCCCGTGCATGCAATACCTGCACGGCATTGCCAGCGGCCTGCCGGCGGTGGCGTTCTATCATGTGCTGCGCTGCACCAGTGACGGCATCGGCCGCACCCGTCCGGCGATGGTGCTGGGCCTGTGCGGTCTGGCGCTGAACATACCGCTGAACTACATCTTCATCTATGGCCACTTCGGCGTGCCGGCCATGGGCGGCGTCGGCTGCGGCTGGGCCACGGCGATCGTGATGTGGGTCATGGCGCTGGGTCTGGCCGGTTACGAGCGCTGGGCGCCAGCTTATCGTTCGAGCGAGATCTTCAGCCGTTTCGACTGGCCACAATGGGCGGTGATCAAGCGTCTGCTGGCGATCGGTCTGCCGATTGGCATCGCGGTGTTTGCCGAGTCGAGCATCTTCGCCGTGATCGCCCTGCTGATCGGCAGCCTCGGCGCGACGGTGGTGGCCGGGCACCAGATTGCGCTGAACGTCAGCTCGCTGGTGTTCATGATTCCGTATTCGCTGGGCATGGCGGTGACCGTGCGTGTCGGCCAGGCACTGGGCCGTGAAGAACCGCGTGAAGCACGCTTCGCCGCCGGCGTCGGCATGGGCACTGCGTTGGCCTACGCCTGTCTGTCGGCGAGCATGATGCTGTTGCTGCGCGAGCCGATTGCGGCAATCTACACCGCCGACCCGACGGTGATTCATATCGCGGCGATGCTGATTGTGTATTCGGCGCTGTTCCAGTTTTCCGACGCAATCCAGGTGACGGCTGCCGGCGCCCTGCGCGGTTATCAGGACACCCGGGTGACGATGATCCTGACGCTGTTCGCCTACTGGGGCATCGGCCTGCCGGTGGGTTACGCCCTCGGCCTGACCGATTGGCTCGGCGAGCCGCGTGGCCCGAGCGGCTTGTGGCAGGGTTTGATCGTTGGTCTGAGCTGCGCGGCGTTCATGCTGTCGATTCGCCTGACGCGCAGTGCGCGCAAGCGTATTCGGATGAGTCGCAGCGCGGGTTAAGCCAATAACACAGTACAAAAAAGTGGGAGCGGGCTTGCTCGCGAAAGCGGTGTTTCAGTCGACACTTACAGTGACTGACACATCGATTTCGCGAGCAAGCCCGCTCCCACATTGGGTTTTGCGTTTGCCTGAGGGTCAGGCTTGTTTCTTGCGGATCCAGTACAGATAAGTACCAGCCTCTTCGTGCTGGCACACCAGTTCGTGGTCGAGGAACACGCAGAACTTGGGAATGTCGCGACGGGTCGAGGGATCGGTGGCGATCACCTTGAGCAGGCCGCCAGGCACCAGGTCACGGATGTGCTGGTGCAGCATCATCACCGGTTCCGGGCAATTGAGACCGGTGGCGTCGAGGGTGCCGTCGACCGGCGTGTCGATCATTTCACTCATGATTCACTCCTGAAACTGGCCGGCATTGTCGCGCATTGCCGGGTGCTCAGTCATCTGTAGCGAGGGGATTTATCCCCGACGGGTCGCGAAGCGGCCCCAAAGACTGGGAATGCGCTACATCCCATCGGGGATAAATCCCCTCACCGCAGAGATCATTCCCACAGGGTTTAGTGGTGACTCAGCGGGATTTGTTTTTCTTCACGTCATGCCGGCGCAGGTGGCACGTGACCTCTTCACGGTCGTGATACAGCTGCTTGCAGCCAATATCGACCTTGATCCCGCGCGCCTTGAAGCCATCGGCGATGCGCTCGAGCAGGCGCTTCACTTCGGCATAGCGCTGTTTCATCGGCAACTTGAGGTTGACCACCGCTTCGCGGCAATGCCCCTCGCCGATCCACTCTTCGAGCATCGCCGCGTTACGCGCCGGCTTCTCGACGATGTCGCAGACCATCCAGTCCACCGGTTGCTTGGGCTTGAAGGTGAAGCCGTCGGCCATCAAGTGCTGTACCAGCCCGGTGTCCATCAGGCTCTCGGCCATCGGGCCGTTGTCGATCGCGGTGACCAGCATGCCGCGGTTGACCAGTTGCCAGGTCCAGCCGCCCGGAGCGGCGCCGAGGTCGACGCCGGTCATGTCGCTGTGCAGGCGCTCGTCCCACTGATCACGCGGGATGAAGTGGTGCCAGGCCTCTTCCAGCTTCAACGTCGAACGGCTTGGTGCCTCGCGCGGAAATTTCAGGCGCGGAATGCCCATCGGCCACATCGCCGAGTTGCCGGCATCGGCCATGCCGAGAAACACTTCGCGACCACTCTTGAAGGTCAGCAGCAGGCGCGGTTTGTTCGCGTCGTCCACCAATTTGCCGGCGCCGGTCAGTGCCTTGCGCAGCGGGCCTTCGAATTTCTTGCAGAAGTTCGACAGTTCTTTACCGTCGTTGGTGTCGACCACTTCCAGCCACAGGCTGCCGCAGACCGGGAAGTCCGCCATGTGCTCGAGGATGACGCTAATGCGGTCGGTTTCCGGCAGGTCGATGAAGACGCCACGCGCCCATTGCCGCGGGAAAATCAGCTCGGCGAAACGTTGGCCGCGCATCAGACGCTCGGCACCGTCTTCTTCGGTGCAGACAAACTCGGCGTAAGCGGTGGCCGGTTTGGCCTTGGCGTAACCGGCCACGTTGAGTTGGGCGGCGAGGTCGGAAATCTCCGAACAGACTTCGCCTTCGAAGCCTGGCCGGCAATGCATGAATAGGGTGTTCATTCTTACTCCTGGGCAGAGGGCGGACATTCGGCCCCTGCGCGCTGCTCAAGCCTTGCGGTGAAGCAAAGCCTGTCACGAAAACCGGCGCATGATAGCCGATGTCGGAACCTTGGTTCCGTCAATAGAGTCCAGTTATTAGCCAGCTACTGAAAACAGGGCTACGTTGATAGCTCTGCCCGTCCCCTCAGTCCGTAGCCGTGCGGACTCAAAGGAGTGATCGTAATGCCGTCCCTCGATAGCCTGAAAACCCTTAAAACCCTGAAAGTAGACGAAAAAACCTACCACTATTTCAGCCTGCCGGATGCCGCGAAAAGCCTGGGCAATATCGACCAGTTGCCGATGTCGCTGAAAGTCCTGCTGGAAAACCTGCTGCGCTGGGAAGATGAAAAAACTGTCACCGGTGCCGACCTCAAGGCCATTGCCGCGTGGCTCAAGGAGCGACGCTCCGACCGGGAAATCCAGTACCGCCCGGCCCGGGTATTGATGCAAGACTTTACCGGCGTACCCGCCGTGGTCGACCTCGCCGCCATGCGCGCGGCGATGGCCAAGGCCGGCGGCGACCCGCAGCGGATCAACCCGTTGTCGCCGGTGGATTTGGTGATCGACCACTCGGTAATGGTCGACAAATTCGCCACCCCGAGCGCCTTCGAACAGAACGTCGACATTGAAATGCAGCGCAACGGCGAGCGCTACGCCTTCCTGCGCTGGGGCCAGAGCGCCTTCGACAATTTCAGCGTGGTGCCGCCGGGCACCGGGATCTGCCACCAGGTCAACCTTGAATACCTTGGGCGCACGGTATGGACCAAAGATGAGGACGGCCGCACCTACGCCTTCCCCGACACCCTGGTCGGCACCGACTCTCACACCACCATGATCAACGGTCTCGGCGTACTCGGCTGGGGCGTCGGCGGGATCGAGGCGGAAGCCGCGATGCTCGGCCAACCGGTGTCAATGCTGATTCCGGAAGTGATCGGTTTCAAACTCACCGGCAAACTCAAGGAAGGCATCACCGCCACCGACCTGGTGTTGACCGTCACCCAGATGCTGCGCAAGAAAGGTGTGGTCGGCAAATTCGTCGAATTCTACGGTGACGGCCTCGCCGATCTGCCACTGGCCGACCGCGCGACCATCGCCAACATGGCCCCGGAATACGGCGCGACCTGCGGCTTCTTCCCGGTCGATGACGTCACTCTGGAATACCTGCGCCTGTCCGGTCGCCCGGCCGAAGTGGTGAAACTGGTCGAGGCCTACACCAAGGCTCAGGGCCTGTGGCGCCTGCCCGGCCAGGAACCGGTGTTCACCGACAGCCTGGCGCTGGACATGGGCAGCGTCGAAGCCAGCCTCGCCGGGCCGAAACGCCCACAGGACCGGGTCTCCCTGCCGAATGTGGCGCAGGCCTTCAGTGATTTCATGGACCTGCAATTCAAGCCCACCAGCAAGGAAGAAGGTCGCCTGGAAAGCGAGGGTGGTGGTGGCGTGGCCGTGGGCAACGCCGATCTGATCGGCGAAACCGAGTACGAATACGAAGGCCACACCTACCGCCTGAAAAACGGCGCAGTGGTGATCGCCGCGATCACCTCGTGCACCAACACCTCGAACCCGAGCGTGATGATGGCGGCCGGTCTGCTGGCGAAAAAAGCCGTGGAGAAAGGCCTGACCCGCAAGCCGTGGGTGAAGAGTTCGCTGGCACCCGGCTCGAAAGTGGTCACCGACTACTACAAGGCTGCGGGGCTGACGCAATACCTTGATCAACTCGGGTTCTCGCTGGTCGGTTATGGCTGCACCACCTGTATCGGCAACTCCGGGCCGTTGCCGGAGCCGATCGAAAAAGCCATTCAGAAAGCCGACCTCACCGTGGCGTCGGTGCTGTCCGGCAACCGCAACTTCGAAGGCAGGGTGCATCCGCTGGTCAAGACCAACTGGCTGGCCTCGCCACCGCTGGTGGTCGCCTACGCCCTGGCCGGCAGCGTACGCACCGACATCAGCAGCGAGCCGCTGGGTAACGACCAGCAAGGCAATCCGGTGTACCTGCGGGATATCTGGCCGAGCAGCAAGGAAATCGCCGACGCAGTCAGTCAGGTCAACACCGCGATGTTCCACAAGGAATATGCCGAAGTGTTTGCCGGCGACGAGCAATGGCAGGCGATCGAGGTGCCGCAAGCCGCTACCTATGTGTGGCAGGACGATTCGACCTACATCCAGCATCCACCGTTTTTCGACGACATTTCCGGCCCGTTGCCGGTGATCACTGATGTCAAAGGCGCGCGGGTTCTGGCGCTGCTCGGCGATTCGGTGACCACCGACCACATCTCCCCTGCCGGCAACATCAAGGCTGACAGCCCGGCCGGGCGCTATCTGCGCGAGAAAGGCGTGGAGCCGCGGGACTTCAACTCCTACGGCTCACGGCGCGGCAACCACGAAGTGATGATGCGCGGCACGTTCGCCAACATCCGCATTCGTAACGAGATGCTTGGCGGCGAAGAAGGTGGCAACACGATCTACATCCCGAGCGGCGAGAAAATGCCGATTTACGATGCGGCCATGCTGTATCAGGCCTCAGGCACGCCGCTGGTGGTGATCGCCGGTCAGGAGTACGGCACCGGCTCCAGCCGTGACTGGGCAGCAAAAGGCACCAACCTGCTGGGAGTCAAAGCGGTTATCGCTGAAAGCTTCGAGCGCATCCACCGTTCCAACCTGGTGGGTATGGGCGTGTTGCCGCTGCAGTTCAAGCTCGATCAGAACCGCAAGAGCCTTAACCTCACCGGCAAGGAAACCCTGGATATTCAGGGCCTGACCAGCGTCGAGCTGACGCCCCGCATGAACCTGACGTTGGTGATCACCCGTGAAGACGGACGGCAGGAGAAAATCGAAGTGCTGTGCCGCATCGATACATTGAATGAGGTGGAGTACTTCAAGTCGGGTGGCATCCTGCACTACGTGCTGCGGCAGCTGATTGCCTCTTGATTGCTTGATTCCTGTGGTGAGGGATTCATCCCTGGTGGACTGCGCAGCAGGCCATTTTTTGGGGTCGCTTCGCTACCCATCGGGGATAAATCCTCTCGCTACAGGTGCCCGACACAAGCCTTCAGCACTTTTCTCCAGGCGAAAAAAAACCCGCCGAAGCGGGTTTTTCCCAAGACCATTATCGACTCCCTGTCGGCAGCGATCCTTGCTAATGGTCGATCATCCGTGATCCTGAAACACTCCCTGTGTCTCAGTTGATGGGTGTAGATTACGCCGTGGATCCAATCGGCAATAGTCGCAAAAGCTACCAACGCGTGTAAGACATTCGCTATACAGGCCCTTCCGAAAACCCTTAGCCTCTTCAGGAATCCAGCAGGCAAGCCGCGATTCGCGCGATCTGTAGCTGCCCGGCAGCCTGCGGCTGCGCGTCGTCTTCCAGAAACCACGCCGCGGACAACCCGGCGAACGCCAGCACCCACTGCAGCAAGCGTCGGCGATCAAGCCCGGACGCCTCGACGATCACCTCGACCTGCCGGCGCAATCGCTGTGAATCGCCAGCCGTCGGCAAGTCCGGGTTGCAGATCAGGTTGGCGTAGTCATAACCACGCTCGCCACGGACCCGTTTGGGATCAATCGCCAGCCAGCCGTGTGCACCGAAATCGAGAACGTTGTCGTGGTGCATGTCACCGTGCAGCACCACTACGTCCTGCGGGTCAGCGAGCAAGGCTTCAGCCGTTTGCAGGCTCAGGACATAGGTCCCGCCCTGTTCGGCGGCGGCCACCCGCAGCGAGGCGAACCACGGCGTCAGCTCTACCAGCGGCGGTGGCGGCGTCGAACGCGGCGCATGCAAGCGCGCCAGTGTCGCGCACATGATCCGCGTGGCCTCGTCGTCTTCACCGTTGAGCGCCATGTGCATCAGCGAACGCCGGCCCATGGCCCGTTCCAGTAACAAACCTTCCTCGTGATGGGCCAGCACTCGCGCGGCGCCGTCACCGTCCCACCAGGTCATCAGCTGATTGCCGAATTGCTCGTCCGTATCCAGCGCAACCTTGAGCATCGCCGGCGTGTCGCCGAAACGTACCGGTAACAGGCGGCTGCCCGGGGTAATGATCGGTTCACCGTCCGGTACCAGCGCCCAGCATTGCAACCAGGGTGCGAAGATTGCGCAGTCAGTCACCGTCACGCTCGCGAGTCTTGGCGCTTTCGGCGAGAAACTGTTCAAGTCGGTTCAGTTGTTCCTCCCAGCCGCGGCTGTCCATGTAGTACGCCTCCTTTTGGCGCACGTCGGGAATATGCGCAAAACCGGACTCAGACACCTTGAGCAAGGTACCGTCCTCGTAATCCTGCAGGTCGAACTTGACCAGCGTCGTCGGTTCCTGGGAATAGTCGATGCTCGGGTTGACTGCGTAGGGGTGCCAGCGAAATGAAAACAGCTGCTGCGGCTCGACCCGCTCGACCAGCACGTTCCACAACACATGTTCATAACCCGGATAGGTGACCTGCCCTTGCGTCCATTCCCCGGCAATGAACCGCCTGCCCTCCAGCGCCACGCCAAACCACTGGCCAAACGCCTCGGCATCGACCAGTGCGCGCCAGACATAGGAACGCGGCGCCTTCAGCTTGATTTTGCGTTCGAAACTATTGGGTACCGGTTTCATAAGTCACCTCCTGTTCTGAACAGTAGGCTTGTATGACCACATGTCCAACCTGAAGTTGTATCAAAGCAGTGCAACTGTGCAGCATGGGGAAACATTCGGCGGCATTTCCGCTGGTTGAATCGAGCGCTCTCCGCCGATGAACCTGTTACCTTTTCCTGCGAAATGGAAACAAACAAGGACGAACCATGCAGCCATCCCTCTCCGAACGTTATCGCGGCGCTCTGCTCGGCCTTGCCTGTGGCGATGCTGTCGGGACCACGGTGGAATTCAAGCCGCGGGGCTCATTCCAGCCACTGACGGACATGGTCGGTGGCGGCCCCTTTCACTTGAAGCCAGGGCAATGGACGGATGACACTTCGATGGCGCTGTGCCTGGCGGAAAGTCTGCTGAGCAAAAACACCTTCGATGCGGCTGACCAGATGGGGCGCTATCTGAACTGGTGGAAATGGGGCTATCTCAGCTCCACCGGTGATTGTTTCGATATCGGCACGACGGTCAGCCAGGCGCTGTCGCAGTATCAACAAACCGGTCAGCCCTTTGCGGGATCTGCCGACCCGTTTACCGCCGGCAACGGTTCACTGATGCGCCTGGTGCCGGTGGTGCTGTTTTACTTTCCTGATGCCCCGCTGATCCGCCAGTTCGCCATCGACAGTTCGCGGACAACTCATGCAGCCCCCGAAGCCATCGAGTGCTGTCAGTTGTTTGCCGAACTGATCAGCAAAGCCCTGCTTGGCGCCTCCAAAACAGAGTTGCGCAAACTGCCGGACTCAACCTTCACTCAACCGAAAGTCGCAGCCATCGCTCGAGGCGATTACCTCGCGAAGTCGGCGAGCGAAATCCGTGGCAGCGGCTACAGTGTCGAGTCACTGGAAGCGGCGCTGTGGTGTTTTCACCGCACCGACAGTTTTTCATCGGCGATTCTGCAAGCCGCCAATCTTGGCGATGACGCCGACACCACTGCCGCTATCGTTGGTCAGGTGGCCGGCGCTTATTACGGCGTTCGGGCGATTCCCACCCACTGGCTGGAAATGCTCCATGACGGCGAGGAGATTGCGGCCACCGCAGATCGCCTGCTCGAAGCATCCCGGCTACGCGTACCTGAATAGAAACCCCAGAGCCGCTAAACTGCTCGGTACTCCCATCTGACACAGTGAGAACCCCCAT
Organism: Pseudomonas sp. 14P5.3.2; assembly: GCF_057799175.1. Taxonomy (NCBI): domain Bacteria; kingdom Pseudomonadati; phylum Pseudomonadota; class Gammaproteobacteria; order Pseudomonadales; family Pseudomonadaceae; genus Pseudomonas; species Pseudomonas sp. 14P5.3.2. The sequence goes on along the minus strand of NZ_JBYOKU010000032.1, from coordinate 4,810 downwards.
GTCCCCACGCCTGCTGCTGGCCCTGACGCCCTTTCTGTTCACGCCCCTCGCCCATGCCGCCGTCGACTGTGCCAATGCCAACGATCAGGCCACCATGAACCAGTGTGCCGGGCAGGAATTCAAGGCTGCCGACAAGGAACTGAATGCGGTTTATCAGCAAATTACCGCCCGTTTGAAAGACAACGCCGACGCCAAAAAGCTGTTGGTGAGTGCGCAGCGGGCGTGGATCGGGTTTCGCGATGCCGAGTGCAAGTTTTCGGCATCCGGAGTCGCGGGCGGCAGTGTTTATCCGCTGATTTACAGCAATTGCCTGACGGGTGTCACCAAAGTGCGGGTCGAGGCGTTGAAGCAGTATTTGAAGTGTGAAGAAGGCGACATGAGTTGCCCGGTGCCGGGGGCCTGACCTTGTAGTGGTTTCGAGGGCCTCTGCGCGAGCAAGCCCGCGCCCACATTTGAAATACACTCCAATTGTGGGCGCGGGCTTGCTCGCGAAGACGTCAGCACAGGCGCCACCCATTACCGGACAAACACCTGCGCCGTCGTAATCGCCATATCCCCACCCGGCAACTTGATGCTCCCCGTCTGCTTCAGGGTCTCGACATCAAAAATCGCCACATCGTTGAACGTCCCGGCCAGATAGATCTTGCTGCCATCCTTATTGAACGAAATGCAGTAGTAGGAATGCTCCGGAGTCGCGGCCTGCAGCAGCTTCTTCTGCTTGATGTCGTACTTGGCCAAGCGATTGAGCACGCCGAACATCAGGTTCGGTTCTTTCGGCGAACACATGCCGCTGAAGTAGATTTCAGTCAGCGGGCCGAAGTCAGTGGTTTCGGTCTCATCAAGCGTTCCGCTTTGCGCTTTTTTGATTTCAGCGCCCTGTGGGCATTCTTCACGTGAACGTCAGGACGATGGCAAGCACCACGGGGCGATTGGGTGTATGCGGCTGGCGGATCGTCTTCTTATCAACGTTTCGAGCAGCAATGCGATGCTGACCGCAGAAAAGGCAGCCGCAGAAATAAATCAAAATAAATTATTGTAATTAGATAATTATTCATCGAAAATTCGCTACCCAACTGAAACAACCAGGAATTTTCATGAGTACTCACAACAACGGACTGGCGCTGCAGCGCATGCATTGGATCGGGCTGCTGGCAGCGATACTTGTCTGGGTTCTGGGTGTAACGGAGGTCGGCGGCAACACTACGATCTGGATCTTCAAAAAGGATGAAATGCTGGCAAGCCTGCTCTATGCGTTCGCTGAAGGCTCACCACAATTGCTTGACCCGTTTGTCGAAGGCGCACTGCTCGATCCCGACACCTGGCTGTCGTCATTCGCCACTGCGCTGATCGTTGTCCTGGACTTCCTGCCCGTTGTCCTGTCGGCGTACACGTTATGGCTGACAGGGTTATTTTTCCTGCGCTTGTCGAGAGGCGAAACCTGGACCGACCGCAATATCGGGGTCCTGTGGCGAGTGGGGGTACTGTGCATCGTTTCTCCGGCCGCCTATCCGCTGGTAGAGACCCTGCAAGGTCTTGCCTTGTCGATAGATCTGCCGCCGGGGGATCGCATTTTTCAGTTCTCTATCGGCCTGTCCTCCTCTTCTGCCTACGAAATTATCAAAGGCGTATTGCTGTGTTCGTTTTCAATTATCATGCGCGATGCAAAAGTGCTCAGCGATGAGCAAAGTCAATACATATAGAACAATATAATGACCATTATCGTCCGCCTTGATGTTGTTATGGCCACGCAAAAAATTCGCTCGAAAGAGCTGGCCACCCTGCTCGGGATCACCGAGGCCAATCTGTCATTGCTGAAAAACGGCAAAGTCAAAGGCGTGAAAATGGCAACCCTCGACAAGCTCTGCGCGGCGCTCGATTGCCAACCGGGCGATCTGCTGGAATATCAGAAAGACTAAGACTTTCCCCTGACGGCGAGTTGTTTATCGCCAGTCGCAATCGTTTAACTCTCATTCAATCCTTAGTTTCAAGGCGGCTATTTCATGTCCCGTTATTTGTCATGCGCGCTGTTATTGCTGACAGCGTCACTCAGCGGCTGCGCCACACAATTGGACGTAGCGCTCAACGCGATACCTGATCCGGACTATCAGTTCGACCGCAAGGCAACAGTACTTGTGACCTCGGCAAGCGCCACTGCTGAAAATGCATTGAATGCTCGCTACTATCTTCGCGATATGGTGAATGCGTTGAAGGATCGGGGATTCCAGGAGGTTTATACCGACGCTGATCTGCCCAGAAACCATGCTCCGGTGAAAATGACCATCACCCTCGATATCGGCAGCCGGCAAGTGTCCTACCGTTACACCGCCACCGATTACGGGCAGGTCGTAACCAGCACTTCGACGGTGTGCAAAAACATCAAGAAGAAAGACGATCGGCTGGCCTGCACCAGTACCCCAAACACTACATATGGTCCGGTGGGTACCTCGGAGCGAATCGGTTACACCACTCTCAGCACATTCGTTGCCACCGCCCGGGACGAAGTGAGCAAGCGTACCGTCTACCTGCTTCGGGCTTCGTCCTATAACGACGACTGCCAGGCCGCCAAGGTCGAAACCTTTCTGGTGGAACAAGGCCTGCAGAACCTGAGTTTCGAGGATCGCGTGCAGCGCAACTATACCGTGACGATGCCCGAGGGTTACCGCTGCAAGTAATACGTTTCCGTGGGCGTCTCCCGGCTTTGCTCAGCGTGCGCGAGCCTGTGCCGGGAGACGTCTCAGGTTAAACGTGCGGATCACCCGGCGGCTTGGCAGGCGCAGCGTATTGCGGCTTGAGGTGGCCGTCCTGATCCAATAGCCAGGCGTCCATGATCTGCCGCACCACCGGACCGGCGACGCGACCACCAGCCTCGCCGTTTTCGATCATTACCGAGATGGCGATCTTCGGGTGCTCCGCCGGAGCGAAGCCGACGAACAAGGCGTTGTCGCGATGGCGTTCGAGGGTTTTCTCACGGTTGTAGCGCTCGCCCTGCTTGATCGCCACCACTTGCGCGGTACCACTCTTGCCCGCAATGCGGTACTGCGCACCCACCGCCGCCGCACGAGCGATCCCACGGGCATCGTGCATCACCATCTGCATGCCGTGGTTGACCTGATCCCAGTCACGCGGGTTCTTCAGCAGGATGTTGGGCATCGGATGCTCGTCAACCGGCGCCACACCATCGACTGTCTTCGCCAGGTGCGGTCGGTTCCATACGCCTTTGTTGGCGATCAGCGCGGTGGCCTGAGCCAGTTGCAGCGGCGTGACCTGCATGTAGCCCTGACCGATGCCGAGAATTACCGTTTCCCCCGGGAACCAGGCCTGGCGGCGTGTTGTGCGTTTCCAGGCCTGAGATGGCATCAAACCGGGCGACTCTTCGAACATATCCAGCGAGACTTTTTCGCCAAGGCCAAACATTGCCATGTAGTCGTGCAGGCGATCGATGCCGAGCTTGTGCGCCAGATCGTAGAAGTAGGTGTCGTTGGAACGCATGATCGCCGCGTCCATGTCCACCCAGCCATCGCCGCTGTGGTTCCAGTTGCGGTACTTGTGATCAAAGTCGGGGAGTTGGTAGTAACCCGGGTCGAAAACGCGGGTTTGCGGGGTCACGACGCCGGCATCGAGACCGGCAATCGCCACTTCTGGCTTGATGGTCGAGCCTGGCGCATACAGGCCGCGCAGCACGCGGTTGAACAGCGGTCGGTCGATGGAGTCGCGTAGCGCCGAATACTCCTTGGAGCTGATGCCGGTGACGAACAGATTCGGGTCGAAACTCGGGTTGCTGACCATGGCCAGCACCTCACCGGTGGACGGATCAAGCGCCACCACCGAACCACGACGATCCCCCAGTGCCGCTTCGGCAGCTTCCTGCAGCTTGACGTCGAGACTGAGCACGATGTTTTTGCCAGGGACCGGATCGGTGTGCTTGAGCACCCGCAACACTCGGCCCTGGGCGTTGGTCTCAACTTCTTCATAGCCTACGTGGCCGTGCAACTGCGCTTCGTAGAAGCGCTCGATGCCGGTTTTGCCGATGGATTGGGTGCCGCGATACTCCACCGAGTCGAGGGTTTTGGACTCTTTCTCGTTGATCCGGCCAACGTAGCCGATTGAATGCGCGAAGTGCGGCCCCAGCGGGTAATGCCGCACGAACTGCGGCTCGACATCGAGGCCCGGCAAACGGAACTCGTTGACTGCCAACACGGCGATCTGTTCTTCCGTCAGTTCGTAGAACAGTGTCACCGGGGTAAATGGATGACGGGACTGCTTCATTGCCTTATCGAAAACCGTGCGATCTTCAGCGGGCAGATGCAGGAGATTGATCACCTCGTCCAGCTCCTGATTGACATCAGTGGCGCGTTCGCGGGTGATCACCAGGTTGTAACTGGGTCGGTTATCAGCGAGCAGCACGCCATTGCGGTCATAGATCAAGCCTCTTGTCGGCGGGATCGGCAAAATGTGCACGCGGTTGTTTTCGGAGATGGTCGAGTGGTAGTCGTACTCAACCACTTGCAGGATGTACAGGCGCACCACCAGCGCGCAGCTGATAGCAAAGACGAAGAGAGCGCAAGCGATCAACCGTTTATTGACCAACCGCTTCTCTTTCTCGTGATCCTTGATGGGAATGGGTTCAGGCATTTCTACAGCGACTCTTTGACATAATTTGAGTGCCGATCCATGGGCATGACATCAGTCCGTTAAAAAACGAGCTGCACCATACCAAAAACCGAGTGGTCACTTCAGAAGGATTTTGCCCAATGGCAGTCCTGGCGACGGTTGGAGCGCGTGTAGCGTGTGAGTCTGGCGATCAAACCAA
>NZ_JBYOKU010000031.1:0-77212 GCF_057799175.1 Pseudomonas sp. 14P5.3.2 | reverse complement strand
CCCCCCCCCCCCCCCCCCCCCCACAAGCCCGCTCCCACAGGGGATTTGCAGTGCTCGCGCGAAAGGTGATCACTCCCCGCGAATGTACTGCTCCAGCTGTTTGATCAGCTCTGCCTGTTCGGCAATCGCCTCTTTTACCAGGTCGCCGATCGACAACAGACCGATCAGCTTGCCGTTCTCCACCACCGGCAAGTGGCGCAGGCGTTTGTCGGACATGATGCTCAGGCAGGTGTCGACGGTCTGGTGGGTGTCCACGGTGATCACCGGCGAAACCATGATGTCGCGCACCGGTGTGCCCACCGAGGAACGTCCGTGCAGCACCAGTTTGCGCGCGTAGTCACGCTCACTGATGATGCCCAGCACTTCGTCGTTCTCCACCACCAGCAAGGCCCCGACGTTTTTCTCGGCCATCTTCATCAGCGCTTCGAGCACCATGTGACCGGGTTTGATCTGGTGTACTTCCTGATTTTTCTGATCTTTGAGCTTGAGCAGTTGGGCGACGGTCTTCATGGCGGTTACTCAGGTGTTGTCGTTGTTCTTCAAGCATCGTAGACGCTGGCGCGCAGAGCAAGGTGGCAAAGCGGCAGATAGCACGCAAAAAACGTCATTTGCCGGTTTTTCCGGCTTACCTCCAACCCTGTGGCGAGGGAGCTTGCTTCCGCTGGACTGCGTAGCAGGCCCAAACCCTGAGAATTCGGTTTGCCTGATGCACCGCATTGCCTGGTTTTACGAATGCTGCGCAGCCTAGCGGGAGCAAGCTCCCTCACCACAGGGAATGGGGTTATCGCTTGAAGGGCAGCGTAGAATGCCCCTCTGATTCAATTCCTGAGGTTGCAGTGGTGGATTTACAGCAGGGCTTCGTCCTGACCCGGCATTGGCGCGATACCCCGGCCGGCACCGAAGTCGAGTTCTGGCTGGCGACCGACGCCGGGCCGCGCCGTGTGCGCCTGGCGCCGCAGACCTCGGTGGCGTTTATCCCCGCCGTACAACGCGAAGCAGCCGAACGCCTGCTGCACGACGAAAAGAACGTCGAACTGCGCCCGCTGGCCCTGCAGGATTTCGAGCATCGCCCGGTGCTGGGCCTCTATTGTCAGCAACACGGCCAGTTGATGCGCCTGGAAACCGCGCTCAACCGCGCCGGTGTCGACGTTTATGAAGCCGACGTGCGCCCGCCGGAACGCTACCTGATGGAGCGCTTCATCACCGCGCCGGTGCTGTTCAGCGGCACTGCCGATGCCGACGGCGTCTTGCTCAACGCCCAACTGAAGCCCGATCCCAAATACCGGCCCAAACTGCGCCTGGTCTCGCTGGACATCGAAACCACCGAAACCGGCGAGCTGTATTCCATTGCTTTGGAAGGTTGCGGCCAGCGTCAGGTGTACATGCTCGGCGCGCCGAACGGTGACGCGAGCATCGTCGACTTCGATCTCGAATACTGCGACTCGCGCACCGTGATCCTGAAGAAACTCAACGACTGGTTCGCCCGCCACGATCCCGACGCAATCATCGGCTGGAACGTCGTGCAGTTCGACCTGCGCATCCTCCACGAACATGCGCGGCGCCTCGGCGTGCCGCTGAAAATCGGTCGCGGCGGCGAAGAGATGCAGTGGCGCGAACACGGTAGCCGCACGCACTACTTTGCCTCGGCAGCGGGGCGGCTGATCATCGACGGCATTGAATCGCTGCGTTCGGCGACCTGGAGTTTTCCCTCGTTCAGCCTGGAAAACGTCGCGCAGACCCTGCTCGGCGAGGGCAAAGCGATCGACAACCCGTACCAGCGCATGGACGAAATCAACCGCATGTTCGCCGAGGACAAACCGGCGCTGGCCAAGTACAACCTCAAGGACTGTGAGCTGGTCACGCGGATCTTCGCCAAGACCGAGTTGCTGACGTTTCTCCTCGAACGCGCCAGCGTTACCGGGCTGCCGGCGGATCGCAGCGGTGGCTCGGTGGCGGCGTTCACTCACCTGTATATGCCGCTGATGCACCGCCAGGGTTTCGTCGCGCCGAATCTGGGCACCAATCCGCCGCAGGCCAGCCCGGGCGGTTTCGTCATGGATTCGCAACCGGGCCTCTACGAGTCGGTGCTGGTGCTCGATTACAAGAGCCTGTATCCGTCGATCATCCGCACCTTTCTGATCGACCCGGTGGGCCTGATCGAAGGCCTGCAACACCCGGACGATGCCGATTCAGTGCCGGGGTTTCGCGGCGCCCGATTCTCGCGCACCCGGCATTGCCTGCCGTCGATTGTCGCGCGGGTCGCCGAAGGTCGCGAGACCGCCAAGCGTGAGCACAACGCGCCGCTGTCGCAGGCGTTGAAAATCATCATGAACGCCTTCTACGGCGTGCTCGGTTCCAGCGGTTGCCGGTTTTTCGATACGCGTCTGGCGTCGTCGATCACCCTGCGCGGCCACGAGATCATGCTGCGCACCCGTCAGCTCATCGAAGCGCAGGGCCACGCGGTGATCTACGGCGACACCGACTCGACCTTCGTCTGGCTGCGCCGGCCGCACGGTCAGGAGGAAGCAGCGCAGATCGGTCAGGCGCTGGTCAAACACGTCAACAACTGGTGGCGCGAGCATGTGCGCGAGGAGTACGGCCTGCAAAGTGCCCTCGAATTGCAGTACGAAACGCACTACAAGCGCTTTCTGATGCCGACCATTCGCGGCGCCGAGGAGGGCAGCAAAAAGCGCTACGCCGGACTGGTGACCCGCGCCGACGGCAGCGAAGAAATGGTCTACAAGGGCCTGGAAACCGTGCGCACCGACTGGTCACTGCTGGCCCGACAATTCCAGCAGGAACTGTACGAGCGAATCTTCCAGCGCAAGCCGTATCAGGATTACGTGCGCGATTACGTGCGCAAGACCCTGGCCGGCGAATTCGATGAGCGACTGGTCTACCGCAAGCGCCTGCGCCGCACCCTCGATGACTACGAACGCAACGTGCCGCCGCATGTGCGCGCGGCGCGGCTGGCCGACGATTACAACGCACAGCACGGGCGCCCGCGGCAGTATCAGAACGGTGGCTGGATCAGTTACGTGATCACCCAGGCCGGGCCGGAACCGCTGGAAGTGCGCCGCGCCGCCATCGACTACGACCACTACATCACCCGACAGCTGCAACCGGTGGCCGATGCGATTCTGCCGTTTGTCGACGACGATTTCTCAACCCTGATCGGGGGGCAGCTGGGCCTGTTTTGAGTCCAGCAGTTGCAGGGTCCATTCGTCGAGGATGCCGTGGAAGTAACGCTCCAGTGCCTGATTGAACAGACTGTCCTCGGCGCCAAACTGGGCAAACAGCGTCATCGAGGAGTGAAACTTCAGGTCATCGGGGTGGCCGAAAATCTCGGCAATCGAACGCTGACGGATGTTCAGCACCAGTTGCGTGCAGGTGCGCAGTCGAGCGCCGAGCAGGTCATGGGCCAGGTAAGCCTCGGCTTCCTCGGCAGACTGAATGGCGAAGCGCCGGGACATTTCGCTGCCGCCCAGCCCGGCGAACTGCGGGAACACAAACCACATCCAGTGGCTGCGCTTGCGCCCCTCGTCGAGTTCGCGCTGGATCCGTTCGAATACCGGGTCCTGGGCCTGGACGAAACGCTGCAGATTGAACGGGTCGTACTGATCAGTGCTTCTCATGACGAAGCCCTCGCCAGCCGGCAGCGACTCAGACCATAGCCAGCCGCTGCTTGCGTTGTGGCGCTTTGAATACCTGGTCCAGCGCCGCCAGATCCCCGGCATCCAGTTGCAACTGCGCCGCTTGTGCATTGAGTTGCACGTGTTCCGGTCGCACAGCCTTGGGAATCGCAATCACACCATCCTGACGCAGAATCCACGCCAGTGAAACCTGTGCCGGGGTCACGTTGTGACGAGTGGCAATCTTGTTCAGTACCGGTTCAGCCAGCATCGCGCCACCCTGGCCAATCGGGCAGTACGCCATCAACGGCATGCGCTGCTGTTGGCACCATGGCAGCAGATCGAATTCGACGCCGCGCTCTTCCAGGTTGTACAGCACCTGATTGGTGGCGCACGCCGGGCTGGCCAGTTCGTCGAGGTCGTCGACGTCAAAATTCGACACGCCCCAGCGGCCGATCTTGCCGTCCTCGCGCAGGCGTTCGAACGCTTCGACGGTTTCATCCAGCGGATACTGGCCGCGCCAATGCAGCAGATAGAGGTCGATGTAATCGGTGTCGAGCCGGCGCAGGCTGCGCTCGCAGGCTTGGGGGATGCCTTTGCGGCTGGCGTTGTGCGGGTAGACCTTGCTCACCAGAAACACCTGGTCGCGCAGACCGGCAATGGCTTCGCCGACCACGCTTTCGGCACCGCCCTCGGCGTACATTTCCGCCGTGTCGATGAGGGTCATGCCCAGTTCGATGCCTTGGCGCAGCGCGGACACTTCACGCGGGTGCGCCGAGCGATCTTCGCCCATGCGCCAGGTGCCCTGGCCAATCACTGGAACCTGCACGCCTGCCAGTTCGAGGGTACGCATTCAAACCTCCTGTGCTGATGGTCGATACCTTAGTGGGCAGCAGAATAGCGCAGGGGTTCCAATGGAGGGCGATGAACCTGTGGCGAGGGAGCTTGCTCCCGCTGGACTGCGCAGCAGGCCGCTGCTTTCCAACTTAATGAAAAGCGAGGGCCGCTTCGCGCCCCAGCGGGAGCAAGCTCCCTCGCCACAGGAAATGAGTGAGGTCAGTTATTTTGTGGTGAATTTCAAGACGACGCTTTGTGTATAAGCCTGTCCCGGATCGAGACGCGTACTTGGGAAATCCGGCTGATTCGGCGAGTCTGGATAATGCTGAGTCTCCAGGGTAAACGCGCCCCAGTGCGGATAGACCTTGCCACCCTTGCCCTTGACCGTGCCGTCGAGGAAGTTGCTGGTGTAAAACTGCACCCCCGGCTCGCTGGTGAACAGCTGCAAATGCCGCCCGGACTGCGGATCGCTGACCTCGGCGGCGACTTTGCTCAGATCACCCTTGGTATCCAGCACCCAGTTGAAATCGAAGCCGCCCTGTTTCGGCTCGGCAAATTTCAGCTGCGGATGATCGGCCTTGATCTGGGCGCCGATCGCGGTGGGTTTGGTGAAGTCCATCGGCGTACCGGCCACGGGTGCCAGTTCGCCGGTCGGGATCAGCTTGGCCGTGACCGGGGTATAGCGGCTGGCGTGCAGGGTCGCGATTTGTTTCAACACGTCGCCATTGCCGGCGCCGGCGAGGTTGAAGTAGCTGTGGTTGGTCAGGTTGAGCACTGTCGGTTTATCGGTGCTGGCCTTGTAGTCGATGCGCAGTTCGTTGCTGTCGGTCAGGCGATAGGTCACTTGCGTGGTTAGGTTGCCGGGGAAGCCCATTTCGCCATCCGCCGACAGGTAGGTCAGGGTCACGCCCACTGAATCCTTGTCTGTGACGGGCTCGGCTTTCCAGACCTTTTTGTCAAAACCCAGCGTACCGCCATGCAACGCGTTGGACTTGTCGTTCTGCGGCACCTGATAGCGCTTGCCGTCGAGTTCGAACGCGCCGTCGGCCAGTCGATTGCCGAAACGGCCGATAGTCGCGCCGAAATAGGCCGTGCCCTTCTGGTAACCCTGAACATCGTCGAAACCCAGCACCACATCGGCGGCTTTGCCGTATTTGTCCGGCACCAGCAGCGATTGCAGGGTGGCGCCGTAGGTGATGACGGTCGCCTGCATGCCGTGGCTGTTGCGCAGGATGTATTGCTCGACGGGCGTGCCGTCATTGGTTTTGCCAAAGGCTTTGTGTTCGGCGCTGAGGCCGGCCGCGTTGGCGGAGAGGGTGGCGATCATCAGGGACAGTCCGAGGCCGGAGAGCAGGTGACGTGATTGAAGCATGGTTGACCTTCCTTTTTGTTGTTGTTTTCAAAACAGGGTAATAGTCATGCTAATTGTGGGTTGAGTCAGAATTTATAGCCGGTTAAAGGTTTATTGCAAATATAAAGTAATACTAAATAGTTGCCGAAGGTCGGGAAATCGTGCCAGCGCTGCACTTTTCCGGATTCGACGGCTCTATCCATGGCCAGGATGCGGCGACGCCCGCCGCGCAGGAATGTGCCTGTTCGAGAATTCATGCCGAGAGTTTTTCCCCCGATCGCCCGATTCGTTCGCCGCCCGTGCCTGTTGCTGGCCTGTCTGTCGTCGCTGTTTGTCAGCGGTTGCACGCACCAGACCGGCAACGGTTTCATCGCTCAGATGCGTGACGGTCAACCGCAGGAATTCCTGCAGACCAGCGTCGATCGCATGGCCACGTTGGCGATGCGCGACAACCTCAACAGCCTTTATCGCCTGATGGGCAAGCTGTATTTGCGTAACCCGGAAGAACTGCGCAAGTCGGGCTTCCTCGACATCAATACGGCGGTGAAACAGGTGCGCCTGGCCGTCGAGCAGCAGCAACCGTTACCGGTGTTGGGCGGGCGCAAAGATCTGGCGGCGCTCAGCTATGCGATGAGTCCGGAGTTTCTCGGGGATCGGGTCGGCGCCTTCATCTATGCCATCGGCAGCATGCTGGTCACCGCCCATGGCAATCGCGTCGAGTTCTACATGACCGATGCGATCAACCCGACCTTCGTCCACAACGCCGCGCGCAACATCGAGAAAGCCACGTGGATTCTGGCCCAGCGCCAGAACAAGGAAGGCCAGCCCTTGCTGTTCTCCAACGAAATCTCGGAGGAGGGCAGCAACCTGAGTTTCGCTACCGAATTCGGCAAGATCGTCGCGCGCCTTGACTTGCTGACACAGATGCTAGATGAGCGCTACCGGCGTATCGGCCTGAACTACGCGCAGAGCCTGCTGTTCCTGAATTTCCTGCCGGTGCAGTAAGTGCGGAGATCCAATGTGGGAGCGAGCCTGCTCGCGAAAGCGATCTGCCAGGCGCTGAATCTTTGATAGATCCACCGCATTCGCGAGCAGGCTCGCTCCCACATTGATCAAATTGTGCGTGGGATTTTTGTATACAATCCATCGCTACTATTGATCCAAAGGGAGCTGCACCTGTCATGACCGACTCCGCAAGCACCGAATTCACCCGCCTCGACCACGCCACCCGTGCAGAAAAACTGCCCTATGCCGCGTTGCTGGCGTTCGCCATGACCGGCTTCATCGCCATCCTCACCGAGACCCTGCCCGCCGGGCTGCTGCCGCAAATCGGCGCCGGGCTTGGGGTCAGCGAAGTGCTCGCCGGGCAACTGGTGACGCTGTATGCGCTGGGCTCGATCGTCGCGGCGATTCCGCTGACCGTCGCCACCCGGGGCTGGCCACGTCGGAGGGTGCTGCTGATGACGGTCGGCGGTTTCCTGGTGTTCAACACCATCACCACGTTCTCCAGCCATTACGGTCTGACCCTCGCTTCGCGGTTTCTGGCCGGGATGGCAGCCGGCCTGTCATGGGGGATCATGGCCGGTTACGCCCGCGGGATCGTGCCGGCGCATCAACAGGGGCGGGCGTTGGCGATCGCCATGCTCGGCACGCCAGTGGCACTGTCGCTGGGCACACCGGCGGGGACTTGGCTGGGCAACCTGATCGGTTGGCGCGCTTCGTTCGGGATCATGTCGGCGCTGGCATTGGTGTTGGCGGCGTGGATCGTGCTGGCGGTGCCCGATCGTCCCGGCCAGACCAGCGCCGAACGCCTGCCGCTGCTGCAATCGCTGCGTCTGCCGGGCGTACGGCCGGTGCTGTTCGTGGTACTGACCTGGATGCTCGGGCACAACATTCTCTACACCTACATTGCACCGTTCCTGATGCAGGCCGGGCTGGCCGAGCGGGTCGATCTGGTGCTGCTGGTGTTTGGTCTGTGTTCGCTGGTCGGGATCTGGATCATCGGCCTGCTGGTGGATCGCTGGTTGCGCTGGCTGACCCTGATCAGCCTCGCGGTGTTTGCCGTGACCGCCCTGGTGCTGGCGCTGATGTCACCGTCGCCGTGGCTGATCTATACCTGCATGGCCGTGTGGGGCTTGTCGTTTGGTGGCTCGGCGACGTTGCTGCTGACGGCTGCAGCGGATTCGGCTGGCGAGCATGTGGACGTGGTGCAGGCGATGCTTACCACCTCCTGGAACGTGGCGATTGCCGGCGGCGGTCTGTTTGGCGGGCTGCTGCTGGATCGGGCGGGGGCGATGTCGTTTCCGTGGGCGCTGTTGATCCTGTCGCTGATTGCGCTGGCGACGGTGTGGATCAACCGTCATCACAGTTTCAAACCGGGCCGGCGCGTGCATTGATCTACCTGGCACCATGAACCCCTGTGGGAGCGGGCTTGCTCGCGAAAAGGGCGTGTCAGTCGATATCTACGTGAATGACACACCGCCTTCGCGAGCAAGCCCGCTCCCACTCAGATAAAGGCAGTGTGGCTGGAAGGCATAACGATAGACCGCATTGATATATGTGGTTATATGAAAAATCGCTATGCTGCGGGCCAGATTTTTCCTGTCGTTTTTTCTGGACGTCTTAATGGAATTGGCAAATTTCGGCCTGGTGATTGCCGGGCTGGTGGTGGGGTTTATTGTCGGCATGACCGGTGTCGGCGGTGGTTCCTTGATGACGCCGATCCTGCTGTGGTTCGGCATCAACCCGGCAACAGCGGTGGGCACTGATCTGCTGTATGCAGCCATTACCAAATCCAGTGGCGTGCTGGTGCACAAGAAGAACGACAACATCGACTGGGCCATCACCGGTTGGCTGACCCTCGGCAGCGTGCCAGCGGTGGCAATGACCTTGTGGTTCCTCAGCACCTTGCACACCGCGCCCGACGCAATGAACGCAATCATCAAACAAGCGCTGGGCTTCGTGCTGTTCGCCACGGCGCTGGCGATTCTGTTCAAGAAGCGCCTCCTCGAATTCGCCCACAAACGCGCTGGCGGCAACTACAACCCGAGCGGCGCGCGCCTGAATGTGATGACGGTGATCACCGGCCTGATCCTCGGCACCATGGTCGCCCTGACTTCAATCGGCGCCGGCGCCTTGGGCACGGTCGCGCTGTTCATCCTCTACCCGCTGTTGCCGACCCGGCGTCTGGTCGGCACCGAAATCGCCCACGCCGTACCGCTGACCCTCGTTGCGGGGCTGGGGCATGCGAGCATGGGCAACATGGATTGGGGCGTGCTGGGCTTCCTGCTGATGGGTTCGCTGCCGGGCATCTGGCTCGGCAGCCACCTGACCGGGCGCATTTCCGATGAATTGCTGCGCCCGTGCCTGGCGACCATGCTGCTGTTGATCGGCTACAAACTGGCGTTCTGATGTAGGAGCTGCCGCAGGCTGCGATCTTTTGACCTTCAAAATCAAAAGATCGCAGCCTGCGGCAGCTCCTACACTGGGGTATGAATGATGTTGAATTTCATGACGGTCACCGGCAGTTCTTCGTAAACCAGATCCTCGACCACCTCCCATCCCAGCCGCGCATACAGCGATTGCGCGGCGTCGGTGTACAGATACAACTCGGTCACCCCCAACGCCGCGGCTTCATCGACGATCCTGTTGACCAGTTGCGAAGCAATCCTGCGTCCACGCTCTTCGGCCTTCACGTAGACGCCCGCCAGCCATGGCGTCAGTTGGGGACGGATCTTCATGTCACTGTCGATCAACAGCGCGCCACCGAGCAATCTGCCGTCTTCAATGGCCACCACCACGCTGGGAATTGCACCTTTGCCGCAGGCGGCACGCATCCGTTCGGTGCGGGCTGCAAGGGTGTCGCCGGGACGGAACTCGCCCCATTCCTGGAAATTGAGTTCGGCCAGTTCCTCAATCAAATGCGGGTGATCGCACAGGTAGTCGATGTGCATGGGGTGAACTCCATTTCGTGGGCAGAACGACCACCCTAATGCGCTCACAAAAGGTAATCAAATCCGCGTCACGATTACGCCGATGTGGTTGCGCAATGACGGGGCTGACCTAAGCTTCTGACAAGGCGAAACATATTTGCCGGGCACGACCCCGGAACAATCGCCACGATGCGCAATCATTAGAGCGTGGATATCAAAAGGAGATGCGCATGCTCATCAGGTCACTGACCCTGACACTCTTGCTGGCGATTGCCGGCCCCTTGTTCGCCGCTGACAACGACTCGCCCATAGCCGGGGATATGGGACGGGCCCGACCGCTGATCGTGATCGCACAAAGCACCGTCGACCCGGTGTGGGTGGGGCTGAAAAAATCGCTGGACGATCCGGCGAGCAAGAAAGGTGTGACTGATCGCAGCATCAAGGTCTACACCATCCTCAATATGGCCGGTCAGCTCGATGGCAAAGACCTCGGCCAGCAAGACACCATGGCTTTGCTGCGTTCGCTGAAACTCGGTGCCGGCGCGTACCCGAAAGTGTTCCTGATCGGCAAGGACGGCGAAATCAAACTTTCGGCCTCGGGCGATGAAGCGAAGTCGGTGGACCTGAAGAAAATCTTCGACACGGTTGATGCGCTGCCGGCCAGCGAGAAAGACATCACCGTACCAACGGTCGCCGATACCAAGGCCACTGCCGCCGAACCGGCAGCCAAGAAAGGCGAGAAGGGCGCCAAGCCAACCAAACCCGCGAAACCGAGCAAACCACCGGAAATGCCGGATGATTGACGGCATGGCCTGAATCAAAAAAATGGGCGACCTCTGCAGGGTCGCCCATTTTTATTGCCCGTTTGTGGCGAGGGGATAAATCCCCTCGCCACAGTTTCAATATCAGTCAGTCAGGGCGCTGAATATTTCGTGGGCAATCTTCACCCGTTCCGCGTTCGGGTAATTCTTGTTCGCCAGAATCACGATGCCGAGATCCTTCGACGGTACAAACGCCACATAGGCGCCGAAGCCTCCGGTCGCGCCGGTTTTGTTGTAAAGCACGTTGTCCGGTTCAGGCTGTGGCGAGGCCAGCCATTTGACCTTATGCGCTTCCATGGCCATCGGCGTCGAGTTGCCGTTCTGCAATTTATCGAGGCTGATCGGGTAGGCGTAACGCTCCCAGCCCAGACCTTGGGTCATGTCGCCAACGGTGTAGTAACCGGTGTGGGTCGCGGCGATAGCTTTTTGCAGTGGCGCTTCAAGGCTGGCCGGTTTCAGGTTGGCCTCGACATACCGCAGCAGATCCGCAGCACTGGTTTTAATACCGTAGGCTTCGGAATCCAGTGCGCCTGGAGTGACCCGAACCGGTTGGTCTTTCTTGTCGTAACCTTGGGCGTAAAGCTTGGCTTCGGACGCGGGCACATGGATGAAGGTTTGCTTGAGGCCGAGTTTCGGCAGCAGGGTTTCGCTCATCACCTGATCATATGGCTGACCGAGGGTCTTGGCGGCCAGATAACCGAACAGGCCCAGGCTCGGGTTGGAATACAGGCGCTGGCTACCGGCCGGGAAGCTCGGTTTCCACTGTTGGTAGTAGCCGAGCATCTTGTCCGCCGAGTCCCACTCGTCAGGGAATTGCAGCGGCAGGCCGCCGGCGCTGTAGGTGCCCAGTTGCAGCACGCTGATGCCATCGAAGGCGCTGCCCTTGAGTTCTGGCCAGATCTGGCTGGCCTTGGTCGACAGGTCCAGTTTGCCCGTCGCCTGCGCATAGCCGGCCAGGGTCGCGGCGAAGGTTTTGCTCACCGAGCCGATTTCGAACAGGGTGTTTTCGCTGACTTTCTGCCCGGTATCCTTGGCGGCGACGCCGTAATTAAAGTAATGCGGCTGGCCGTTGACGGTGATGGCCACGGCGAGGCCGGGGATGTTCTGCTGCTGCATCACCGGGGTGACGGATTTGTTCACCAGGGCTTGCAGTTGCTCGTCGCTGGGCGTGGCAGCCATGCACGCTGCGGCGCCGAAAAACAGGCCGAAAGCGCTGCAGGAAATGACTTTGCTCGGATTGATGAATGACATAAATGAACCACTCTCCATGAGTGTTGAGGGTGTTATCCCGCTAGACTGCGGGCAATTGCAATGTTGGGCAGCTGATCAGCGCCGACAATTTAGGCAGTCTGGCACTCGTCGACAAACGATGATATTTCGCATGAGCCATTAGAAAAATTTGGGACTGGGCATGATTCGACCTCAATTGCCGCTCAATGCACTGCGCGCGTTCGAAGCCTCGGCACGGCATTTGAGCTTTACCCGCGCCGCTGTGGAACTGTGCGTGACCCAGGCGGCGGTGAGCCATCAGGTCAAAAGCCTTGAAGCGCAGCTCAATGTCACCCTGTTCAAACGCCTGCCCCGTGGGCTGATGCTGACCAGTGAAGGGGAAACCCTGCTGCCGGTGTTGACCACGTCGTTCGATCATATCGCGCAGATGCTCGAGCGGCTGGCCGGCGGTCAGTATCGGGAAATGTTGACCGTGGGTGCCGTAGGAACCTTTGCGGTCGGTTGGCTGCTGCCGCGACTGGCAGACTTCCAGGCGAAACATCCGCTCATAGATTTGCGGCTGTCGACCAACAACAATCGTGTCGACGTCGCCGCCGAAGGTCTGGATTACGCGATTCGTTTTGGCGCCGGGGCGTGGCATGGCATCGAGGCAACGCGTCTGCTCGACGCTCCACTATCGGTACTGTGCGTACCGGAAATTGCCCGGCAGCTGCACACCCCGGGCGATCTGCTGCAACAACGCTTGCTGCGTTCCTATCGCACCGATGAGTGGCCGGAGTGGTTTCACGCCGCAGGCCTGGCCACCCACGCGGCACCGCCGCAGAGCATTGTGTTCGATTCGTCGCTGGCGATGATGGAAGCGGCGCTGCAGGGCAGCGGGGTGGCCTTGGCGCCGCCGCTGATGTTCGCCCGGCAACTGGCGGCGGACGTGATTCGCCAGCCGTTTGCGATTGAAATCACCACCGGCAGTTATTGGCTGACGCGCTTGCAGTCGCGGCCGGAGACGGCAGCGATGACGGCGTTCAAAAACTGGCTGCTACAAATCTCTGCCTGATACAAATCCCCCCCCTGTGGGAGCGGGCTTGCTCGCGAAGGCGGCGTGTCAGTCAACTCAAATATTGACTGATGCACCGCCTTCGCGAGCAAGCCCGCTCCCACATTTGAAGTACGGTGAGCTTGAGAATGTCAGCGCACCAGGCACGGCCGCTTGTTATCGAACGTCCATCCCGGAATCAAAAACTGCATCGCCACGCTGTCATCCCGCGCACCGAGGCCCATGCCTTTGTAGAGTTCGTGAGCCTTGGCCACCTGATCCATGTCCAGCTCCACCCCCAGCCCCGGCTTTTGCGGCACTTGCACGCAGCCGTCGACAATCTGCAGCGGCGCCTTGGTCAGGCGCTGGCCGTCCTGCCAGATCCAGTGCGTGTCGATGGCGGTGATATCGCCCGGTGCCGCTGCCGCGACATGGGTAAACATCGCCAGCGAGATATCGAAGTGGTTGTTGGAGTGCGAACCCCAGGTCAGGTCCCACTCATGGCACAGTTGCGCGACACGCACCGAACCTTGCATGGTCCAGAAGTGCGGGTCGGCCAAAGGGATGTCCACCGACTGCAACTGGATCGCGTGGCCCATCTCGCGCCAGTCGGTAGCGATCATGTTGGTCGCCGTCTTCAGTCCGGTGGCGCGGCGAAATTCGGCCATGACTTCACGCCCCGAGTAACCGTTTTCCGCACCGCAGGGGTCTTCGGCGTAAGCCAGCACGTGATGCTGATCGCGGCACAGACGAATCGCTTCCTTCAGTGACCAGGCGCCGTTCGGATCAAGGGTGATGCGCGCCTCGGGAAAGCGTTCGGCCAGGGCCGTCACCGCTTCGACTTCCGCATCGCCACTGAGCACGCCGCCCTTGAGTTTGAAGTCCTGGAAACCGTATTTCGCCTGGGCCGCTTCAGCCAGACGCACTACCGCTTCGGCGCTCATGGCCTTCTCGTGTCGCACGCGGAACCAGTCGTTATCGGCATCCGGTTCGCTGCGGTAGGCGAGGCTGGTTTCGCGCTGGTCACCGACGTAGAACAGATAACCGAGCATCTTCACTTGATCGCGCTGCTGGCCTTCGCCGAGCAACGCCGCGACCGGTACGTCGAGGTGTTGGCCGAGCAGGTCGAGCAGGGCGGCTTCGAGTCCGGTCACTGCGTGAATGGTGATGCGCAGGTCGAAGGTCTGCAGGCCACGGCCGCCGGCATCACGCTCGGCGAAGGTCTGACGCACCTGATTGAGGATTTTCTGATAGTTGCCGATCGAGCTGCCGAGCACCAGGCTGCGGGCGTCCTCCAGCGTCTGGCGGATGCGCTCGCCACCGGGCACTTCACCGACGCCGGTGTGCCCGGCGTTATCCTTGAGGATGACGATGTTGCGGGTGAAAAACGGCCCGTGGGCGCCACTCAGGTTGAGCAGCATGCCGTCGTGGCCGGCCACCGGAATCACCTGCATGTCGGTGATGATCGGCGCTTTGGCGGTGTCGTGTGCGGTCATGATTTTTATCCTAGTAAGACAGAATTCAGGCGTGCTTCGGCGCGGCTTCGGCCACGGCGAGGTCAGCAGCGGGTTTCGGTGTGGTGCGCGCGGCGAAGACGATGATGGCGGCGATGATCGAGGTCGCGGCCAGGCCATAGAGGCCGCCCTGAATCGAGCCGGTGTGCTCTTCGAGCAAGCCGAAGGTGGTTGGCGCGACGAAGCCGCCAAGGTTGCCCACCGAATTGATCAGCGCGATCACTGCTGCAGCGATTCGCGCATCCAGATAGGCCTGTGGAATTGGCCAGAACAACGATGAAGCGGACTTGAAGCCCAGCGCAGCAAAACAGATCGCGACAAAGGCAAAAATCGGCCCGCCGGTGGTGGACATGAACATCCCCGCCGCCGCAATCAGCAGCGCGGTCGCGACCCAGGCCTGCTGGTGCTTCCACTTGGCCGAGAAAGCGGCGAAGGCGTACATGCCGACGATCGACAGCAACCACGGAATCGAGTTGAACAGCCCGACCTGGAAATCGCTCATCTCGCCCATTTTCTTGATGATGCTCGGCAGCCAGAACGTCGCGGCGTAGATCGTCAGCTGGATGAAAAAGTAGATCAGGCAAAACAGGATGATCTGCCGGTCCTTGAGCAGTTTGCCCATCGACGGGCGGATCGGCGTCGCGGCTTCGCGGGCCTTCTGTTCATCATCGATGGCGCCGACCAGTGCGTCCTGTTCGGCGCGGGTCAGCCATTTCGCGTCGTGCGGTTTGGCGTCGAGCCAGAACCACACGAACACACACAGCCCCACGGAAAACATCCCCTCGATGAAGTACATCCACTGCCAGCCGTGCAGGCCCAGGCCATTGATCTGCAAAAGCAGGCCCGACAACGGGCCGGAGATCAGCGAGGCGACCGCTGAGCCGCTGAGGAAAATCGCGATTGCCTTGCCGCGTTCGGCACCCGGCAGCCAGCGCGTGAAGTAGTAGATCACCCCGGGAAAGAATCCGGCCTCGGCCACACCGAGCAGGAAACGCAGGATGTAAAAGTGCGTTTCGTTCTGGATGAACGCCATGCCGGCGGCGACCAGACCCCAGGTGAGCATGATGCGGGTCAGCCAGATACGCGCGCCGACTTTCTGCAGGAGCATGTTGGACGGGACTTCGAACAGCGCGTAACCGATGAAGAACAGACCGGCGCCGAAGCCGTAGGCGGCAGCACCAATGCCCAGGTCATGTTCCATGTGAGTGCGGACGAAACCGATGTTCACCCGGTCAATGTAATTGACGATGAACATGATCACGAAGAGCGGCAGGACGTGGCGTTTCACTTTCGAGATGGCGGACGCGAGTGTCGAATCGACGCCCTCGTTCATCCCGGAGACGGAGGTTTTCACTTGTTTTTCTCCCACTGATTATTTTTATGCGGGGGTAGTGCTGTGTGCTGCTTTGTTGATAGACATCATACAACCTGCATTTTTTGTCCTACAAGTGGGTTGGGGCGATTAAATTCATCTGGCAGGCAAGTTTCTTATGTCCTTTTAGCAAAAACAGCCGGTTTTATTGGGTTTTTCGGTCATTGTTTTCTTTTCTCAGCGACCATTTTTCGATTTTTTTAAATGTGCTCTACCGACTCTTTGAGGCTAAAATCCCGATTTTCCTGCATGTTGTCATACAAGATGGAGGCGATTTCAGCGCTAAAATCAATCTCGTCAGCGACTGCGTAGTGCTACGATCCGCGAGCCCCGATGCCCGGAACCGATCATGCAAGAAGACCTCGACGCCCCCGCGCCTAAACGCACGCATAACCTTGCGCACGACCTGGTGGAAAAACTCACCCAGAAGATCCTGCTCGGCCAGATGTCACCCGGCGACAAGCTGCCGTCGGAGAACGCCATCGTTCAGGAGCACGGTGTCAGTCGCACAGTGGTGCGCGAGGCGATTTCCAAATTGCAGGCGTCGGGACTGGTCGAAACGCGGCACGGCATCGGCACGTTCGTCATCGAGCGCACTGCGGAGCAGGGCTTGCGGTTGAATGTCGATACCGCTCTGGGGGTGCGCAGCATTCTTGAATTGCGCATGGGCCTGGAGACACAGGCCGCAGCGTTGGCCGCGTTACGGCGCAGCGAGCAGCAATTGCTGCAAATGCGTCAGGCGCTGGATGACTATCAGCGTCTGCTGGACAGCAACGACAGTTGCGTCGAGGCCGACCGACGCTTTCATCTGCTGATCGCCGAAGCCACCGGCAACGTCTGCTTCAGCGAAATCATGCAGCACCTGGGCAGCGCGATGATTCCGCGTCAGCGGCTCAATGCCGCCGAGCGAGGCGCGGCGGATCTGAGCAAGCTGGGGCAGTTGGCCAATCTCGAACACGAAGCGATTTTGAATGCGATCAAGCGTCAGGATCCGGATGCCGCGCGCGCGGCCATGTGGCTGCACCTGACCAACAGCCGCGACCGTTTCAGTGCTCAAGGCTGATTGCCGTTGGTCTGCTCGATAGCACGTCGTTTAGAGGCACACTTCCAACCTGTACGGCCCGGGTTTTCCGGACCTCCTCGGTGAGGTGTGTCATGGCTAATGATTTGCTGTTTCAGGGTGGTGTGCTGCCGACCGATCCAACCCGTCCGGTGCCCGGCACTGACGAGCCGACGCTGGCCGATCACGATGCGCCGCCGGGCATGAGCCCGGGGCGTGATCCGCTGAGTGATGCCGATCGGCCGGAAGACTGGAAGGACCCGGCGGCGGACGATGATGTGCCGCCGGCGGATGAGCCGACGCCGTTGTCGGATGACAGGCGCTGAGGCTAACCCGGCATGAGATATTTATAGTCTGCGCCGGCCCTTTCGCGAGCAAGCTCGCTCCCACAGGTAGAGCGCATCCCCCCTGTAGGAGCTGCCGCAGGGGTGGGTTTAGGAACTCAGGTCGCGCATCAGCAGGCCAAAGCGCAAATCCACCGCATCCGGAATTGGCAGGTAAACCGTGTGCCCATCGCCGGGGGCGACTTCAATGGCTTCACCCTTGGCACTCTGCAACTGGTGCAGATCGAAATGGAAGTTGCCCTTGGGCGTCATCAGTTCCAGATGATCGCCCAAGGCAAAACGGTTCTTCACCTTGACCTCGGCCAACCGGTCGCGGCGCTCGCCGGTGAGTTCGCCAACGAACTGCTGACGCTCCGACACCGAGCTGCCGTTCTGATAATTCTGGTATTCGTCATGCACATGGCGGCGCAGGAAGCCTTCGGTGTAGCCGCGCTGGGCCAGTGATTCCAGATCGGTCATCAGGCTGCGATCAAACTCGCGCCCGGCCATCGCGTCGTCAATTGCCCGGCGATAGACCTGAGTGGTGCGCGCGCAATAGAAGTGCGACTTGGTGCGGCCCTCGATCTTCAGCGAATGTACGCCCATGCGTGTCAGGCGCTCGACGTGCTGCACGGCGCGCAGATCCTTGGCGTTCATGATGTAAGTGCCGTGCTCGTCCTCAAAAGCCGGCATCAACTCATCGGGCCGATTGGCTTCCTGCAGCAGGAACACCTGATCGGTCGGCGCGCCGATACCGAGGGTCGGCTCGGGCTGGAAGGTCTGCACGATCTCGCCGAGCTGATTTTCGGTGGCCTCCTGCGCCGAATATTTCCAGCGACAGGCGTTGGTGCAGGTGCCTTGATTGGCGTCGCGCTTGTTCATATAGCCCGACAGCAGGCAGCGCCCGGAGTAAGCCATGCACAGCGCGCCGTGGACGAACACCTCCAGTTCCATGCCTGGCACCTGTTCGCGGATTTCGCCGATTTCTTCCAGCGACAGCTCCCGCGACAGAATGATCCGGCTCAGCCCCTGTTGCTGCCAGAACTCGACACTCGCCCAGTTCACCGTGTTGGCCTGCACCGAGAGGTGGATCGGCATCTGCGGAAAGTGCCGGCGCACCAGCATGATCAATCCCGGATCGGACATGATCAGTGCGTCCGGTGCCATCTCGATCACTGGTGCCAGATCCTTGAGGAAGGTCTTCAGTTTGGCGTTGTGCGGGGCGATGTTGACCACAACATAGAAGCGCTTGCCCTGGGCCTGCGCTTCGCGAATGCCGAGGGCGAGGTTGGCGTGGTCGAATTCGTTGTTGCGCACTCGCAGGCTGTAGCGCGGCTGCCCGGCGTAAACCGCATCGGCACCGTAAGCGAAGGCGTAGCGCATGTTCTTCAGGGTGCCGGCAGGGGCGAGCAGTTCCGGGGCGGCGAGGGGGAGTTCTGGCTTCATGGCGGCATCGGTCGCAAAAGCGCGGCAGGGTAGTGCAGTGGCAATCGCGGTTTATTGATCTGGATCTACGTTTGAGTAGCGAGAATGATCTGTGCGGCTCATTTGTGTAGATCATGCACAAATCATGTGTCGGTTTCACTGTGTTCGGTGCGACGGTGGCTGCTTAACATTCACTCATCAAATCAACCGAAGCAGGACTCTCCCATGCAGAACTTTACTCGTCGCTTTCTCACCGCTTGTGCATTTTCCGGTGTCTTGGCCAGCACCGGGGCAATGGCTGACAGCCACCCGACCATTCGTGCGATGTCCGGCGCCACACCGGCCGATCATTTGCCGGCCGGCAAATCCGCACTGGTGGTGATCGATTTCCAGAATGAATATTTCAGTGGTCGGATGCCGATCCCGGACGGTGCCGCCGCTCTGGCGAAAACCCGTGAGCTGATCAGCTTCGCCGACAGCCACAAGATCCCGGTGTATCACGTGCAGCACGTCGCGCCGGCTGGCTCGCCGGTATTTGCCATCGATGGCGAGACCGTTAAATTTCACAAGGACATGCAGCCACGCCCGCAAGACGTGGTTCTGCAAAAGACCACGGTCAGCGTATTTGCCAGCACCGACCTTGACGAGCGCCTGAAGAAGGCCGGCATCAATACGCTGATCATTTCCGGTCTGATGACTCACGCCTGCGTCGCCGGCGCCGCGCGGGATGCTGCGCCGCTGGGTTACAACGTGATCGTCGCCTCCGACGCCTCGGCCACCCGTGCGATTACCCGCGTCAATGGCTCGTCCATCGACAAGGATTCCCTGCACCAAGCTGCACTGGCGGAAGTGGAAGACACCTTCGGTGACGTCATGACCACCGAGCAGATCGTCAAGCTGCCGGTGCGCTGAATGCTGGCCGTGATCGGCAACTATGCTCCATGAACAAAGATGGCACTCGCGCGCGTCCCGGCTGACTAAGGTTCGGGGCGTGCGAGACGCCTGACTGACATGGATCGGACATGAACGAAAAAACCCTGCAATTCAAATCCCTCACCGTGCTGTTGCTGTTGGTGACGGTCGCTTTCATCTGGATTCTGCTGCCGTTCTACGGCGCGGTGTTCTGGGCGGTGATCCTCGGCATCCTGTTTGCGCCGATGCAGCGCCGGTTGCAGCAGAAGTTCGGCTGGCAACGCAATCTGACTTCTCTATGCACCCTGGGCATTTGTCTGGTGATCGCGATTTTGCCGGTGATCATCCTCAGCGTGTTGTTGGTCCAGGAAGGCGCGACGCTGTACACCAACATCGAAAGTGGCCAACTGGACATCGGCGCCTATATAGCGCAGTTCAAACACAGCCTGCCGCCGTACTTCCAGCATCTGCTCGATCGTTTTGGCATGGGCGAACTCAATGGTCTGCGCGAGAAAATCGTCAAGGCATCGATGCAGGGCAGTCAGGTGCTGGCCAGTCAGGCGTTCAGTTTCGGTCAAGGCACATTCGAGTTCGTGGTCAGCTTCGGCATCATGCTGTACCTGCTGTTTTTCTTTCTGCGCGATGGCGCCGAGCTGGTGCGCAAGATTCGCACCGCGGTACCGCTGGAAGAGAATCACAAACGCCGTTTGCAATTGAAATTCAATCGGGTGGTACGCGCGACGGTGAAGGGCAACCTGGTGGTGGCGGTCACTCAAGGGGCATTGGGTGGGGCGATTTTCTGGTTTCTCGACATTCCCAGCGCGTTGCTGTGGGCGGTGCTGATGGGCTTTCTGTCACTGTTGCCTGCGGTGGGGGCGGGGATCGTCTGGGCGCCGGTGGCGGTGTACTTCCTGCTCAGCGGGATGATCTGGCAGGGTGTGGTGCTGGGGTTGTTCGGGGTATTTGTAATCGGTCTGGTGGACAACGTGCTGCGCCCGATCCTGGTGGGCAAGGACACGCGCATGCCGGATTACATGATCCTGATCTCGACCCTTGGCGGTCTGGCGGTGTTCGGCCTCAACGGTTTCGTGATCGGGCCGCTGATCGCGGCGCTGTTCATGTCGAGCTGGGCGCTGTTCATTGAGACCAAGCCGAAAATCCAGCTGCCTTAGGCGTGGAACGGTGTGCTGACGATTTTCTGCGACAACGCCTGCGCCGCCGGTAATGACGTGAGCGGGCCGCTGATCGGCTCGCCATCGCGCACCAGATACCAGCAGGCGAGCAATCCCGACGCTCTGAGCGATGCGGGAACAGCGCTGCCAACTACCGACATGATTTGAACCTGAGCCATGACAAGTACCTCCATCAATCTGTGGAGCTACCTTAGGGATTCGCTGCGCTCAGGGACAATCAACGCTTTCGATAGTGGTCATTGATAACAGTGAGGGCTGTTTCAATCGACAACCTGGTCGAGCATGTGCACCACTTCGCGCTCATTGAGCAGGCCCTTGTGCACGAGATTCTCCGCCAGCAGCGATAGAAACTTGGCGCAGCGGTGGCCTTCCAGGTGTTTCAGTTCAGTCAGCGCGCTGTACACCTTGCTTGAAGTGCACAGGCCGACGATGCGGTGCGGATTTTGAGTAGGCATGGGTCGTCCTTGTTTTTATCAACCTGTTGTTTACGGACGGACTCAGATTGCGGCTCCGTCATGACAAATAGATGACCGTTTCCCCCAGCATCAGGAAAGGGCGCTGTATTCATCATGCCGATTCTAGTCGCCAGCATTGTCCTGGTAGCGACCTTCGCAAGATTTATTCAGACATACCTGAACGAAAACAGGCCCCGCCTTGCGGCGGAGCCTGTTTGATTTACAGCCTGTACGCTACAGACGTCGGCCTTA
The DNA here is from genome assembly GCF_057799175.1 of Pseudomonas sp. 14P5.3.2. Classification (NCBI taxonomy): domain Bacteria; kingdom Pseudomonadati; phylum Pseudomonadota; class Gammaproteobacteria; order Pseudomonadales; family Pseudomonadaceae; genus Pseudomonas; species Pseudomonas sp. 14P5.3.2. The sequence goes on along the minus strand of NZ_JBYOKU010000031.1, from coordinate 55,870 downwards.
GTAGCGAGGCTGAACGTAATAGCCCGGTGGCTGGTAGTAAACCGGTGGAGGTGGTGGCTGGTAGTAGACCGGTGGCGGTGCGTAAACCGGCTGCGGTTGTACATACACCGGTTGCTGTACGTAAACCGTGCGCGGTGAGGACATCACCGAACCCGCTACCACTGCGCCCAACACTGCACCGACAGCGGCCGGACCAACCCAGCCAGCGTGTCCGCCGCCCCAGCAGCAGCCGCCGTGACCGTGATAATAGTAACCACCGGCTTGCGCCTGTCCGGTAACAGCCAATGCACCGATCAGCAAAGCTAAGACAGGAAGTTTACGGATCATGATAATTCCTCGTTATTCAACCCGGCGCTTGAATCTGCAATTAGACCCAAGGACTATCGCGGGGATACTTCTAAGACAACGTGTTTTTGTAAATCAGCACAGCGTCTGGGTAAAGTTTGTGTAAGGTCTGTACCGGCTTCTTTACCGTAGGGCCAAAGCCTCGCGAAGCCCGTTGCAGATAATGCTTATGATCGTTCACAACACGATGGAATGGCTAACTCCGTCCATCCGAAAGTCGGTTTTCAGGAGAAGTTTCATGCAGATGAATCCCAACAAAGACACCCAGCTGTGCATGTCCCTGTCCGGGCGCCCCGGGAACTTCGGTCTGCGGTTTCATAACCATTTGTATGAGCAGTTGGGCCTGAACTTCTATTACAAGGCGTTCAGCAGTCAGGATCTGCCGGGGGCCGTTGGCGGGATTCGTGCGCTGGGGATTCGCGGTTGCGGTGTGTCGATGCCGTTCAAGGAAGCGTGCATTGCGCTGGTCGACGAACTGGATGCGTCGGCGGCGGCGATCCAGTCGATCAACACCATCGTCAACACCAACGGCCACCTCAAGGCCTACAACACCGACTACATCGCCATCGCGCAATTGCTGGAAACCCACGCGGTGCCGAAGGATTCGACGTTCGCCCTGCGCGGCAGCGGCGGCATGGCCAAAGCGGTGGCCAGTGCCTTGCGCGATGGTGGCTACAGGAATGGGTTGATCGTTGCGCGCAATGAGCGTGCCGGACGGGCGTTGGCGGATTCGCTGGGCTATCGCTGGCAGGCGGAGCTGGGCGAAGAGCGGCCGCAGATGCTGATCAACGTCACCCCGGTGGGCATGGACGGCGGACCGGAGGCCGGGCAACTGGCGTTCGAGCCTGAAGTGATCCAGTCTGCCGAGACCGTATTCGATGTGGTGGCGATTCCGTCGGAGACACCGCTGATCGTGCGGGGCCGGGCCGAGGGTAAAAAGGTCATCACCGGGCTTGAGGTCATTGCGATCCAGGCGCTGGAGCAGTTTGTGCTGTACACCGGGGTGCGGCCGAGTGAGGAGCAGTTTGCGGCAGCGGTGGCGTTTGCTCGCAGCTGATCATTGAGTTTTGCGCTGAGCCAGCGGGCCCCTTCGCGAGCAAGCCCGCTCCCACAGAGGAATGTATTTCAATGTGGGAGCGGGCTTGCTCGCGAAGACTGCGACTCGGTTGTGAGTCGGGTTGCCTATACTGCGGCCTCAGCAAGCCAAGACTTGCCCCTCACAAAAACCTGATCGAGGCGCCACCATGCATCCGCCCATCCTCAACCTGCACCAGGTCGAACTCGAACCCCTGCCCGAAGCCCTGGCCCCGGAAGGCGAAACCGCTGGCCGCTATCAACAACGCATGGCCCGCATCGGCCAGCATCTCGGCGCACAGAAGCTCGGTTATCGGCTCTATGCCCTGCCGCCGGGCATGCGCGGCAGTCCGTTTCACAGCCATCGGGTCAACGAAGAGATGTTCTATGTGGTAGCCGGGGAGGGCGAGGTGCGGCTGGGTGCCGAGCGCTTTCCGATCCGCGCAGGCGACGTGATTGCCTGCCCGCCGGGCGGCCCGGAAACCGCGCATCAGCTCATCAACACCAGCGACGCGGAGCTGCGTTACCTCGCGGTCAGCACCCAGCAGCAACCGGATATCTGTGAGTACCCGGACTCCAAAAAATACGCGGTGATGGACAACTTCAAGGTTGATGCCGAGGGCAATGCGTCAGGCTTTGTTGCCGTGGCGCGGCAGGCGGACGGGGTGGATTACTGGGAAGGGGAATAACCCGTAGATCTCATGTAGGAGTGAGCCTGCTCGCGATGGCGGTCTGTCAGGCAATGAAATTCTGAATGAACCAGCGCAATCGCGAGCAGGCTCACTCCTACAAGGTATTGTGGTGATTATTCGAGGCGCGCCAGACGTTCTTCCAGCGCTGCAATCCGCGCTTCCAGTTCTTCGATGCGCTCAACCGAAACACCGCCGCTAGAGCGTTCCCCGGGATTCTGCCGCGCCGCCAATATCGCCTCGATATCCGCCGGATCGCCCAGCGCATGGGTGTAGCGGTCTTCACGCTGACCGGCCTGACGCGGAATCAACACCGCCAGCCCGCGCGCGATCAGGCGTTCAAGCTGATGCACCACCTGCTCGGCATCTTCGAAGTCATGCATGCGGCCGCTGCGGGTCAGCAGCTCATTGACCGTTTGCGGGCCACGCAGGAACATCAAACCGGTGAGAATCACTTGGGCCGGCACCAGTTCCAGCGCCTTGTCGAGCTTGTGCTCCCAGCGGTCGGCGCGACTGCCCATGACCAGTTTGGCGTAACCGTGGCTTTCCAGCGCCCGCAGGCTCTGGCCAACCTGGCCTTGAGTCAGGTTCATCACCGGCTCGCGGCTGGTTTTCTGATTGCAGGCCAGCACCAGTGCATTGAGGGTCAGCGGGTAGGTTTCCGGGCTGGTGGCCTGTTTTTCGATCAACGAACCCAGAATGCGGATTTCCGTGGCGTTGAGCCGTGGTTCGTCGGTGGTGGTTTCAAGTTCGGTGGTCATCGCGCGTTCCCTCTGCAGTCGAAGGCGCCTAGCCTAATCCTTGGCTAACAAAAGGCAAGCCGTGTGGTCATCAAGCATGGCTATAATCGCCTCCACGTTCCACCCAGCCATCATACGAGACTGCCATGACCATTTCCCTGTACGCCGCATCCGTCCCGGTTTTTCAACAAATGCTCAACGCCCTGAGCGATGTCCTGAAAAAGGCTGAAGCCCACGCCACCGAGAAAAACATCGACCCGAACGCCTTCCTGCAAGCACGCCTGTACCCGGACATGTTCCCGCTGGTGCGTCAGGTGCAGATCGCCGTCGACTTCGCCAAGGGTGTTTCCTCGCGTCTGGCTGAAGTCGAAATCCCGAAATATGACGACACCGAAACCACCTTCGCCGAGCTGCAGGCGCTGATCACCAAGGTCCTGGCTTACATCGGCGAGATCAAGCCAGAGCAGATCAACGGCAAGGAAGGTATCGAAATCGTGACCCGTCCGGGCACCCCGAAAGAGAAGCGCTTCAGCGGCCAGGCTTACCTGCTGAGCTACGGTTTGCCGCAGTTCTTCTTCCACGTCACCACCACCTACGCGCTGCTGCGTCACAACGGTGTTGAAGTGGGTAAACGCGATTTCATGGGCGCGTACTAAATCGTTAGAAGCCCTCACCCTAGCCCTCTCCCAGGGGGAGAGGGGACTGATCGCGTTGTTTGTTCGAGATACGCCGACTTGATCTATCGAGTCGAACTCAAGACTTGAATGCGACAAAGATCGGCTCCCTTTCCCCCTCGCCCCTTGGGGGGAGAGGGTTGGGGTGAGGGGGGGAAAGATCTCGGCCTCAAAAAAGCCCGCCAGGGTTCACACCTTGGCGGGCTTTTCATTGCAGCAATTGTTACGCAGTGCGCTGGGCTTTCGCCTCTTCACCCAGGCACGCCGCGGCGGTAAACAGCACATCGGTGGACGAATTCAAGGCCGTCTCCGCCGAGTCCTGCAACACCCCAATGATGAAACCGACCGCCACCACCTGCATGGCAATCTCGCTCGGGATACCGAACAGGCTGCACGCCAGCGGAATCAGCAGCAGCGAGCCGCCGGCCACGCCCGAGGCGCCACAGGCGCAGATCGCCGCGACGACGCTGAGCAGAATCGCGGTTGGAATGTCCACGGCAATCCCCAGCGTGTGCACCGCGGCCAGGGTCAATACGGTGATGGTGATCGCCGCGCCGGCCATGTTGATGGTTGCCCCCAGCGGGATCGATACCGAGTAGGTGTCTTCGTGCAGGCCCAGGCGCTTGCTCAGTTCCAGGTTGACCGGAATGTTCGCCGCCGAGCTGCGGGTGAAGAAGGCGGTGATCCCGCTTTCGCGCAGGCACTTGAGGGTCAGCGGGTACGGGTTGCGGCGCAGTTTCCAGAACACGATCAGCGGGTTCATCACCAGCGCGACGAACAGCATGCAGCCCAGCAGTACGGCCAGCAGGTGTGCATAACCGATCAGCGCGCCGAAGCCAGAGGTGGCAAGGGTCGAGGCCACCAGACCGAAAATGCCCAGCGGCGCGAAGCGAATCACCACGCGCACGATCAGCGTCACGCCGTTGGACAGATCGCCGAGCACTTCGCGGGTGGTGTCACCGGCGTGGCGAATGGCAACGCCCATGCCGATCGCCCAGGCCAGAATGCCGATGAAGTTGGCATTCATCAGGGCGCTGACCGGATTGTCGACCACGCTCAAAAGCAGACTTTGCAGCACCTCGGCGATGCCGCCCGGCGCGGTGACTGACACGTTGTCGGTGGACAGCACCAGATGCGAGGGGAATGCCATGCTGGCGACAACCGCGACTACGGCTGCGGCGAAGGTGCCGAGCAGGTACAGAAACAGGATCGGTCGAATGTGCGTTTCCTGACCGTGCTTGTGATTGGCAATCGACGCCATCACCAGCACGAACACCAGAATCGGCGCCACGGCTTTCAGCGCCGAGACAAACACTTTGCCGATGAACGCCGAGCCTTTCGCCGCTTCCGGAGCGAACAGCGCCAGGGCGATACCGGCAATCAGGCCGATCAGGATCTGTGTGACCAGGCTGAGGTTTTTCAGGCGTTGCAGGAGAGAAGGGGATGAAGCAGTCATAACGGCATCTCTGTTTTTATACGGTTCAGGGTTGCGTGAAACCGGTGATACATCGGGGGCAGGTCACCGGCACGAAACGAAAGGGCTGACGCGATATCAACGCCATTAAACTGGTCGTTGATCAGGGTGTACGTTTTTCGGGGCGCGGACTTTATCACAGGGCAGGCGTTATCCTTCAGGCCTGTGACGATCTGCCACCGGATTGATCGGCAAGTCGGCAGGTTTGTGCAAGTCAGCCCGGAAACACTCTGTTAAGATTCGCCATCCTCATTTTCATAGTCTGCCAGCGGGCCTCTCGGTCATCGCTGGTGTCGTCGTTTTGCTGGAGTTGCTCATGCTGTTGCCCATTCTTCTGTTGTCCGCCGCCGGCTTCACGGTGCTGACCACGGAATTCGTCATCGTCGGCCTGTTGCCGGCAATCGCCCGAGACCTGGCGGTGACCATTCCGCAGGCCGGTCTGCTGGTGACTTTATTCGCTTTCACCGTGGCGATGTTCGGTCCATTCTTGACCGCGTATTTCGCCCGCTTCGAGCGGCGCAAGCTGTTCATCACCATTCTGATCATGTTCGGCCTGGCCAACACGGTGGCGGCGCTGGCGCCGAACATCTGGGTCATGGCGATCGCCCGGTTGATCCCGGCGCTCGGTCTGCCGGTGTTCTGGGCCTTGGCCAGTGAGACGGCGGTGGACATCGTCGGCCCGGATTACGCTGGCCGTGCGATTGCCAAGATCGGCTTCGGCATTGTTTGCGCGACGGTGTTCGGTATTCCGGTGGGCACGTTGATTTCCGATGCATTCGGCTGGCGCAGCGCGTTCGCGATTCTGGCGGTCATCGCTTTCGCCAAGGCCTTGTTGCTGTTTGTGTACCTGCCGAAAACCAGCCTGCACCAGCATCAGGTCAGCTTCGCCTCGCAGTTCAAGATCCTGCGCAACCCGCTGATGATCGGCCATGTTGTGTTGTCGATTCTGGTGTTCAGCGGCATGTTCACGGCCTACACCTATCTGGCCGACATTCTCGAACGGCTGGCCGGTTTCAACGGCACGGTGGTTGGCTGGTGCCTGATGGGCTTCGGTGCGGTCGGGCTGATCGGCAACTCGCTGGGCGGCCGCGCCGTGGATCGACATCCGCTGGGCGCTTCGGTGCTGTTCTGCGCGTTCATGATTGCCGGCATGGTGTCGCTGGTGCCGAACATTCATTCGACGGTGGGACTGGCGGTGGCCATGGGCATCTGGGGCATCACTCAGGCTGCGCTGTTCCTGGTCAGCCATGTGCGTCTGATGAAAGCCGCGCCGCAGGCACCGGCGTTTGCCGCTTCGTTGAATATCGCCGGGGCCAATCTCGGGATCGGCCTGGGCGCGATGATCGGCGGTCGGGTGATCGACAGTGCCGGCCTCGGCTTTCTGGGGTTCGCCGCTGCCGGATTCATTCTGTTGTCGGTGTTCCTCGCCATGGTGCTGATGACGCTCAAGCCGCGCGAAGAGTGCGCGCAGGCTTCATAACGCCGTAAACAGCTCGCGTCGGGCACCTTCGGTAATCGCAACGATGCCGGGGTGCTTGACCTTGCGCTCCACCGAAATGGCATAGAACGACTCGGTCACCGCGTCGGTCTGGCCAATCACTTCGACGCCGTACTGGCGTCTGACTTCATCGGCAATCACGCTCGGACCGATGAAAATCCCGCTGCCCGATTGGCCGAAGGCCTGCATCAGGGCGCTGTCATCGAACTCCCCGACGATTCGCGGCTGGATCTGCTGCTCGGCGAACCAGCGCTGCAAACGGCTGCGCACCACGGTTTCCGCCCCGGGAATCAACAGCGGTGCGCCGTTGAGGTTGCGCGGAAAATCCTCCCCGTATTGCGCCGCAAGTTCTGCGGTGGCGAAGAAACTGATCCCGCATTCGCCAAGCTTCTGGCTGTAGCCCTTGATGTCGAGGTGCGACGGCATCGGGCTGTCGGAAATCACCAGGTCCAGACGCTGGATCGCCAGATCCGCCAGCAGGCGCTCGAGTTTGTCCTCGCGGCAGGTGATGCGCAGCGGCTCGTTCAGCTCCATGGTCGGTGCGATCAGGCGATAGACGATGGATTTGGGCACCACATCCGCCACGCCGACGCGAAACAGGATCTGCTGTTCATTGGGCTGGGCGCGCAGCATCAATTCCAGCTCGCCGCCCAGCTGGAACATCTGCTCGGCGTAGGGCAGGGCCTGACGTCCGGCCTCAGTCAGCTCAAGCTGCCGGCCGACCCGTTGAAACAGTTCAATGCCGTAGGTTTGCTCGAGCAGCGAGATCTGCCCGCTGATGGTTTGCGGCGTCAGGTTGAGTTGCTCGCAGGCACGCACGATGCTGCCGGTCTTGGCGACCACCCAGAAGTAATGCAGTTGTCGGTAATTCAGCATCCGCCGCGTCCCCCTTTGTAGAAGCTGCCGCAGGCTGCGATCTTTTGATCTTGCTTGAAAAAATCAAAGATCGCAGCCTGCGGCAGCTCCTACACTAATTGTCATAGTTCGTTAAAGCCGAAGTATAGCCGCTAAAAATACGAATTTTTCTGAAGTGTTTGTATCCCTAGAATGCCCAGCCATCGACGGGCGGTCTGTGACCCTGTCTGTTCATTCGAAGGAAAGCCTCATGAAATACACAATCCCTGCATTGATGTTTACGTCTTTACTGCTTATGGCCGGTTGCGATCAGGCCGAGAAAAGCGCTCAGCAATTGATGGGCAAGGCTGCCGAAAGCGCCAAACAGGCAATCGACGATACGCACAAGGCTGCTGAACAGGCGCTCAGTGACGCCACCGGCGGCCTGATCGAGAACAAAGAAGCACCGGAAAAAGATGCGGAAAAATCCGAATCGTCCTCCAAGAACATCTAAACCGTCATACGAAGAGTCAGGACTGACCCATGGAATATCTGTTAGAACTCGCCGCCAGCCCCGCCGCCTGGGTTGCTTTGGCCACACTGGTGGTGATGGAGATCGTGCTCGGCATCGATAACCTGATCTTTATTTCGATCCTGACCAACAAACTGCCCGTGCAGCATCGGCAGAAGGCGCGTCGAATCGGTATCGGCATGGCGCTTATCCTGCGTCTGGCCCTGTTGAGCACCATCGCCTTCATCGTGCAGTTGACCGCCCCTGTGCTCGAAATCATGGGTCAGGCGTTCTCCTGGAAGGACATGATCCTGATTGCCGGTGGTCTGTTCCTGGTGTGGAAAGCCACGACCGAGATCCATCACAGCATGGACCCGGCGCCGGAAGACCCGAAAACCGCGACATCGACTGTGACTCTGGGCTTCGCTGCCGCGATCGGTCAGATCCTGATGCTGGACATGGTGTTCTCGATCGACAGCATCATTACCGCGGTGGGCATGACTGAACACCTGCCGATCATGGTAATCGCGGTGGTGGTGTCGGTGATGGTGATGCTGTTTGCGGCTGAGCCGCTGGCCAAGTTCATCAACGACAACCCGACGGTGGTGATGCTGGCGCTGGGCTTCCTGATCATGATCGGCATGACGCTGATTGCCGAAGGCTTCGGCGCCCACGTACCGAAAGGTTATGTGTATGCGGCGATGGCGTTCTCGGCAGCGATTGAAGTGCTGAACATGATGTCGCGCCGAGCGAAGCAGAGGAAACTGGCTGAGCAGGCGTAATCGCTGACCAGTCAAAAGCCCCCTGAACCTTTGAGTTCAGGGGGCTTTTTTACGGGGGAAGGTTTTCGGCTTTCAATGCGCGGTCGCGTGGCGTGCGTTGTGCTTTTGCGGTTTCTCGACCGCCACAGGCGGCAGCGGATGATGGTGGCGCCGGGCGATGCGCAGCACGCCCCACAACATGGCGGTGGCCACAGCCAGCCAGCCGGCAATCAGCATTACGATAGTCATGGTCAGGCTCATCAGTGCCTCCTCTTTGCCCTGCATCGGGCACCCACTTTTTTCATTTCAGTCTTTTTCACTGACAGTCTAGTCATTGGCGTGTTTCAAGCTATTGACCAAAGGTCGGTGGTGACCAATCACTTTGCTCTATGTAAGCACTGCATCTGCCGTTTAAGGCTATACCGCTGACCTGTGTCGACCTATGATCGGGGCTTTGCCGGAACAAGATGACCGGCGTCTGAACAGAGAGCGATGATGGGCCAGGTATTTTCTCGAATTCGTGCGGCATTGCTGGTAGCCGGTTGCGCGGCGGTGTTGGCAGGGTGTGCGGGCAGTGTGGCGCCGCAGGTCAAGCGCTTGCCGGAGCGGGTCGAGCTCAGTGGTACGTTTTATCGCGGCGAGGCTAATCAGAGCGGGCCGCAGGTGTTGGCAAGCCTGTTGTCGCAGCAGGGCATCGTGATCACCCCGGGTTTGCTGGAAAAGCCGCTGCATCTGCCGGGCGCCGAAGACAAGTTGCAACAGAACCTGCAGAGCCTCGCGCGTGAATACGGGATGGTCGTGTACCCGCTGGACAGCAACCTGCCAGCCTTGCTGACCCAGGTCGCGGCCGGCTATCCGGTGATGGTGCGATTCAGCGAGGGTTCGGCCTTCTGGGCTGAACCGCGTTACGCAATCCTCTCCGGTTACGACCGACGCAAGCAGAAAGTATTGTTGCGCGCCGGCATGAACCATCGCGAATTGATGAGTTTCAGTTCCTTTGAGTCGGCGTTCGAGAAGTCGGGCGGCTGGGCGGTGCTGATCCAGAAACCGTCGCAGATTCCCGCCGATGTCGACCGTCAACGCTGGCTCAAGGCTGCGGACGAGCTGGCGCAGGCAGGGCAGGAGCGTGAAGCTGCGCAAGCGAAAAAGGCGCTGGCAGCACATTAAACTTCCGTTCGTCATCTGCCGGGCACCCTCACGCCCGGCACGCCTCTTAATGATAGAGCCCGAATTGGCGGGTGATTCAGGAGGCGAGCATGGCAGATTCCCCATCCCCCAAAGGCCCGCACTCGAGCGAGCATTCCTCTGGTCACGAGCTGGGCTTCGACCCGGATTCGCCGGATCTCGACGATCCGCAGGTCGATCCGGTTGGCCCCGCCAAGGCGCCGAAGGACGTGGAGTCCGGCGAAGACAGCAAGCGCCCGGCCAAACCCTATGACCCGTTAGCCGATCTGAAACCTTGAAGTGAGGTGCGTATGAGTACCGATTCCAGTTTCGACGATAAACATCCGGACAGTGTGCCGACCACGCCCGAGGAAGAGCTGGACCCCGTGCTGGACCCTGACAGCCCGCTGCGTGATCCGCTGGCGCGGCCTAATGTGATGACGCCAGATCCGAGCGCTGGTGACGGCATTCCGGACGACGACAAAATGCCGTTACCCAATGATTGAATAACGGGTATTCAACAACTGGCTGAATACCTCTGTGGCTAGGGAGCTTGCTCCCGCTGGACTGCGCAGCAGGCCTTTTCTTGTTAAAAAAGAAGGTCCGCTACGCGCCCCAGCGGGAGCAAGCTTCCTCGCCACAGTTGAGTGCGTCGTTTTACTTGGAGGCTTCGACCACACCGCTCTGGCGACCCTTGAGGTTTTTCTCCGCCTTGTATTGTTGCGCCACCGCCGGCACGTTGGTACTCCTGCCGGTTTCCATCCAGCTGCGGATACGGCTTGCGTCGGCGAAGTGGGTGTACTTGCCGAACGCATCGAGAATCACCAGAGCGACCGGACGGTTGCTCATCCGCGTCACCAGCACCAGGCAATGGCCCGCCGGGTTGGTGAAGCCGGTTTTAGTGATCTTGATGTCCCAGTCGGCCTTGTTCACCAGATGGTCGGTGTTGCGAAAACCCAGGGTGTAATTGGGTTTGCGGAACGACACGGTTTTTTCCTTGGTGGTGGTCAACTCGCTGAGGATCGGATGCTTGCTCGCGGCCACCAACAGTTTGCTCAGGTCGCGGGCGGTGGAAACGTTGCGTTCCGACAAACCGGTCGGCTCGACGTAGTGAGTGTTGGTCATGCCCAGCGCTTTGGCCTTGGCATTCATTGCCGCGATGAACGCGGCATAGCCACCCGGATAATGGTGGGCGAGGCTGGCGGCTGCGCGGTTTTCCGAGGACATCAGGGCAATCAGCAACATCTCGCGACGCGGCAGTTCGCTCTTGAGTTTGACTCGGGAGAACACGCCTTTCATTTCCGGCGTGTGGCTGATGTCGACGTCGATCCATTCGTCCATGTTCTGGTGCGCCTCGACCACTACCAGGCCAGTCATCAACTTGCTCACCGAAGCGATCGGCACGATCACATCCGGGTTGCTCGAATAGATGACTTTATTGGTCTGCAAATCCATAAGCAGGGCGCTGCCGGAGGCGATCTTCAGTTGCGAAGCGTCGCGCGGCGCGGCGGTGGTTTCAGCGGCGTTGACGGTTGGCGTGACGAATGTGCCTGAAAAAGCGAAAAACAGGCTCAGGATCGAAAGACGAATTTTCACGCGGGCGAACTCATAAAGGTTGGATATTCCGTTATTTTGTAACGGGTTATTTCTTAGAAACGGCGCATTTTAGGAGTATGTGCTAGGAAAGCTAGAGGCGCCCGTAAACAAAGGGCGAAATGTGAAATAAATTTAAGGCTGTACCAATTTTGTACCAATCTGGCTTTCCAGCTTCCCGACTTCAGACCAGTCGGTTGTGGAGCTCAGCCAGCGAGCATATGTGGACAATAACACCTGGACGCTGTGCCCGAGTTGTCCTGCGATGAACGCCGGATTCATGCCCGCCATAAGGCACATTGTGGCGTAAGTGTGACGGCAGTTGTACTGACTGCGTGGCTTTATTTTTAGAGCCTCCAGCGCCTTGGCGAAGTGGCCAGCCGGCGTTGTCGCGCTCAGAATGTATTCCGAGCTTCCGGAAGGCGGGAAAATATACGGCGACGACTGGCGCTTGCGCCGCTGCTGGTTCAGTCGAGCGTCGGCGATCCGCTTGGCGCGTTCCAGCGCATTCATGGCTCGGCTATTCAGCATCACCGTGCGGGCGTACTTGGTCTTCGTGCGCTCCTCGACTTTCCCATCAACAACGATTCGGCAGACGTGCGCAACGCGCTTGTCCATGTCTATCTCATCCCAGCGTAAAGCTCTGAGCTCTCCCGTCCTCATGCCACAGTAAAACGCGAACTCGAAGTAGGCCGCGTAGATCTGTGCCGCCCTCGAAGTGAAGTTGGCATACATCCATTCGATGATCATGTCCGCTTCTTCCACGCTGAAGGGATCAATCACTTTCTTGGCTTTGCCAGGGAGCTTGATCGCCGTCGCTGGATTCCTTTCTATTACTTCATCCCGCACTGCTGCCTTGAACAAGGCATTCACTCGCGATATCGCCGTACGCTTCACCGTCGTGCTTTCCCAAGCGGTCGCGGCAATCACCCGACGCAATAGCATCGGGGTGATCGTGGTGATTGGTACCGTAGCCAGCTCCTGCATCCAGTAATTGTTGATTGTGGCCTTATAGTTCCGGCGGGTGCCGGGGACGATCTCAAGCCCATCAATCCACGTTTGCGCATATTCGCCGAACGTGAGTTCTGTAGCAGCGGCGGAGTAGCTGGAGTTCGGAAATAGTTCGGCGTAGCGCTTCTCGTCCAGAACCCCATGCTTGGCCAGGCTGATTACTTGATCGCGTAGATCGGCGGCCGCCTTGATCCCTTTTGGCGTCTGGGGATGGGCAAGGGTTTCGCACCGCCGCTCACCGTTCCAAGTGAACCGGATACGGACAGACTGGCCAGCAAATTCAACTCCTCGGGGCAGGCCCACTGGCTTTCTTGCCATGCTTCATATCTCCTGATGCTATAAAAAACCCGGCCGTCTATCTTATTCCAGACGCCTTCGGGGATTACTCCGCGCGCCCGTTTGCCTTCGAGCGCGCGCTTGGTGGTGCCGATCAGGGCGGCCATTCGCTCCTCGGGCACTTTGTCGAACGGATACGTTTCGACTGCTTCTTCTGTTTCGGACATAGCAGGCTCCATGCCGCGCGTGGCGGCAGAAGGTGGTTATTCGGTTTTGGTGGGGAACCACTCGTTCTCGTATTCGAACTGGGTGCAGCGCTCGACCTCGATGCTTGGGAGTTGCCGGCGGAAGGTCTCAGTCCCGTAAGGCTTGGCCACGTATTCGGCCGCTTCTTCCATGAACGTTTCTTTGAAGATGCGCAGGAAATGATCGGCGGCCTTTTCGTGATCCTCCTCGCGATAGTTGCCCACGCAGATAGCGCCGCGGCACACGCGCCAAACGATTCGCTTGGGCTGCTCTTCCGCCGCTTTGATCTTGTCTGCGGCCGTGTTGCGGGCGAAGCGAAGCTGATCCAGCGTCATCGTGTCGAGCCATTCGACGGTACCCATTCGCACTGTGTGGCCGTGTTCGCACTTGATTTCAGACATGCGGATTCCTCGCCCGCCTTACACCGGCAGGCTGTTGAGTTGGGGGAGGGGTTACTGCTGGATGAGTTCGGCGGGGACGCTCACCGTGGCGCCGCGCTTGGCGAAGACCACCGCGCGGAACACGGCGACAGTTCGGGTTTCGCCGGGCTGGCGGTTGAACGGATCGTTTGTCGCGTCGGCCAGCCAAGGGTGACGGAGGCCAACATCGACCCAGACGCCGTACTTCGTGATCAGTTGCTCGGCGTCAGGCAGGGCGAAGAGTTGCAGCTGACCGTTACCGGGCTGCTGATCACCCTCTATCGCGTTGATTGCCCAATTCAGCGCCGCGTCGGCCAGTTCCTCGGTGCGTACGCTGACCATGTGGCTCATGGCTTCCAGCGCCTGCCAACGCGATAAACCGTCATCAGGTTGTGATGGAGCGGCACCTTGAGCACATGGTCGAAAAACTCACCCTTGCCGGAGATGAAACCAGTTGGCACCTTGGTTCTTCCGGTGCCGAATTCTCGCCAGCATTCTTCGCCGCCGTTCTTGTCCCAGTAGGCGCGCTCGCGTTTTGGAATCTCATCGTAGGTTTTTTCGAACACGGAGATATCCGGAATATCACAGATCCGGCACCATGCTGGATTGCGCTTGCACCAATCGGCGGCGTGCTGAGCAGCCTGAGCGGCAGAATAAAATTCTTTGGTGATTGGTTCGTTCATCGCCACGGCCCCCTGTAGATCAGGTAGGCCATGTAGAGCGGGGCGAAGATCATGGCTGAACCCTCTTGAACTCGACGGCCCAGACCCACGGGTTGGCGTCCCAGTCGCCGCCGGTGGAGTTCCACAACTCCTTCCAAGCCGCCGGGTACCAGTCTCGGTAATTCGGTGAAACGTCATCGCTTGCCAGCTCCGGCGGACATTGCAGGCCTTCCGCCCGGATATCGGCGCGGCTGATGTCCTGCAACCGCTCGACGCGGACATCGGTGATCTCCAGCAGGATGCGGCTGGCCCAGCGCGGCATGTGGATGCTCGGGCGCCAACGAATCAGTTCCTCTTCACCTTCAAAGTCCGGGATGCCGTCGGCCCGGTAGTGAATTTCGCAACTTGCCCGCTCGTCCACTGGCACGCCGGCTTCGCGATAGTCATTGATAAAGCAGGTTTCACGGACGTACAGCCGGTCGCCGGGCTTGCCGTATGGGCAGCGGATAATTGGGCCGCCGACGTTCCAGCAGACGCTGTTCAGTGGTGATTCGTCAGCGGCGGTTGTCACTGCGAAGCTGGTCGACAATCCTTTGACCGGCCGCCGCGTGACCGTCTTCCTGCCTTCCAGAATGGCGCGCACCATTGGTGCCGAGAACAGGATCGGCCGTTCCTTGACAGCGATCATGGCGTCACCTCGCGGCGTGCCCACTGCACATAGGGGCCGTCGTCCGTGTCGAAAATTCCGAGCAGGAACCAGCCTTCACCGGACGGCGTCTCCGGCTCCCAGCCCAAGCAGTGAGCCGCGTCGTCTTCCCAGTAGGAATGGGATTGCAAGTCGGAATCCATGTGCCAGCCGGTGACTTTCAGGCCTTGGGCATCGAGCCACGCTTTCCATGCTTCGGCATCTTCGTCGAAGTCCGGAATGTTCGGGTGATACCAGTACCCGTCTTCATCGCGCACTACTTCGACGGGGCCAATCAATTTTTCTTCAGGCATGACTTCGTCCTTGCCGCTATAGCGGCTGACTTTGAAGGGGGAGGGAGTAATTTTGCGGGTGGAGTACAGATGTACTCTTTGCTGAGTTAGACGCCCGGGCGGCCTTTAAAGGCGAGCCAGATGTAGTGGCGACCTTTGGCGGTGACTTTGATCTTGCCGATCTGCCGGTTCCAACTGATCAGCCGCAGCTCTTCGAGGATGCACGTCAGCGTGTGGCCTTGGTGCCAACCAGCCAGCGCCTTGATGCAACCCTGGGCCAGCAGCCCCCGAAAGTCATCGTGGCCGAAGTTGGTGCCCTGGAATGAGCTCTGCATCTGCTCGTCGCTTACCAGGTCAGTGATGGTGCGCACATTCGGGTCAAGGCGGTAGGATTTATGCGTCATTGCTACCACCCTCTGCCGACTTGAGCTCGTCCAATATGTCGCGAAGGTAGCCGGTTGCGATTGATGGCTGATTTCCTGCGGACTCGATCAATCGACCGACGAACCCTATCGCTGAGTCTGCCCGTTCGTCCGCTGCGTTCAGGCGCTGCTGCAGGGCGGCATTCTCGGCGGTGACCCGGTCGAGTTCGGCGCGGTTAATCAGCTCGACGTAAACGTCATCGGTGCCGGTGACCAGGCGCTGCTGAAGCTCTTCGATCAGTTTCATGTCCGGCTGGATGTCGTTCTCGCCAAGCTCGATTGCGTCGAACGCGCCGCCGAGTACCAGAGTTGCCAGCGTTTGTATTCCGCTCATCATGCAATCCTTTTCAGTTGTCGGTGCCGGTGTAGGTGCGCCAAGGCACCTTCACGCCGTTTACGAGGAATCCCCAGTCACCGCGCCACTTGCTGGTGATGAAGAGGGTGATGACGCCGCCGGGTGATACCTGGTCGATGCGGTGGTATTCGCCGTGGTTGAGGCGGGCGGTGTCGCCTTCGGAGCGTTTCAGCCACTCGCAGGCGTCCTTCATGATCCACTCAACGATCCTCGGGTCTGGATTTGGAACCATCGAGGACCTGACCGCTTTCTTCCACCAATCGCTCGCCGGCCGCTGCTCGTTGTACCAGCCGCGCAGGATGATGGTTCTGGCGTTCCACGGATGATCGTGCAGATCCCGGTCTTCGTCCGGCCGCAGGATGTGGTGGATCCGGAACGACCACGGGCACCACCAGAACCGCGCCTTGTGCGTCTCCCGGCTGTACGGGTTGAGCAGCCACCAGCGGCCCATGTACATCTCGGTGCCGTCGGCGGACATGATGTGCTGGTACGGGGTGAGCTTGGCGCGGGCGATGAGCCAGTCGGCGATTGCCGGGCGCGCGAGCAACTTGGCGAGGATTCGCCAGAGAAAGTTCAGCATGGATCGCTTCCTATGCCGGGGCATGCCCGGGCGGTGGATAAGTAGTAATTCACGCGTTTTATTGCTGGTGCAGGAGTCGTGACGGAATGATCTGGCTATCAACAACGCCTGAGCGCTTCCGCATGAAAAAACTGACTGACTTGATGAACCTGATCGCAGCCGCTATCAGACTGATCGACGCGATCATCCGTACGGGCTGGGTGTGATCTGTTTGAGGATGCGCTGGCCGATCCAGCGCACGCATGGCACGGCTTTGCTGTTGCCGATCGCCTTGTAGTGCGGGCCGTCCGGGCATTCGCTTGCGGGCTTCCCGCGCCACGGGATCAGCGTGTAGTCGTCGGCCATGCCCTGAAGGCGCTCGCACTCAACGGGAGTGAGGCGACGCACACCGCTAGAGTCCATGATATTTCGCTCTTGGGAGCGCCCTCCATCACCTGGTGCGGTAAGCGCGTAGGCAATGTCACCGCCAATATCCAATGATCGGCCGCCAGTTCTTCCGCGCTCCTGAAATGCGAGCACGGCATTCTCCTGGCCATTATTCCTACCCAGCGCGTGCGCCTGTTCGAAGTTGACGCAAGGATCTTGCGTTCCGTGCACCACCAGGTGGCTATGGCCGTGATTGGCGTCTTGCCCGGAGCAGCCTTGAAGCCGTCCATAGCTGGCATCCAGTGTAGCGGCAACGCATGGGACGTCATCGTAGCTGTAGCCTCCGGACTTGCGTGCGCCGCCGGCGAGCGTGGGTGCCACGAAGAACGTCTCGCTTTCCACATCGAGCCGACTGTGCTTCGCGGTGAGCGTTGCCGACCGCTCGACCGATCCGCCAAGGCTGTGCCCGCCGAACGCCGGTACGTCGCAGAACACACCAACCGCTGGCCCTTCGTCGCCTTCGCAATTCGGGCAGCCGTATTGCCCTAATGACTCGTCGAAGGTATGTCCGCATCCGCACTGGAGCGCAGGGCCGAAAGGAGCTGATCCGGTAACGTCTTGCCCCTCGCCTCGGCGCGGCGCAGTATCCCGGCGCACGCCTTCTCGCTCAAAAAGTACCTCGGTGGGATCGAATCCGTCTCGAGCACTTGCGACAACGAACACACGGCGGCGTCGTTGGGCCAGGCCGAAATATTGGGCGTCCAGGATCCGCCACGCGATTGTTCTTTTGGGTCCATACACACAACCAGCGTCCGGCCATTTCTTCCCTGAAGGCTGCAGTTCGCAGTCTTCCCCAGCAAGCGCGCCAAGAAAGCATCCGAAGGCGTTCCCTTTGTCGCTGAGGACGCCGGGGACGTTTTCCCAGACGATGACGCAGGGCGGCTTTCGCTGGCCTGCTCGAACATAGTCAACTGCATCTGCAAGCTCCACGTATTTGATGGTGAGGGCGCCGCGCGGGTCGGTGAGGCCTTCGCGCATCCCGGCCACGCTGAAGGCCTGGCACGGCGTGCCGCCGACGAGGATGTCCGGCGCAGCGATCTTGCCGGCCAGCACCTGGGCGCCGAGTTTGGTCATGTCGCCGAGATTCGGCGTGTTCGGGTAGTGGTGAGCCAGCACCGCGCTGGGGAACGCTTCGATCTCGGCGAACCAGGTAGCCCGCATGCCGAGCGGCTTCCATGCAAGCGTTGCCGCCTCGATGCCTGAGCAGACCGAGCCGTAAGTGATTTCCATAGGGCAACCTCAGTCGCCACAGAAGCAGGCGATGGCCTCGTCCTGATCGGCGAACATATCGAATTGGGTGTCTGAGTAGTCGAGCATCTGCTGATAGCTCGGGCGGTCACTGCGGAAGCGGGCGCCGTCACCGGTGAATTTGCCACCGGACACCACTGAGCTCTCCATGCGCGCCCACCAATCGCCCTTGCGGATCGGTTCATCGCGGTCGCTGGCGATGATGGAGTAGACCTGCTTGGCACCCTTCAGGAAGCAAAGGTCGCAGTTGCCTTCCAGTGTCCTGCCGTTGATCGTCGGCAGCATCAGGTCGAACGGTTGGCCTGACCAGAAGTCGGTCACGTCTTGCACGCCGACACCGGCGTCAGCCAGCGGCATCACCATGGTGGCCCACTTACTTTCGCTGGTACTCTTCCGGTGCCGAATCTTGACGACGCGGCGGGGCTCGTCGGCGCGTATGCCGGTCATCATGTCCACCGGACTGTCTTCGGTCGAAAGGCCCAGGCTGCGCAAGTATTTGTGGATGATCCGGATCTTCAGGTCGATTGTGCAGAATCTGGTAACCGGGTTGGGCAGGTACTTCCTTTTGCGAATCAGCGCCTCGAACGGCTCGCCCTGTCGACTTGCGCTCGCGAAGTCGACCACCTCAAACCCGGCCTCGCTGTCCCTGAACTCAAGCCAAACAATCGGCACGGACCAGCGCTCTGCGCATTCCCGGACGAACTCCAGGGTGGCGGGGTGTTCCTTGCCGGTGTTGGCGAAGGTGACGACCAGATCACTTAGGTCATCGTTGTTGTCCAGCACCTGGCGCAGCATGTAGGCACTGGTTCGACCGCCGGAGAAGCTCACGACGGTAGTCCCTGAGATTTTATAAGGCGACATGGGATCCTCGCCGGCTGGCGTGATTCGTAGAAGTGGGGTATTTGTGTTCGGCCCGGCATGGGGCTGTCAGCGAACAAAATCTGAAATTTCAGCAAGCACTGAGTCGATAGCTTCCGCTGCCTCACCGGCAGTCATATCGCCATGGTTTTTTAAGAGGTCGTGAACTCGCTGCATGCACTCCTGCATGTCATCGGCGGCAGATCCTTCTTCTGCCGCTTCCTCCAACTGCTCTTCAAGTCCGGCGACTTCTTGCTTCAGCGTTTCGATTTCGCTGAGATAGGTCCCTCGAAACGATATTGACCTCCGCGCCATCTCAGCCTGGGCGTCTTCGTCGATTCCAGCGTAATGAATGAGCTCTTCATCGGTGAGAGCTGAGACAGGGAGACCCATGGACTTTCTCCAGTCAGGCGCCGCCCTCCGTGACCGGTGGTGGCAATTAGGTTTGGGTTGGGGTATTTGTGTTGCTTAAACCGAGCGAGAGACTGTATGGAAACCGCAGAGCCATGCCCTTATGAAAGAGCCGTCATCAAGGCCAGAACGCCATTCCTCGTTTACGCCTTGCTTGCGATCGCTGCACCAATTGTCGCGGTTGCACTGTGCTACGGGCTGGACAAGCCCAGCATGTGGATAGCAAGGAGTGGGGCGATAATGTCTGGTCTCTCATTTTTGGCAGGACTGAAAGCCAGGGATATGGCTGACGTCTTCAACGATGAGTCGTTCGCTGGGAATTCATTCGGAATCGCGAGAGGTAAGTACGGTCCGCAGATCACTCGGTTCGTTAAGCTATCAACTGCGTTGGTGGTTATCGGAACTCTGGTCTGGGGATTCGGTGACGAGCTTCCGATCGGCTACTCGTCCTGACCAGCTCGAAGTGCTTCGCGGTCGTGGGCGAGTTTCAATTTCCGCGACACGTTTTCGGGTATCACGTATTCGTGTCGCGGCGGGGTGAGCAGGGGAAGGGCGCTGCCCGGGCCGAGCCCGTGGAGGTGGTGAATCATCAGCGTGATCGCCTCGCCCTGTTCCTGGATGCCACTCCAGGCCATCAGCTCAGCAAGAGCTTGGCGCGTAGCGGGCAGGGTGTGGAACCGAACCTCTACTTCGCCGCGGCTCTTCCTCTTCGCCGCGGCTTTCTCTGACCGCTCCGCATTGCTCTTGGCCATGGCCTACCTCTTCAATTCCGCTGGCCGGCAAATCCAGCCAGGTCTGTCGGCGGCGCTCGTGCGCCCGGTTGATGGTTCGTTTCACGCTGCGACCTTCACCTGATGCCAGGCGCCGGCGGCGTAGAACAGCTTTGCGGCTTGAGCTTCGTCCATCGACACTTCGTCCGGGATAGCGATCCAGCCTGACGCCACCAGATGGTTCGGGTTGGCGCTGTTGCGCAGCTCCAAGTAGTAATGCTCGATGGCATCGGTCAGGCGCTCGACCTTGTAGATGCCCTCGGGCGAGATCTCCACCGACTTGATGTACTCGGCGCCGCGCTCGTCTCGACACATGGCGCCGATATAGATCGTCCAGCGGTAGGAGAAGTCGAAGATCGCATTGGCGATCGCCAGACTGCGGATCTGCCGGCAGATCTTCCAGTTCGCCATGATCTGGCTGCCGCTGGGGTCGATGTTCACCACCGCGACGTGGTTGGTTCGCAACAGCGCCCGGCAACTGCGTTCGGCCCGGGCGAAACCGTTGTTGGGTTTGCGTTTCGACTTCATATCGAGTCCGCCATTTTGCGAAGAGCCCTGCGGTCGGCGGCCGATATCGGCTTCGGGCGCCGCTTGAGGACCGTTTCAGGGTCTATTTTGTTGGAGCGCTTGGCGGGCTCTGGATTGATTGGCGGGCTTTCAAGCTGATCAATCTTCCCATCGGCGGCCAAGTATTGGGCGATCTGGTCGGAAAGGGCGGCAGCAGCGCCGCGCCGCTGCTCCACCAGGTTGAGGTGGTTGCTGATCATGCTGCCACCTTGACCAGTCGCACGCCGGCCATGCTGAACTTGGCACCTTGGGCGGCGACTAGCGCATCGAGCTTTTCCCAGTCTACGGTCAGCACCGAAATCGGAGCGTGACCGCCGGCGACAGCATGAATCAGCGCTTCCAGGTCAAACACTTCTGCCTGCAGGTTCACCGGCGCCGCGGTTGCTGTCGATGGTTTCGAGGCAGGCTGAACCGGCGCCGCAGCTTTCACCGGTGCCGGGCTGGCAACTGGAGCCGGTTCGACCGGCGCCTTGGCCTTTGCCTCGTCCTCGATTCGCTTCAGTTCCTGCTGGCGGATCTGCTCGCGCTGGGCTTCGGCTTTCTGCTCCTCGGCCTTCTGGTGTTCCGAGATCCGCACCTTGATAAGCGCGACCAGGTCGTCGTTCGCTTTCATCACCAGCAGCTGAACGTCGTTGAAGAGGAAGGCGTATTCGGAGGCCAGTTCGGCAAGGCTGCGCAGGTTCAGTCGAATTGCGTCGGCGGCTTGGCTCGCGGCGATTTTCGCTCGGGCCAGCTCGGTATCGACGGCGTCCTGCAAGCTTGCGATCGTGCGCTTGTTCTTCATGACTCCGGCGAAGTCTGCGGTAGCCGCCGGCAGGGTGACCTGGCCCAGCGTCTTGTTGATCGCTGCGACGTGGTCTGTCAGCGACTGCTCTGCTTTCTGCTTGATGTTGGTCTTCACCAGCAGCTCTTGAGCTTTGACCAGTTTGTCTACCTTCAGTCGAGTCTCACGAGCGTGAGCGCTGATTCGATCCAGCGAGGAGAACAGATCGTCGATGGTCTGGGTTTGGGACAGTGCCTGCTTCTTCGCCGTCGCGACGGCCTCTTCAACATCGCCGCACCATTTCACGGCCTTTTTGGCGTCGGCGAAGTCCTGATCTGTAGTCAGCTCGGTCTTCACCGAGTCGATGACCGCCAGTGCCGATTCCTCGAACACCTTGAGGTTGCTCGCGGTAACCATCCCGGTCAGCTCGATCCGCAGCGCTGGCAGCTCGTCCGGGGCCTTGCCGACGACAATCGACGGCGCCACGGCCATTTCGAAGTTGGCCAGATCGGTCTCGAACTGTTTCCAGCCTTCGACCAGCTGCGCGGCGCGGCCGGCAACAGGCCGGTACTCCATGTGCACGAAGTTTTCAGGGGTACCGTCTGAGCAAACAAAGATCACACGCTCGGCGCCGCTCACCAGCAGTTGCTGTTCAAGCTGCCAGTAGTAATGCGGCTCCAGATTTTCGGCCCGAACCTGGGCAGCCAGCGATTCATTCCAGAGCTTGTGCTCGAAAAGCGTCTCGCCGAGCATCGTCGCGCCGTCCATAGAGGCGAGCAGGTTGCCGTCGGTACCTACAACCGGGTACAGCTCTTCGCCGATCATGACTTCAACAAGTGGCCGGGCCAGCGCTTCAGTGGCGTGGCCTTTGTCGAAGATGTACTGCTGAGCTTGGGTGACTTCCGGCGCGATGCCGGTTTTTTTCAGCGTCAGCAGCTCGGAACGGGTTTGGTACTTCGAGGCTCCCATCATTGCTGGGGCCTCGGAGGCGGTGAAGTGCTGGGCGCGGAGTGCATGCCACTCGGCGGAGCCTTGAGCTACGTTGTGAATTTTCATGCTGTGTCTCCGTCGATGGCTTTTAGGTTATGGATGGTTTCGATCTGGTCGTCGCGTAGTGTGTATTTGCTACTGACGTTGGCGATGATGTGTTCCGGACTGGTGCGACCCGCGTCGATGAGCGGCTGCCACTTTTCGATGTTTTCCGCCAAAAGCTCGTCGGGGTAATCAGGTTTCGCATCCGGCTCTTGCTGGGCTTGTCGTGTCGGTGAAATGTCCTTTGCTGGCTCTTCGAACGACTTGCCTTCCATTTCATCCGCCGTGGGAGCAGATCCGACCTCTGGAAAGGCCTTGCGCAGTGCCTGAGCCTCGGCACACTTCGCCAGTTGAGCGAAGGCGCGGCGCTTCCACATCGAGTTCGGCGCAATGGTGTCTTTGGCTGCCGTGGCGTAGTTTTCGAGCCAGCGCTCATTAGCGGTGAACTCGGCGACAAGGCCGTTCGACATCTGGCGCTTGACGGTCACCCGACACCACTCTGGATAAGTGACGTCAACGCCGCCCAACTTGGCTGTGATCGATGGCCCGTACTCCGGATCGCTGATTCCGGCGTATTGCCCGGTGCGCGCAGCTTGAATGCGGTAAAGGCCGATACCGGGCATGACCGTGTCGACCATTCCGCGCCCTTTTTGGTAGATGGGAACGATGTGCACCGGCTTGAGCATTGGGTCGAGCTGAGCCGCCTTGCAGTAGGCCAGAACCATCACTACAGAGTTGTGCGCCGCGCCTGGATACAGGCTTCCGCTCAGCACTTCGACGAGCGCGTCCTCGGAGATGGCTGGCAGATGGTCAGCCTGTTTCATTACTGCGGACATGGGGAATCCTTGCCGCGCCCAGCGCAGCGATTGAATGCTTGGTTTATTGAGTGATGCGATCGGCGAGGGCGCTTAGCAGCATCAGGAAGGTGAAAACGCCGAGGGAAGAGAACGCACCGCGCCAGATGATCAGGCGCCGCGCCCACTGGCGGCTGGTCACTGGAACACCTTGTAGGTGGTCGACTGCGGCGGCTGGCAGGTGCTTGAGGAATCGCGCGCCACGTTGTAGCTGGCCATCACGATCAGCAGGCCACCGGCGAGAACCCAAAACATGATCTTCATGGCCGAGCCCTCACCACGATTCGGCCATCCTGCAGGGACGACTCCAAGTGTTTTGGCAGCCTGGCCACAGGAAACTCCCGAGGAGCCAGCTCTTCCGGAACAGCAACGAATCCAAGCACCTGAAGCTTTCGGTCAATGTCCTCGACCAGTTCGTCGATCAGGCTTTTTACCGGTGGCGTGGTCATGCTGCCAGCTCCTTGCGCTGCCGACTGATCTTCAGCAGGCGGGCGCTGTAGTGTTTGAATTCTTCTGCGGTGATGGCGTTGGCCGTGAAGTGCTGGATGATCAGACCCTCGGCCAGGATTTCGTCGATCTGGCGGGCTCCGGCGTGTTCAGCAGCCTCCAGAGCCTTATCGATGGCGATGTGAGCGCTCATAGGTCGCTGTCCACATCGTCCTCGGCCGCTTCGCGCTCAGCAGCAACTGCATCGGCGGCGTGTGGGTGCAAGAAGTTGGCGGCGATCGCTTCAAGCTGCGTGACCGGGCTGTTACTGCCCAACAGGTGCTTGGCGTGTGTCAGCGCCTCGGCTGGGCTGCCAACGACGACGGCCAGCACCAGGTTGGCGAACGAGTCGAGGTCATCGAGCCCGTCGATCTGCCGCTGGTTCAGGTGGCGCTGAAGGTGTTCCGCATACTGCGCCGTGGTCACCTTCTGCACCGGGCCGAAGCGGCGCTTCCATTCCACGTCAGAGCCACACACCAACTGTTCAGCGGCGCTTTCCAGCCATTCCCGATCTTCGTCCGACTCGCTCACCGCCGGAGGCAACTGAGCGTCGAAGTTGGCCTGACAGAGTTTCAGTGCTGCGTTCATGGTTGCCTCCAGATCGGCGTTATTCGGTTGGCGGGGCAGGGAGTGGCTGCCAGTGGGTGATCCACCAGTCATCCCCGTGCGGGGAGCTGTAGCTGTCGAAGTAGGAGAGGTCGCGGCTGTTGCAAACAGGCACGTATTCGCCCATTGCCACTTCAGCTCCTTCTTCGTCGTTCGGGGACCCGTCTTCGTTTTCATGGCGACGGATGTACTTCACGGAAACCAGCAGATCGCAGCGATGCTCAGGCCTGCGGTCGTCGTTGACGCTGATCCATTCGCCCATGGCGACCTCCAGTGTTTGGGGTTAGGCGGCAGCTGCCGGCTCGTCCTTGTCGTACTTCTCGCCGCAGAACATGCAGTAGCTGCCGAGCATCGACATGTCCTGCTTCTTGCGCTGGAACCCGTCGCCTTTCTTCTTAGGCACCTCGTATTCAATGTGCAGGTTCAGCTTGTTCTTTATGCTGACGTCGCCGCTCAAGATCCAGGCAAAGCCCTGCAGCTCTACAGAGAAATCCCGCCAGCCCTCGGGCAGCTGAGAGCGAATCTTTTCTTTTGCTGCTGCCTCAACTTCGGTTGCGCAATTACACATGCTGGTTTCCTCAGTGGTTGATCCAACAAAGCTCGGATGCACTCGTTCGCTCCGCTGGTTGCCGTTGGGCGCGGAGGGGAGTGCATTCGGGTGGTGTCGGGGGGGGGGGAGGGAATGCCGGTTACGTCTCCGGCGCCAGCCTCTGCTGGCCGTGGCCCAGGGTTTTGAGTCCCTGTGCTACTGGGCTCTACGGGACTTGATGCAGGTGGGCGGTTATAGGCCGCAGTTTCGTCCGCATCGGGGTGTGATCTGGCGGTTCCGTCTCATCTTCGGCAGTAGCAAGCCGCCGATTTGCAACCACGTCGCCGCGCTTAGATGCTTCGTCACAGATCACACCCCGATGCGCTCTCATAGAGAGGATCGGGCAGTTAACGACAGGCTGTCGTGGCACTGGTTGTTCAGTAGCCGAAATTCTCTTCAGCCCTTCGCATTTGGGTTGCTTCCCGCTCGCAGGCTTCGGCCTCCATCTCGTCCTCCCACTCCTGCAATGCGGTGTTCTCTTCTTCCGGTTCGTCCGGGAACTGGTCTTTCATGATCCACACCTCTCGGCCATTTGGGCCGAAACGAACAAAGAGACCGAACCTGTCCGTGTGAAATCTCTCTGGCAGAGCGATGTTTTCCCGTTGGGGTCAGAGCACCGGTTACCTTTGGCTTCGGGTTCACCACAGCCGTGGCTACTCTTCCCTAAATTCACACGCTAACGACGTATCTCTTTGATCGTTTCGACTTCCCATCTGTCCCTGTCGCCAAGGCCAGCCAGTGAAATCGTCATGGAAGTCGAGTAGCCAACTCCAGGCGCAGATGCAGGCGGGCGCGGTGCTGATGGAACCACTGGATCATCTCGGCCTTGGCCGGGGCCCAACCAGCGGCTTCTCGGCACTCAGCCATGAAGCCCATGATGTTGGTTGCCACGCCGCGAGCCCTGCGAGACTTGAATTGCGCCATTGTTTCGCCTTCGGCGCGGAGCTGGTTGTGATTGCGCATTTGAATACCCTCCGGTTGTTTTCCCAATGCACCCGTCACCAGGTGCATCAGTGAAACTTTCCGCCGTGACCCGCTACTGGCGGCCGTCATCGGCTTGAATCGAATGTCTGGTCACTCACCGCGCCGCCGGTAACCGGTGGGCGAAGCTCGATTCCTCCCAATTACCGCCGGGGAAGGCGGGGCGCATTGCTTGCCGGGTTACTCACACGGTTAAGGCGTTTCACCATCGATCAGCCGTACAGGTTTTTCCTGTCGTGGGCAGGCTTTCGGGCCTGTCTGTTCGCCGGTCGCCGGTAGAGGCAATGCGGTCTGTTGTTTGGTTATTGCGCTGGTTGTTAAAGAGCGGCGGGTCTCTTGAGGCCCTGGCGCCTTCCTGCTTTGGCGTTGAGGCAAATTTAGAAAACTTAACAAGATTGGTCAAGGCCTATTTTTAGAAAACTTAACAAAAGTTTAGGGAGGTTGATTTTCGGGCACAAAAAAGCCCGCCGATTGGCGGGCCTTGGGAGAGGTGGGGTTACGTCAGTTCGAACCGCGTGAGTACATCGCCCACCAGAAAACGTGGCCAATAATGACGATCTGCTGCTCTTGGATCTGATCGAAGGTGTAATCCTCGTCCGGATGCTCGTCGCGATTGAAGCTGCGAAGCCTAAGACCGGTCGGGATTCGGTAGAGCTGCTTCACACGCAGCTGTCCATTGTGATTGATTGCGTACATTTCGCCGTCGACCACGTCCCGCAGGGTGTTTTTCCCCATGTTCACGCCGACCGTGGCGCCGTCGCGCAACACCGGGATCATGCTGTTTCCGCTAACCATCACGCACTTGGCGTTATTGAACTGAACGCCATTGTTGCGCAGATCCTTCTTGAAGAACCGCAGTCTCGCGGTATCGCTTTCCTCAATCACAGACCGCCCAGAGCCCGCAGCAAGTTCGACCTCTTGCAGGAAGGGGACATATACCTCGTCATCGCCGAGGGGGGTCTCGTCATCCCACGTTTCAATAGTGCCGAGCGGTATCGACCTGTGCGCATCCGGCGATCCAGCACCATCTGACAGCCAGTCCGGCGAACAATCCAAGGCTTTGGCCAGGGCGAGCAGATTCTTGCCCTTCGCCCCATTCGTGCCAGCCAGCCAGAAAGAGACAGTCGTCCGAGAGACGCCAGTCATTTCGCTTATGTCAGTCGCTCGTAGGCCCTTGGCCTCCATTCGACTCTTCAATCGTTCGCTGAAATTCATATTTAGGATTCTAAACAAGCATCTGTTTAGATAACTTGCACTTTGCTGTTAACATTTCTAAACTCGCTCGCAGTGAAGTGGAGAAACCTTAAATGACCTATGACCAAGCCCTGCAATTCTTCGGCTCGCCCGGCGCGATCGGTGAAGCCCTGCGCGTCACCCGTAGCCGCGTCTCGCAGTGCCGATCTGCCGGTGGCTTCTCCTACCCAATGCAATGCGTGTTGGAGAAGGAGTCCGCCGGGAAGCTCACTGCGAGCCGCCACGACGACCCTGCCAGCTCGACCAAGCAAACAGCTGCATAACCAATTTCAACAGCCAGGAGCATCGAAGCATGTACATGGACCCCAATCAAAAGCGCGCCATCCCGGTGAAGGTTCGATTCGAACCAGTGCTTGATCGGATTCTGCGTAAGGCCGCGACCAAAACCCGTATGCAGCACGCCACCTACCTCTACGAAATCATCGAGTGGGCTGTGGCCAATGGCGTGATCGAGGAACTGATGCAGGACAAACAAGAAGATATCGCGGGCTGAAGGGCCTATGGAGGCCTAAATGCATTTCGACATCGACAGGCTGTCGCCGGAGGCTCGACGACAGGTGTTGGCGCTTATGGAGGCCAACGGTTTGACCTTGGGTGAAAGCCTCAACCAGATCGTGGAAGGGGCTGTAGCTGAGGGAGCAACTTCAGCAGTAGGGCGGAGGAAGGCAAAAATCCTCCAGTTGGTGGTGACCCCAAAAAGGGCCTCTGGCAGGGACTCTTAAGGGTAATCCAGAGGGCCTCTGCCAAATTCGAGACGAAAAAAAGCCGGGGTAGTGACCCGGCTCTCTTAAAACGCTTGTGGAGCAAATCATGCACCAATCAATCCAAACGATCAATACCCCGACCAGTGTCGCGACACAATTTGGTAACAGTGAAAACGTGTCGCGTGAAAAAATGAGCAGCTTCGACTTGCTCGACCTGGTCAACGCGGCGCGCAAGGAATTCGGTGAAAGCGAAGTTCGTCGCAATGATTTCACAGCGCGCTGCCGCGACGAGCTGGACGGCGAATACTACGAAACTTTCGTAGTAAGGAATCAGCGCGGCCCAGCCTCTGAGGCGTTGATGCTGACCAAGGATCAGTGCCTTCTGATCTCGATGCGGGAATCGAAAGCAGTTCGCCGCTCGGTCGTCTCCAAGATCAATGCCCTTTCTCAGCCGCGCGAACTGTCCCGCATGGATCTTATCCAGCTCGCTTTTGCGGCAGAGCAGCAGCGGCTTCAGCTGTCGATCCAAGTCGAAGCCCAAGCCTCGAAAATCCACTCCATGGAAAACCTCTTCAAGGAAGGGATGACCCACACCCAATTCTGCAAGGGCCTCAATGGGGTCAACGTCATGCAGGTGGGCAAATTCCTCGAGGGCCGGAACTGGCTCTACAACGAGAGCAAATCTGGCCTGCGCTTCCGTGTGGCGTCCTACGCCCGCGACAAGTACATGACCGAGCATCAGCACGAAGTCACTCCCCACGGCCGCGAGCCGTTCGTTTCTTTCACGCCAGTCCTGCTGAAGAAGGGCGCCGCGCGCCTCTACGACCTGTACCTGGCCGGAGAGCTGCCCATGAAGAAGAACTGGAACAGGCTGTTCACGCACGATAAAGCACTGAGGGCCGCGTAATGGCCACCTGGTTGAAGTTGAACGCAGATCTTCTGCACAAGCCGGACTTTGCCGTCCTTTGCTCCCAACTAAATCTCAGCGAAGGCGAGACGCTGATCGCTCTTTTCAAAACAGCTGCGTGGTTTGAAACCCACGGCCATTACGGAAAGGTACCCGGCACCGTCGGGATGATCGATCAAGTGACCCGCGTGAGCGGCCTTGGCGAAAAGCTCGTTGAGGCTGGATGGCTGGAAACGCTCAATGGTTCGCTGGTTTTGAAGGGGTTCAGCGCGCCGTGCGCCACTCGGAAAAGTCTCGGCGCCAAGGTCAGGGCCGAGGTTCTTTCCGTTGGAGAGTGCGCCGCGTGTGGATCCCCCGATGAGCTGGTAATCGACCACATCATTCCTGTTGCACGAGGTGGCTCATGCGAACAATCGAATCTTCAGGCTCTGTGCGCACCGTGCAACAGGCAGAAGGGCAAGAAACTCCCGGAAGAATGGAGGACGAACTGATGGCAAATCCATGGTTCCGGCTCTACTCAGAGTTTGCCACTGACCCCAAAGTCCAGATGATGTCGGAAGCTTATCAGCGCCGATATCTGATGCTGCTCTGCATCAAATGCAGTAACGGCGATGAAACGTTACAGGATGATCAAGTAGCGTTTCAGCTGCGAATCTCCGAAGACGAATGGGCGTCCACCAAAGCTGCATTCATAGAAAAAAATCTCATCGATGACGATGCTGTTCCGCTCGCGTGGAACAAGCGTCAATACGTCTCCGACTCAAGCACACCAAGGGTTGCAGCGTATCGTGAGAAGAAGAAACGGGAGCGTAACGTTTCAGTAACGCCACCAGATACAGAAACAGAACCAGATACAGAACATAAAAAGCAAGGTGCTGGCGCACCAGCGAAGGCTGGCAAGTTCGATCCGCTCACTGCAAAGCCTGAAAACGTGTCCGAGAAGGCCTGGGCCGATTGGTGCCAGCACCGCAAGGAAATCCGCAAGCCACTGACTGCCAAGAGCTGCGAGCAGCAGGCCAAGGCTTTGCTGGGTCACGCCGCGCCGGATCAGGTGCTCGCCACTTCGATCTCCAACGGCTGGACCGGGATCTTCCCGGAGAAGCGTGCCAGCAACGTGCACCCGTTCCCGCAATCCCGTCACACCGGCTTCGCTGAACGCGACTACCAGGCCGGCCTGATCCAGCGGGAGGACGGCAGCTATGCGCTCTGAGCCAGTCCAATCGACCCAAGAACTGCCGCCGGGAACCCGGATCCAGCCGGCCGAGTGCGAAACCCATGGCGCCTACGACCAGAAGATATTTGCACTGTTGGGCAAGGAGCTGAAGAGTGGTTGCCCTGAGTGCGGGCGTCTCGCTCGCGAGAAGACCGAGGCCGCTGAGCTGGCGAACAAGGCGATGGAGCTGCGCATGGCCATGGAGCGGAAGCTCGGCGCCGCGCTGATCCCAAAGCGTTTCGCCAGCAAGACGCTCGACGGATACATCGCGACCACCACGGAGCAGCGCAAGGCGCTCAACACGTGCCGCCGCTATGCCGCCGAGTTTCCGCAGATCGCTGCCACGGGGCGCTGCCTGTTACTGCTTGGCAAGCCTGGCACTGGAAAAACGCACCTTTCCGTGGCGATCGCCAACGAGATCATGGCCAAGTCATCTGCCACGGCGGTGTACCGCACCATCGGCGCCGTGCTGCAGTCGATCCGTGCTTCGTACGACCGCGCCACCGAACAGACTGAAAGTCAGATCCTGTCGAGCCTGATCAGTCCCTCGCTGCTCATCCTGGACGAGATTGGCGTGAGCAAGGAGAAGCCGAGCGACTTCGAGCTGACGACCCTGTTCGCAATCATCAACGGTCGTTACGAGGAGATGCGACCGACGATCATCGTTTCAAACTTAAGCGCCAAGGCGCTCCCGGAAGCCATCGGTGATCGCTGCGTGGATCGCTTGCGTGAGGGCGGCGTGATCGTTCTCCCGTTCGAGTGGGAGTCTCAGCGCGGCAAGGAGGGCTTTTGACATGAGCATCGACAAACAGAAACTCCAGTCCCTGCTGTGGAGCGAGGTTGCCGCCTGGAAGGCCAATTGCGCTGAGTGGAAGCGCAACACCGAGGCGCTGCAGGAATTCCTCGGGGAGAAGACCGTGGAGGAGGTGGCGCTGGAACTGCTGGCCGAGAACGAACGACTTGCCGCATTCGAAGAGGCATATGCAACAGCCTGCACCGTCCGCAATCGACTGATCAAAGAGAACGAGGCGCTGCGTTCCACCTGCGCCAAGGCGAGTGCGTGCATGGATCGCTGGGCCGGAGGGCATGCATTCGACGCCAACGGTCCTGGCGGGCGTATTCGCGATGAGCTCTACGACGCCTACAGGCCTGGTGCTCGCGAAGGAATAGCGAAGCTTCACGAATTCATCGACGCCGCCTCCGCGGGCAAGGCGGTGCAGCTATGACAGGGCAAAAACGGTTGTGGCTTACCCAAGTTGCTCTTTCGACGCTTGAGTCGTGGTACGTGACCTGGGAGGTTTTCCGCAACAAAGGGGATCGTGAGGTGCGGCGCCGTGCGATCTGCTGCAAGGCGCACGGTCTCGTCTGGCATGACCGCCACCTGTTGAGAGGGATGGAGGTGTTCAATGACTGACAAGATCAGCGTCAACTGCCAGGCCAAGCTCTCCGAGGCTATAACTCGGCTCAGTGCCATGTTCCGCGACAAGAAGTTCGTCGTTGTGTCGCTGCGCCCCGGAAAGGACCGCACGCTCGACCAGAACCGTCTCTGGTTCGCGATGTACAAACGCATCTCCGAGATGACACAGATCGGCGACGCGGCCGACGCTCGCTGCTACTGCAAGTTGCACATCGGCGTGCAGATCCTTCTGAACGAGGATGCCGGTTTTCAGGCTGAGTGGTATCGGGTGATGCGGCACCTGCCATACGAGGCGAAGCTCGCCCTGATGGGGGAGTGCAAGCTCTTCGGCCCTGACGGGTTCCCGGTGACCAGTCTGTTCAATCGCGCTCAGGGCGTGGCGTACACCGACCGGATTGTCGCGCGCTTCGCACCGCAGGGCGTTTACTTCGATGATCTGCTGAGCCAGGAGGCTGCATGACGATCGAGCGAAAACCGCCCCGTGCCAAGAAATGCCGCGTGCCAACGTGCAGGGCCTCATTCGTCCCCGCGCGATTGGGGCAGGCCGTGTGCAGCCCAGCCTGCGCGCTGAAGGACGCGCCCCGGAATGAACAGAAGGTAAAGAAGGCGATCGCCCAGCGTGATCGCCGTGAGATCAAGGTCCGCAAAGAGAAACTGAAGACCAGGGCTGACCACCTGCGCGAAGCTCAAGCAGCGTTCAATGAGTGGATACGGCTGCGTGATGACGATCGCCCATGCGTGAGCTGTGGCCGCTACCACGAAGGCCAATACCACGCTGGGCACTACCGCTCTGTGGGAGCGAACCCCGAGCTGCGATTTGACCCGCTCAATGTTTGGAAGCAATGCGCGCCGTGCAATACGCACCTGTCGGGGAACCTGGTGAATTACCGGCTTTCGCTCCTGGAGCTGATCGGCGCGGAAAAAGTCGAGTGGCTTGAAGGGCCTCATCAGCCCCGCAAGTACACCGTCGAAGAAATCAAAACCATCAAGGCCGAATACCGAGCCAAGACCCGCGAACTGAAGAGGGCTGTAGCATGATCTATCCAGGCGTTCTGAACGCAGTTGTCTCCGCCCTCGCGGCTGAGGCCATCGACAACACCAGCAAACAGGCATGGCAGAAGCTGTACAACTCTGCCGACGAGGAGGAGGGCGGCGATATGGCGACACTGGTCCGTTCCCGTGGCGCCGACACAATCGACCGCACGCAAGTGGACTGCTGGGTGTCTGCCCGGCTGCATAGTGCGCTAGAGAAAAAGCACTGGGACGCGCTTGTGGCGAAGTACAGCACCCACAAGGGACGCAAGGTGCAAGCGATCTCGGCGTTGCAGACCCTCATCAACACCCCGGCCCCGAAGCTGTTCCTGTTCAAGGCGACCACTGCCTGGGCTATCCCGCAGCTGAAGGGGGCGCGGCCGAAGGTGGCCACGTCCGTATCCGTCGAGATCCCGCTCGATGCACCGGAGTGGCGTCGCGAAGCAGTGGTGAAGGCGGCTCTGGCGGCAGGCCAGGCCAAGGCGAAGAAAGACGAATCCCGATCGGCCGACATGATCGTGCTGAAGGACAGCTTCTACGACATGAACACCTGGGACAACGATGGCACCCCGGAGTCGACTCGACGCCGGTGGCGGCAGGATATCGGCAAGGCTGCTGACGTCTTGGTCGACGAGGCTCTGGCGCACGCTGCCGACATTCTGGAGGCGGAAGGTTTGCTGATTGAACAGGCTGCGTGATTGCCTGTTGACATCAGTGAGCGGATGAGCGAAATTAATCCCATCCTGTCATTCCTGCGCGTATCGAGGAGTGACAAACGAAACCCGGCCACCGCGCCGGGTTTTTTATTGCCTCGAATTTACCTGTAGCCAGGACAGCCCTCGGGAAGGGCTGGACGTCGATAGCCGGATAGTGCGACGTACGGAATCAACGCCGGCAGCCCGCGCACCCTGACCTCAAACTTGCTTTCGGGGTGGCGCGAGACTGGATCAGCGAGATCGATGCAATGGGGCGTCGACGCTGTGATGGGCTTTGGCAGACAGCTCGGAAAGACGAGCGCACCTATTCAGGGCCTCTGCACTTGCAGGGGCCTTTTTCGTTTTCGGCTCCCCACACCCATTGCTCCGAGCTGGGAGTGCAGCGGGGCCAATTATTCATGGAGCGACGATGGATCCTACTGACCTCGGCCCAGGCACAGCTACCTGGCTGGGCGGTAGTGCCACGGTGATACTCGGCGGGCTGCTGTGGTTGCGGAAATTCCTCTCGAAGGATGCCGCTGACCGGGCGATGGACAACGCCGATATCGGCACCGTCCGCCGCCTCAATGAACTGCTCGATTCGGAGCGCACTGCCCGGAAGGAAGCGGAGGCCCGTGCCGATCAGTTCGCCAAAGAGCGCAACGACCTGGCCGCTTCGGTTGGCCGCATGGAAGGGAAGATTGAAGCGCTGACCAGTCAGGTCGCCCAGCTCACGGAGCGAGTGACCCTGCAGAGCGACGAGATCACCCGCCTGCGGAACAAGCTCGGAGGTGCTGTGTGATGGACAGATGCGCGATGGAATTCATTGCTCGCCGCTGGTGGCGCCGGGCAGAAGTTTGGGCGATCGCCATTGTGCTGGTCGCCGGCGGCACGGTGCTGGGATATCAGGCCTGCTACTGGTCGCTTGCCGAGAAGCAGGCGAAGCAGGTCGAGGAGATCCGCAGCGCATACGCCACCGCCATGAATGAGCGGGACCAGCGCCTGGACGAATTGACCCGGAAGACTGGGACTGCTGCCGAGAAGGCTTCGAAGGCTGCAACCACTGCCACGCAGGCGGCGGACAAGGCGCTCGAAGCGGTGGATCGGGTAAGTCAGTAAGTCGCGACACGTTTCGCTAATCAGCAAATTGTGTCGCGACACGTCATTTACTTGCTGGCGATCGTCACTGTTGCAGTGATTTCAAATACCGAATAGCCCTTTGTTTGGAAGTCGTCCCAGACAGTTTGAGGGTCGAAGCCAATCAACCGTTCTGATGTGTCCAGTTCCTTGGTGTCTTCTGTGACTTCCGGTCCGATCCAGCGCCTGGTGTCATCCGAAAGGTCGTCCAGTGTCTTATCGATAGGGATGGCCAGGGCGCGGTGCTTCTGATGGTTGTAGTACGCCTTCACTTTGAACTTCATATCTCTGCTCCGTGAGTGTTGGAACAGCACCAATACCGGCATCCAGCCATCATTTCAAGCTCAAGGTGACTCATGGATCGGCCATACCCTCCAGCGTCACTGCTTGAGTTGTCAGACCTGTCCAGCTTCGGTATCCGCCTGATCCCTGCGCCTGAGGTGTGGGAGTGGCTCCAAGCCGAGATCCTTGCCGACACCGGAAGCATCCACAACGAAGAGCACGCCCATCTGATCGATGCGGACATTCGTGTGATGTGGGCGTCTTCTGCGTTTACGAAGAAGGGACGCACGGTGGTGGGCCAGGCCGAGCAGGTCGCGTTCCGCGCTGGTGGTTGGCAGAAGGCGCGTATGGAGCAGCAAATGCGTGATTGGTTCGGTGACGTGCCGGCCTACATCATCACCCTGGCAGCCGATTACTGCGCTGACTGTTCCGATGCTGACTTCTGTGCCCTGGTGGAGCACGAGCTGTATCACATAGCCCAAACGACCGATCAGTACGGCGCACCCAAGTTCACCCAGGAAGGATTGCCCAAGCTTGAGATGCGCGGACACGACGTTGAAGAGTTCGTCGGTGTGGTGCGTCGCTATGGGGCGAGCCCTCAAGTTCAAGAGCTGGTGGACGCTGCAAACAATCCTGCTGAGGTGGGGAAATTGAACATTTCGAGAGCCTGCGGAACCTGTCTGCTCAAGTCGGCCTGATTCCTGACAGGTCCTGACGGATGAAATTCATATGGCAGCACTACGAAGCGAGGTCAAAGCCTTCATTGTTCAGGCTCTGGCCTGCTTCGATACACCTTCTCAGGTGGTGGAGGCCGTCAAGAAAGAATTCGGCATAGAGGTAAGTCGCCAGACCTGCGAGGGACATGACCCAACGAAGTACGCAGGACGTGGTCTGGCACCGCGCTGGGCGGACATGTTCCATGCCTGTCGAGAGCGATTCACTGCCGAGACTGCGGACATCCCGATCGCCCATAGAGCTTATCGGCTTCGCGCATTGGGGCGGATGGCTGAGAAGGCCGAGAGCATGAAGAACATGGCCCTCACTGCTCAGCTACTAGAGCAGGCGGCCAAAGAGGTTGGCGACATCTACGTCAACCGCCAGACCAAGAACGAGAACCCCCACGACAACGTACCGCCCACGCGAGTGCAGGTCGACGTGGTGGATGCGAGGAAGCCTGATGCCGACGCTTAACGTCCCGCAGGCGCGCTTCCTCCAGATGGAGAACAAGTTCCGCGGGTTCGTTGCCGGTTTCGGCTCGGGCAAGACGTGGGTAGGCTGCGCCGGTATCTGCAAGCATGTTTGGGAGTGGCCGAGGATCAACTCGGGATACTTCGCGCCGACCTACCCGCAGATCCGCGACATCTTCTTCCCGACGATTGAAGAGGTGGCATTCGACTGGGGCCTGAAGGTCAAGACGAAGGAGAGCGACAAGGAGGTCGAGTTCTACAGCGGCGGCCAGTATCGCAGCACGACCATCTGCCGTTCGATGGAGAAGCCGCAGACCATTGTCGGTTTCAAGATCGGGCACGCCCTGGTCGACGAGCTCGATGTTCTGCCTGCGCTCAAGGCCGAGCACGCCTGGCGCAAGATCATTGCCCGGATGCGTTACAACGAGCTCGGGCTCAAGAACGGCGTAGACGTGACCACGACGCCGGAAGGCTTCAAGTTCGTCTACCAGCAGTTCGTGAAGCAGTTGCGCGAGAAGCCCTCGCTGCAAGGCATGTATGGGCTGGTACAGGCCAGCACGTTCGACAACGAGTTGAACCTGCCACCCGATTACATCCCATCCTTGATGGAGTCGTACCCGCCGCAGCTGATCCTGGCCTACCTCAACGGGCAGTTCGTCAACCTGAATGCCGGATCGATCTATCACGCGTACGACAGAAATCTGAATGGCTGTTTCGACGCGGTTGAGCCCGGCGAGCCACTCTTCATCGGCATGGACTTCAACGTCGGCAAGATGGCGGCGATCACACACGTCAAGCGCGCAGACGGGAAGCCTCGGGCAGTCGACGAACTGATCGACGGCTTCGACACCCCGGACATGATCCGGCGCATCAAGGAGCGCTACTGGCGCTACAACGGCAAGGACTACGAGAAAACGTGCGAGATCCGGATCTATCCGGATGCCTCGGGTGGCTCTCGAAAGTCGGTGAATGCCAGCGAGACAGATATCGCCATCCTGCGCCAAGCGGGATTCAGCGTCATCGCACCAGATGCGAACCCACCGGTGAAAGACCGCATCAACGCCATGAACGCGATGTTCTGCAACGCCAATGGCGAGCGGCGCTACTTGGTCAACCCGCTGCGTTGCCCAACATATGCGGACGGCTTGGAGCAGCAGGTATGGGCGCCGAATGGCGAGCCCGACAAGAAGTCAGGCGTCGACCACGCGAACGATGCCGGCGGTTACTTCATCCACCACGACTACCCGATCATCAAGCCGATGACCCACATTCCTGTCACCTTCACTTTCTGAGGCCAATATGCCCAACTACAGCGCCATCAGGCAGGAGTACAGCGATGCCTTGCCCGGCTGGCAGCTGGTCAAGCGTTGCGTAGCCGGGCCGCGAGAGGTTCGCAAGTACGACGAATATCTGCCCATGCCTGACCCGCTGAATCAGTCGCCCGAGAACGTCGCGCGGTATCAGCAACTCAAGAAGCGGGCAATGTTCCTCAACGTCACCGGCCGCACGCGCACCGGGCTGCTTGGCGCGGTGTTCCGCAAGACGGCAGAGATCAAGCTGCCCTCGGCAGTCGAGTACCTGCTGGAGAACGTCAGCGGTGACGGCTCAAGCCTTGAGCAGTTGTGCAAGGAAGCTACTGGCGAGTGCCTCGACACCGGCCGCGGCGGTCTACTGACTGACTTCCCGAAGGTCGAACTGCCAGAGGGACAGACTTCGCTCACTGTCGCGCAGGCGGCGAAAGCGCGTGCCTACGTCCACTTTTACCCGGCCGAGAGCATCGTCAATTGGCGGGAAGACGTGATCGACGGCGTGCGCCGGCTGACGCTGGTGGTGCTGCACGAAAAGATCAACGAAGCTACGGATGACGGGTTCGAGTTCACTGCCAAGGATCAATACCGCGCGCTGATGCTGATCGACGGGAAGTACGTGCAGCGCGTTTACTCGGAAGATGCGCCGGACGGAGTCGAAACGAACCCGACCGACAAGACGGGCAAGGCCTTCGATCACATCCCGTTCCACTTTTTCGGCTCCCAGAACAATGACGCCAGCATCGACAAGGCACCGCTGGAAGACTTAGCCGAGGTGAACATCCTTCACTACGGCAACAGCGCCACGGTGGAAGAGGCAGGCTTCATTAGTTCGCAGCCGACGCTGTTCATTACCACGGACATTCAGCCCGACGAATTCATCAAGCTGAACCCGAACGGGATGCACATTGGTTCGCGTCGTGGGCACAACCTCGGCAAGCAAGGCTCTGCCGTCATGCTGCAGGCCAAGGAAACGCAGCTGGCCCGCGAGCTGATGAAGGACAAGGAAGATCAGATGCTGATGATCGGCGCGCGCATCGTCCAGCAGGGAGGTGGCGCCGAGACAGCAGAGGCTGTTCGCATCCGCTACAGCTCGGATAACTCGGTGCTGGGCACGATCGCTGGCAACGTCTCCGAGGCGGTGCGGCTGTCTCTGTTCGACGCGCAGCGGTTCATGATGGAGGCGGTCGACGAAGCTGGCACAGTCTTCTGGCTCAACCAGGAGTTCTTCGACGAGGCCATGGACGCGCAAGCGATCCTCGCTCAGATGCAGCTCTGGCAGCAGGGCATCATAGCCAAGAAGGACCTACGCACCAACCTGCGCCAGGCTGGGGTGCTGGAGTCTGACCGCGCAGATGAGGACATCGACGCGGATCGAGAGGAAGAAGCGCCTGTGGTGGGCAGCGAACCAGATTCGCCACCAGCCAACCAGCCACCCGGGGTGAATGATGAGTAGCGAGGGCTATCTGACGGATGCCACCACTCGGCACCAGGTCTACGTCCAGCGATACGCCGGTGGCAACCTGAAGCGGGTGGCGTCATTCATCAGCAAGGCCATCAACACGGCAAAGGCTCGCGTTTCGGCAGGCCTCAGCGCCTACGGCACGCGTCGGTACACCTCGCAGATAGAAACGCTCCAAGGCGATCTGCGGGGCATCTACGACGATATGAAGGGCAGGGCGCAGCTCGACCTTGGCGAGTTCGCGGTCTACGAGGCCGAGTTCAACGGCAAGATGCTGGGCAAGGTCATCAAGGCCGTTGTGCAGTTCAATGTGCCTTCGGCTGAGATGGTGAGCGCCGCTGCACTGGCTGACCCGATGTTGCTGGAGGCTCGCAAGGGCGCCCAGCGCATCAGCATCAGCGGTGCGCTCGACCAGTTCGGTACCAAGAAGGCAGCCGAGATCATCGGCGAGATTCAGATCGGTTCCAGCCTGGGCGAGACCAGCCAGCAGATCGGTCGGCGCCTGACCAGCATCCACCAGTTGCATCAGGATCAGGCCTCGTCGCTCGTTCGCACCATGACCAACCATGTCGCCAGCACGGCGCGCATGGAGACGCTCAAGGCTAACGACGACATCCTGCAGGGCTGGCGCTGGATTTCCACGCTCGACAGCAAGACCAGCGCCATGTGTCAGGCGAGGGATCAGCACATCTACGGATGGGACGACCCCAAGCCGCCCGGCCACTGGAATTGCAGATCGGGCGCGCTGCCGGTTCTGAAAGATGAGTTTGCCCGCGAGATCCCGGGTTCTACCAGGCCCTCAATCGGCCCTGATGGCGTCGCGCTGATATCCAGCAAGACAAGTTATCAGGAGTGGCTCTCGCGTCAGCCTGCTGCCTTCCAGCGCGACATCCTAGGCCCGAACCGGTACGCACTGTTCACAAAGGGCGAACTGACACTGGAGAAGTTCGTGGATGACAACGGCAAGACGCTGACCCTCAAGCAACTGAAAGACCTTGAGCCGCTGGCCTTCGAGCGAGCGGGACTCTGACAACGAACCACACAAACGACCGGCCTTGAGCCGGTTTTTTTATGCCTGCGGCTGAGCCAACGGCAAATCATCCGGGGGATGACATGAAGTACAAGATCAGCAAGGCGGAATACGAAGCGCTCAATGCAGCCATGCAGGCGCTCTACAAGGCGATGGGCGATGACTTCGTCCTGACCGTTGAGGGCTTGCCCACCGGCGGCGAGGATCTGGAAGGCCTGAAGCGCCAGAACCAGACGCTGCTGGACGAGGCCAAGGAAGCCAAGCGCCTGAAGCGCGAGGCGGACGAAAAGCTCGCCCAGAAGGAACTGGACGCCGCCAAGGCTCGGGGCGACTTCGAGCAGCTGTATGCCAGCAGCGAGCAGGCCCTGTCCGCCGAGCGTACGCGCTTGGCCGAGCTGACCGCCAGCATCGAGCGCCGCGACCTGACGTCGGCAGCCTCGAAGGTTTCCAGCAGCATCGCCGACGGCGAGAACGCCGAGATCCTGGCCGAGTTCGTCCAGCGCCGCCTGAAGATCGTTGACGGGCAGGTCAAGGTCACGGATGCCGCCGGCAACCTGACCATCGCCAGCCTTGAGGATCTGGCGAAAGAATTCCAGCAAGCGCCGCGCTACGCATCACTGGTGCGCGGAACGAAAGCGAACGGTGGCGGGGCTACCGGGGGTAGTGGTGGCGGGGCCACCAAGCAGTTGCACGAAATGAGCGATGCCGAGCGCATCCAGCTCTCCAACGAAAATCCGACCTTGTTTAACCAAATGGTTCAACAGGCAAAATCAAAGGAATAAGGCCCCATGCCAATCACCACCATCGGCAACATCATCACCGGTAATATCCCGGTGCTGACTTCGTACCTGACTCAGGACCCGGTAGAAAAAACCGCGTTCTTCCAGTCCGGCATTCTGACTCCGACCCCTTACGCGTCCGAGATCGCCCGCGGCCCGTCGAACATCGCGAACATTCCCTACTGGAAGGCGATCGATGCCTCGGTAGAGCCGAACTACTCGAACGATGTCTACGCCGACGTTGCAGAGCCACGCAACATTGAAACCGGCGACATGATGGCTCGTGTTGCGTACCTCAACGAAGGCTTCGGACAAGCTGACCTGACCGTCGAGCTGACCAGCAAGAACCCGTTGCAATCCGTTGCGGCGCGCCTGGATAACTTCTGGCAGCGCCAGGCTCAGCGCCGCCTGCTGGCGACTTCGCTGGGCATCTACAACGACAACATCGGTGCGACCGACGCATCGCACACTCAGAATGACATGGTGATCGACGTGTCCGCATCTGGCGGCTTCGATGCTGGTGCATTCATCGACGCAACCCAGACCATGGGTGACGCGCTGATGAGCGACAGCGGTCAGGTTCTCGGCGTGATGGCGATGCACAGCTTCGTGTATGGCGACATGCGCAAGAAGCAGTTGATCGACTTCATCCGCGACGCTGACAACAACACTCAGATCGCGACCTATCAAGGTTACCGCCTTGTGATCGACGATCAGATGACCGTCATCGGCACCGGCAGCTCGCGCAAGTTCATCAACGTGATCTTTGGCCAAGGCGCGATCGGTTACGGCGAAGGCAATCCAGAGCACCCGACAGCCTACGAGCGCCAGGAATCTCGCGGTAACGGCGGCGGCGTGGAAGTCCTGTGGAGCCGCAAGACCTGGCTCCTGCACCCACTGGGCTACAGCTTCCTGTCTGCGACCATTACCGGCAACGGCACCGAAACCACGCCACGCTCTGCCTCGTGGCAGGATCTGGCGCTGGCGACGAACTGGAACCGTGTGATGGAGCGTAAGCACATCCCGATCGCGTTCTTGGTCACCGGTGTTCCGGCGCCTTAATCCATAGGGGCGGCTCGCCGCCCCATTCAGGAGTAAATGCCGATGGCTAACCAAAAAACTGGTAAGGGCTTGCCCCGATCTCTGCGGACCGCAAAGCCGTCCGCAGCGACGGTTCAAGTCGCCGCCGATGCAACGAACGGCATCGCTGCCGGCGACCTTCAGGCCGCTCTCAGCGCGCTGGCAGCCCGAGTAAAAGCACTGGAGACACCGTAATGACCGATAACAACGTAAAGAAAACCCGGTTCGCCGGATTGGAGCAGGACGAAAATGGTCAGGTCCGGCTGAAGTCGGACGATGTGCCAGAATCTGATTTGCTCGGTCACGGCACGACCGAGAGCGGCGGTGAGTTCAACGGCGGCGGCGAATTGCAGGCTCAATACGCAAAGCTCAAAGCTGAGAATGTCGGCCTGTCCTCTCAGCTGAAAGAAGTAGGGAAACTGGCCGCTGGCCTTGAAGCTGGCGTGCTGAACCCTGTTGAAGGCGAAGGCCCAGCGATGCACCTGTATGAAGCCCTGGCCGGCATTCAGTCGGGCATGCAGCGCTTGGCAAGCGATCGCGATTCCGCTGTGAGTAAGTCGGAGGAGCTGCAGAAACAGGTCGATGACTTGCTGGCGCAGGCAGAGAAAAATCGCTTGGCCAATGCGACCGATCCGCTCGACGAGCTGACGGTCGTGCAGATCAAGGAACAGCTCGACGCCAAGGGCGTGACCTACAAGGTCAACGACTCGAAGCCTGAGCTGCTCGCGTTGTTGAAGGCCAACCAGTAACAACTGGGGCTTCGGCCCCACTCATTCAAGCGGAGGCCTGATGGCTACCTACATCACCGTGGCGGACGTTGACGCCGAGCTCGGGCCTTCATGGGCGCCAGACGACAAGAAAGCTCGCGCCGTGCTGCAGGCGAATGCCTATTTGACCTCGCTCAACCTGGTCGGCATCGACATGGACGCCATTCCCGAAGAGGTGAAGCAGGCCGGCGCCGAGCTGGCTGTTGTCGCCTCTGAGGGCAAGCTGTACCAGCAGCAGACCGAGGGATCGCTGGAGGCCAAGACCGTGAAGGCCGGTTCGGTGACCACCAGCAAGACGTTTGCCTCAATCGACACCAGCAAATCCACCGCGCTCCCCGATGGCGTTCAGTTCGCGCTGGGGCTTCTCGCGCCTTGGCGCGCCAGTGGCTTCAGCTTCAACGTGTACAGGTGACCCATGGGCCTACGTGAAGAGATCCAGGCAGATCTGGCCGAGGCCTTCGACACTGATCTTGCGGACGCCGTGCAGCCATTCAGTGGCGGCGTGACGCTGCCGGGAACGTGGGATCCGGTCAACGAGGTGGCGGGCGACCCTGTTGTCATCGCCTACACCGGTCGGGGCGTATTCGACGCCTTCAAGATCGCCCAGGTCGACGGTGTGAACATCCGCGCCACCGACCAGCTGCTGATCGCGCTGACCAATGAAACAATCGGCGGGGTTCCGGACATTGGCCACAAGATCAACGATTTCGACGTGATCAACGTTCAGACCGACCCGGCCGGTGCCCATTACGAGATCCAGCTGAGGAAAGTCTGATGGCCAACAAAGCGGGCTGGAGCCATAGCCTCACGGAGTTCGCCGACCAGGCAGGCGAGGACATCACTCAGATGGCGCGCGTGATCGCGACCGCCATGCTCACGGAGGTGGTGAACCGTTCGCCGGTCGGCAACCCTGACCTATGGCAGGCCAACGTGGCGTTGCACACGAAGAACGTAGCGCTGGCTGATGCCTATGACGCGAACGTAGACGCACGCAACGCTGCGCGCACAGGTGGCAAGGCCTTCAAGAAGCTGACCAAGCGCGAGCGCGAAGAGAACTATTTCGTCAAAGCGCAGGCTGCAGGGAAGGGGTACATCGGTGGCACGTTCCGAGGCAGCCACCTGGTGTCGATCGGCGCTCCGGACATGACCGTGACCGACAACATCGACCCGTCTGGCCGCGAGACGATCAGCAAGGGCAGCATGCTCATCAAGGCCTCGGGCAAGTTTCCCGTGATCTATATCCAGACCAACAGTCCCTACGGCGAGATGCTGGAGCTGGGGCATTCCACGCAGGCGCCCGGCGGGGTCTATGACCTCGCGTTCATCGGCGTATCCGAGGCCTACACATGACCTTCGAGCAAATCAGGGCGCTCATCACCGCGCGCATGGTTGCCTTCACCGGCATTGACCAGGCGCGGATCGATTACCCGAACCAGCCGGAAGTGTTCACGCCGCCGGCGACCGGCATCTGGTGCCGGCTGAATATCCAGTACGCCTCGGCCTTCATGGCTGGCATGGCCGACCGTCCGCACACCCGCAAGCCCGGGCAGATCAGCATCCAGTGCTTCGCCCGCGAACGCACCGGCACCAAGGCCATCAACGAGCTGGCCGACGCGCTCGAAGCGCACTTCGCCTACTGGCAGTCCGGCGACCTTGAGTGCATGGAAGCCAGCCAAGTGGTCGCCGGAGAGTTCGAGGGCTTCTACCAAATCAACGTCAACATCCGGTTTCGCGCCGGTTGAGAGAACGACATGAGCGAAGTAACGAAAGAACTTCACCGCAGCCTTATCCGTGCTGCGAAAGGAGCGCTTGCCGCATGGGAGCGCTGGCTTGCAGCAAAGGAGAAGGGTGATGCAGGTCAGAATTGATGGAAAGCTGGTAGAGCGCAAGCACTACATCGAGCATGAGCAGACCAGCGATCGATCTGGGTTCGGCTACATCCTCCCACGGGAAGAGCCAGAGCTTGAGGATGGCGAGCAAGCCATATGGGCGCTCGGCGACCCAGTTCCGACAATTATCCGCACATTCGATCCAGCATAAATTTACCCAAATTCACCGGGCACGCTGATCAGACCCGCCGAAAGGCCTCTCTGCTCATCACGCCTCCCCGGATCAATTGATCTAAGGAGGCTCCGATGAGTTCGGGCGCAAAAGTTGTAAGCCACATTATTGCCGAGGTGACGCCCGGCGTTACCCCGACCGGCACCTGGGACACGCTGCGCCTGACCGGCAACGCGCTGACTCCGACCGTCAACACTCAAGTCAGTGACGAGAT
This sequence comes from Pseudomonas sp. 14P5.3.2, assembly GCF_057799175.1. Taxonomy (NCBI): domain Bacteria; kingdom Pseudomonadati; phylum Pseudomonadota; class Gammaproteobacteria; order Pseudomonadales; family Pseudomonadaceae; genus Pseudomonas; species Pseudomonas sp. 14P5.3.2. The sequence goes on along the minus strand of NZ_JBYOKU010000031.1, from coordinate 11,445 downwards.
CACCGACACTCGCCTGAGCCAAGGCTCGGTGGCCACCAGCATCGATATCGGCGGCGACCTGACGGCTGAATTCTCGTTTGGCTCGTTCGATCAACTGCTGGAGGCCGCGTTCTACGGCAACTGGACCGGTAATGTGCTGAGCGTCGGTGACACCCGCCATACCTTCAGCATCGCCAAAGGCTACGACGACGTCGGCGTCTACGGTGTGTTCAAGGGCGCGCACGTCTCGACCTTCGCGCTCGACATTCCGTCAGACGGCAAGATCACTGCCACCTTCAACATGGCGTGCCTGGACTACGCCGATAGCGAAACCTCGATCGTCGTTTCGCCGAACGCACCGACCACCACCCCGTTCCTGTCGAACAACAACGTCGGCACGATCCTGGTGAACGGCCAGTCGCTGGAAGGCGTGGCCTGCGTCTCGGCCATGACCGTCAACCTCGACAACAGCCTGCAAACGCAGCGCTGCCTCGGCTCTGACAGTCTCGGCCCGGGTGCGCACATTGCGACCGAAGCAGCGATCACCGGCAGCATCACACTCGCCTGGTCGAAGCGGGCGTGGGAGATCTGGAAGAACACCTTCACCCGTGCGCCGATCGGCGTCGTCTTCCCGATCACCGACAGCCTTGGCAACAAGTACACCTTCAACTTCCCTGCGGTGGAAGTGGACGGCGAACTTCCGAATGGTGGCAAGCGCGACCTGATCGAGGTGACGCTGAACTACACCGTGGCGAAGGTCAGCCCGACCATCACCCGCGTTCCGTTCGTGCCTGTGACCAGCGTCTCGGTGGCGCCTACGACCGCCTCCATCGCGGTAGCCGCGACTCGTCAGCTCACTGCGTCGGCATTGCCGGCCGAAGCCGCACAAAACGTCACTTGGTCCAGTTCGGCGCCGAGCGTTGCCACCGTCAGCCCTTCTGGCCTGGTCACCGGCGTCTCCGCTGGCTCCGCGACGATTACCGCCACCAGCGTGTCGGACGTCACCAAAACCAGCACGGCGGCGATCACCGTCACTGCATAAACCTGCTCGACCTTTGGCTGCCCCGGCATTCACGCCGGCCGGGGCGGCCCTTTTATTGGCGCGGCGTTGAGGAATTACCATGGCTCTGCAACTGGGAAAAAAGAAGGCGGCAGTCACCGGCGAGCGCTGGGTGAACTTCGACAAGGACACCAAGGTGCTGCTGGCCGGCATCGACAACCCTGAGTATCAGGTCGCGCTGGAGCGCATGCGCCGTCGCATTCAGCGCAACGATGCGCGGTTTGAAGAGGGGCAGGTGGGCGTGGTCGCCGGCGAGAAGACCGAGCACCAGAACCACTCGATGCTGCTGGGGAGCTTCATCGTGAAGGGCTGGGATGGCGTACTCGACGCCGAGGGCAACCCGATCAAGTACAGTCCGTCGATCGCCGCCGAGCTGCTGGAAACCAATATCGAGTTCTTCGTCTTCGTCCTGCGCGAGGGTGCAGCTGCAGCCAATGACGCCGCTGAAGAGCGAGCTGAGTCGGTGGGAAAGCCGTCTGCCGCTTCGAGTGGGAGCAAGAGTGGGGCGGGGAAAGCGAAAAGCGCCGCGCGGTCTACGCGCGCCTGAAGCTGGCCGTGCCTGACGAGCCTGAGAACGACCCGATCACCGCTTACCTGCTGAACCTCTACCGGAATGTGTGCCGAGGCCGCCGGTACATCGCCGGCATGGCTAGCGCCTTCCCACTGCCGCTGTCGGCACGGGAGATTTCCGACTGGCTGGAATCGCATCCGTCGCCGCTGCCGCGCGATGAGATTGACGATGTGATGTTTGCTCTGGATGCGGTGTGTTTAGCTGGTGACGAAGAGTGATTTTGTCGAGGCCCTCCCGTTGGTGCTAGATTCCTCCTTCAAACAGGGAGGGGGTGTCTTTGAAAAGACAAATAGCATTTGGTGTTGCATTCCTACTGCTGGCGGGCTGCGAAACAACTAGAGTCGCGCCAGAAAAGGCCTCTCAGGTCCCAGCAGAGGATGTTTTCGCTTTCGGTAAGCCAAGCGCAGCAGATGATGCGCGTATTGTTTTCACGCAAGACGCTGGTGCTTTGAGCTGCTTAGGTGCCGGCATGCAGGTGTTCTTGAACGAAAGGCTTGCTGCTGAAACAAGTAGCGGAAAATCGGTGAAGCTTTACCACAAGCCTGGCCCTGTGCAGCTGAGTATCAAGAACAATGCCGCATGCGCCGGCGGTGATCTGCGCGGGCTATTGCTTGATCTGAAACCAGGCTACTCGTATTCGGTTCGCGGGTACCGCGGCATGTGGGATAAAGCAGAGCCGCTTCTTACTGCACCCGAGCCGTACAAGTACGCGAAATAGCGAGGACTTATGAGAACGATATTCGCCGCACTCATTGCTGTAACTGCGCTTTTTTCAATGTCGGCGCAGGCTGCCGAAAGCTCTTGCAAGAAAATTTCTGCCTTGGCCGGTGAGGCAATGACTGCTCGTCAAAAAGGTGAGCTGCTCGAGGACTCGCTCGACAAAATTGGTGATGGCAGCAAATTCGCCAGAGGGGTCGTTCTCAAGGCTTACGAAAAGCAAGTCATGATCACAGACACCATGAAGGAAGAAGCAGTAAAAGAATTTCGCAATGAGGCGTATCGAGTCTGTCTCAACGCGAACAGCTGAATCAGCACCCAATGAATAACCCGCTCCGGCGGGTTTTTTGCGCCTGGAGAAAGACAATGGCTCAGACATCCCGCCTCGTTCTGGAAATCGATAGTCGGGACGCCGAGCAAAAGGCTGCCGACACTCGAAAGGCACTTGAGGCGCTCGAGGGGGTAGGTCTTCGTGCCAAGCCAGTGATGGACAAGTTGGCCGACGGAATCGACAGCGTTGGTCAGTCCTCGGAAACAACGGGCAGGAAAGTAAAAACGCAGAAAGAGCAGTTGGAAGAGCTGCTGGGCAGTATTGATCCTGTCACCCGAAAGCTGGGCGAACTGGACAAGCAGGAGAAGGAACTGGCCAAAAACCGGAAGCTTGGCTTGATCGACGCGGATACCTTTTCCGAATATCAAACGAAGATCAATACCACGCGAGCAGATCTCGGGCGATTCAACTCTGACCTTGGCAAAACCGGCATGACGGCGAAGGCAACAGCTGCCGCATTGCGGGGAGTCCCTGCGCAGTTCACTGATATCGCCGTATCGCTGCAGGGCGGTCAGGCGCCACTCACCGTTTTCCTACAGCAAGGTGGGCAGCTTAAAGATATGTTTGGAGGTGTTGGGCCGGCAGCAAAAGCGCTGGGCGGCTATGTCCTCGGCCTGGTCAATCCTTTCACTGTGGCTGCGGCAGCGGTAGGCGTGCTCGGTCTGGCCTACTACCAAGGCTCGAAAGAACAGGATGCCTACCGTCTTTCCCTCGTAACAACCGGTAATGCTGCCGGCACCACGACACTCGCACTTTCTGAAATGGCCAAGCGTATCAGTGGCACTGTTGGCACCACGGCAGATGCTGCCGCAGCGCTTGCGCAGCTCGCCGGTACAGGGAAGATCGCCAGTTCCAGCTTCGAGCAAATCGCAACGTCCGCCATCGCCTACGAGAAGGCGACCGGGAAGGCAGTATCAGAAACCATCGCAGAGTTTGTGCGGCTGGCGGACGACCCGGTGAAGGCGGTCGCTGAACTCAACAACAAGTACAACTTCTTGACCGCTTCGGTATATGAGCAGGTCCGAGCGGCGCAGGAGATGGGCGAGAAGGAGGCCGCTGCAGCGATCGCTCAGGAAGCTTACGCCAAGGCTTTGGGTGAGCGAGCCGCAACTATGAAGTCAAACTTGGGCTCGCTCGAAAAGGCATGGAACGATCTTGCTGGCGCCGCGAAGAGTGGCTGGGATGCAATCCTCGGTATCGGGCGCGAGTCGAACAGCGGTCCGGACGTAAAGGCGATTCAGCAGAAGATCAATTACCTGAAATCTACCCTTGATACTGGGTATGAGGACGACAACACCAGAGAGCGGATCGCGTCGCTGCAGGCCGAGCTCGATGCCTACGACAAGAAGTCGAAGGCTGAGCAGAAGGCTGCTGACGATGCCGCCCGTGCAGCCCAGGTTCAGCGTGATGGGCAAGTGGCTTACGAGGCTTTTGAAAAGAGCCTTGAGCAGAACTTCACCAAACGCCAGAAAATGAACAAGGCGCTTGAGGATGAGGAAAAACGCATCAACGCCGCTCGCACAGCAGGCTATACCATCACCGCTGAGCAGGAGGCCGCAGCACTAAAAGCGATTCGCGAGAACTCCATCTACAAGGAGTCCGAGGAGAAAAAGCCGAAGGCTTATACCGAAGACGCCGGCATGAAGGCGCTCGACCAAGCCCGCCAGCAATATGCCGTGCTGCAACAGCAGAACTCGCTGATTGGGGTGCAGAAAGGTGAGGTCGACAAGCTCGGCGCCGCCGGCCAGGCCCTTGTGAAGTGGGAGCAGGAGCTCGCTGACATCAAGGGCAAGCAGACCCTGACGGCTGATCAAAAGTCGTTGTTGGCCAACCAGGAGCTGATCACCGCTCAACTTAAGAAGAACGCAGCGCTCGAAAAGGAAAACGCGCTGCGCAAGATCGCGACCGACGAGACCCAAAAACTCGCCGCATTCCAGACCAATCTCGCAAGCCAGTTGGCGAAGGCCCAGACCGGGCTGGACAACAATCTGGCCGGCATGGGAATGGGGGATCAGCAGCGGCAGCGCCTGCAGGAGCAGCTCAATATCCAGCAGCAGTACCAGTCTCAACTGGACGCACTGGAGCAGCAGCACAACGAAGGAAGGATCAGCGACAACCTTTACAACCAGGAGACTGAAGCCCTGCGTTCGGCGCTGCAAACTCGCCTCGCGATGCAGCAGCAGTATTACTCGGACGTAGACAAAGCCCAGTCGGACTGGTCGCTCGGCGCTTCGTCGGCGTTTCAGACCTACTCCGAGCAGGCCCGCGACGTTGCCGGCCAAACCCGCAACCTATTCACCAACGCCTTCAGCAACATGGAAGACGGCATCATCCAGTTCGTGAAGACCGGAAAGCTGTCGTTCAAGGATCTGGCGGACGGCATCATCGCCGACCTGATCCGCATCCAGGTGCGTCAGGCGGCGGTGGGCATCTTCGGTACGCTGTTCAGCGGGCTGGCGGGTGCTGGTGCATCTGCTGCTGGCAACGGTTTTGCTGCCGGATCTGCTGCGGCGACATCTTCGAGCCTGGGAGCATCGGCGGCCGGTTACAGCTCGAAGTACGGCTTCTCCGACGGTGGTTACACCGGCGACGGCGGCAAGTTCGAGCCGAAGGGCGTGGTACACGGCGGTGAGTTCGTGGTGCGCAAGGATGTGGTCAGCCAGCCAGGCGCGCGGGAGTTCCTCGAGCGCATGAATGCGAACTCGAAAGGGTACGCGGATGGCGGCTATGTCGGATCGGCTGCCGTAACCACGAAGTCCAATGTCGTGCCGATCTCCTCGGCGTCTCCCGCTGCCCCGGTCATCCAGCAAAGCTTCAGCTTTCAAGGCACTCCAGATGACGCCACCGTCAACATGGTCAAGGAGGCTGCAATGCAGGGGGCGAAGGGGGGCTACGAGCTGGTCGTGCGCGACCTGAAACAAAACGGAACCATCCGCCAGCTGATCGCGCGGCGATAAGCCTTTAAGGAGTACCGCATGGCTCTCACGTGGCCGGCTTCGTTGCGCCCGTCAGAAATGACGTGGGGCATCGTCAACAACAGCAGGGCGTTCACTTCGACACTTTCGAACGCCCAGCAAATCATCGGCTACCCGGGCGCCTACTGGCAGTGCACGCTGACCTTCGGGCTATTGACGAGGGCTCAGGAGCGCGAGCTGTCGGCGTTCCTTGGGAGACTCGACGGCATGATGGGCACCTTCAACCTTCCGGCGTTCACCCGGCGCAGGACGAACAGTGTCGGCGCACTGACGGTGGTCACCGGTAACGCTCAGGCGCGATCGATGGTCATCGGCGGCGCAACGGCGAACGCGCCCGCTTTCAGCTCAGGCGACTACATCACCATCGCCGGCGAGATGTTCGAAGTCACTGATCCTGCATCAGCAAATGCGCAGGGCAGGGTGACTGTGCTGCTCAACAAGCGGATTCGCAAGACGCTCACGGCCGGCACCGTTGTCGAGTACCTCAACCCGTACTCGGAAATGCGGATGACCTCTGACACCTGGTCCATGTCCGTGCGCCCCGTGGTCGCGAACGGCAGTTATCAATTCAGGGAGGCCTTCTGATGCCCTCAGCATTCCCGTTCAGCCAGAACGTGGTGAACATCATTGCCACTGGCCGGTTCATGCCGGTCTACGCCGTTCAGCTCGACTTCGTCGACGGCATGGTCTTCGCGCACACCGGTACCGGCGACCTGGTGGTCGACGGCATTACCTATCAGGGGGTTGGCAATTTCGGCCAGGTCAGCCAGTCGCAGGAAAGCGACAACTCCGGTTCGCCGATGTCGGTCGAGCTGACGCTCAGCGGTTTGGATGCCTACATCCTCTCCGAGACGAACGTGCGCGGCTGCCGCGGGCGGATGGCCAAGGTTCTTTTCGTGGTGTTCGACGAGGCCGGCAACTACGCAGCGGACATCTTGTTTTCCGGCCGAATGGATGCAGCCAAATTCTCGTTCGCCGGCAACGGCCAGGACGGCAACAGCATCACTGTGCCCGTGGTTGACCGGATGGCTGAGTGGAGCCGCACCGGTACCGAGCGCTTCACCGACGAAAACCACCGCGCGCGCCACGACGGCGACCGGTTCTTCTACGCCATCGCCCAGATGTCCGAGTGGCCCATTTACTGGGGCTCGAAGAAGGACGCACCGACATTCACCTATGGAAGTTAGCCATGCGCTACCGAGACTGGACAACCCGTCTGAACGACGTGATCAAGGCCGCCCAAGAGCGGCCTTTTTCATGGGGCGAATTTGACTGCTGCCTGTTCGCTGCTGACTGCACGGCGGCGATTTGCGGCGTCGATCCGGCCGAGAACTACCGCGGCAAATACACCACGGAAACCGGCGCCAAGCGGCAGCTGAAAAAGCAGCACGGCAGCCTTGAAGCTGCATGGGACGCCCATTTTGCTCGGGTGCCGCTGGCTTTCATCCAGCGCGGTGATGTCGTGATGTACGAGGCACCCGGTGGCCGAAGCATGGCTGTTTTTTGGGCTGGCGATTATTGGGCAACAACCGACGACGGCGCAGCCCGTGTCGCATGCGAGCCACTGGCCGCGTGGAGGGTTGAATGAGCGGCGGCGTCAGAAAACTTGCCTCTGTTGTGGTTGGTGCGGTTGTTGGCTTTGCCCAAGGCGGCCCTTGGGGCGCGGTCGCCGGCGCTGCGCTGGCCTTCTATGCATCGGAACAGCAGGAAAAGCTCAACACCAAGTCGCCACTGCGCGACAACGAGCCGTCGGCGCAGACCGTTCGGTCGTCGAAGGCGCCGGTTCGCTTCATCCTCGGCCGAGTGTCCACCGGCGGCGTGCTGGTATGGGCGCAAGAGCAGGCCGGCGCACAGGGGGAGGGCGAGTGGCTGCACCTGGTGTACGTGTTGTGCGAAGGCCCGATCACCGCACTTGAGAACATCTATCTGGGCGAGGAAGAGATCGGCAGCTACGGCGCGCAGGCGACTTATGAGCTGGTGGTCAATCCGACCCAGGTGAACGCCTTCCTGAAGGCCAACTGCCCAGACTGGAAGGACAGCCAGATCGGGCGGGGCCTTTCGTTCGTTCGGGTTTCGCTGCAGTACAGCGCAGAGAAATTCCCGTCTGGCATCCCGGATACCCGTTTCGTGGTGCGCGGGCGCAATGACGTTTACGACCCTCGCACCGGTACCGCCGTCTACAGCGCCAATACCGCGTTGCATCTGCTTTGGTTCCTGCGCGCGCGTTGCGGTGTGCCGGACGACGAGATCGTGTTCGAAACCTTCGCCAGCGCGGCCAACGTGTGTGACGAGGCTCTGACCAATGCCGACGGCTCGACCAGCCAGCGCTATCGCAGTGGGTGCGTGATCGGCGCGGATGAACAACGCACGGGCGTTCTCCAGAAGCTGGAAGCAGCCTGCGGCGGGCATCTGATCCGTGTCGGTGGCCGCTGGATGCTTCAGGCGGGCGCGTACTACGGCCCGTATGACTTCGAGATCACCGAGGACATGGTGATCGGCACAGTGACCGGCAGCACCGAGCCGACTAACGATTCGGCAATCAACACCGTCCGCGGCACGTTCATTGACCCGTCGCAGTCGTGGACGGAAACCGATTACCCGGAGGTCAGTGTTGCCGAATGGATCGTTGAGGACGGCGGCGAGGCGGCAGAAACGCTGACCTATTCCTACGTCACCGATCCATATCAGGCCCAGCGCCTGGCGAACATGGAGTTGCGCCGGCGCCGCGCGGGCGGGGCGATCAGCATTCCGATGAACTTTGCCGGCTACAACTGCCGGCCGGGGCGCGTGGTGCGGGTCAACTTGCCGTCGCTGAACATCCTGGGCGAGTTCATCGTTTCGGACTGGTCCATGGGCGACAGCGAAGGCTGCACAGTCCAGGTCAAACAGTACGAGGCGGCGATCTTCGATGATGCGGTGGGCCAGCCGTACAACCCGATCGGATTCATCAATCTGCCGGCCGGCGGTCTCGGTACGCCGAGTGCGGTCACATGGACGCAGGACACCACCGCCGAGGTAACTCAGGGCGTGCTGTCGTGGCTGCCGCCGACGGGAATCGTAAAGGAATACATCGTCATCGTTCGGCAGGGCGCTACCGCGGTGCAGTCGCACAACGTTCCGGCCACCTCGACGGAGATCGCCATCAACGGCCTGCCGTCTGGCAACTACACGATGAGTGTGGCTGCGGTAGGGCCAATGGCACGTTCCGGCGAGGCGACGATCACCGTCAGCATCAACGGTCCGCCCATTCCGGAAAGCTGCGTAGTGCAGTCGTCGATCGACAACATCGTGCTGATCCCAAGCAACTCGCAAAACGGTCTGAACGGAGGGACTTACGAATACTTCTTCAGCACTTCACCAACGGCAACGGCTGCAGATGCCGAATATCTGGGGCAAGGCCTGACCTTCACCCACAACGGGCTGGGGTTCTGGACCAACTACTACTACTTCATCCGCTCATCGAACGCCTACGGGAAAAGCTCGTTCCTCTACGTTCCAGCGCAGACGTCAAACGACGTTTCCGCATACCTTGCAGCCCTGGCTGGAAAGATAAGTAAAACGGAACTTCGGCAGGATCTGGTAACTGAGATCGACAAGATCCCAGGCCTTCAGGATCAGATTGATGCGCTGGATGGCTTGAAAGGGTACGAGCCGGATCAGGTTTATCTGAAAGGGCAGATGATCGTCGATGACGGCCAGATCTATCTAGCGCTGCAGCCGGTGCCGGTCAACACCCCACCGCCTAACCCTCTCTACTGGGAGGATGTTGGAGATTTATTGGAAACGGCCAATGGCTTGGCCGAGCAGGTGGCCACGCATACAAGCGAGATCACTGAACTCGACGGAGAGGTGACGGCTACCTCAACTGCGTTTAACGCTCTGCGCGCGTCTTCGCGTGATGATGACGGGCAGGGGGATTTGAATGGCGCACTAAAGGAATGGGCAAGTACATCAGCCATTGCGAACGAAGATCGAGTCAGATCCTCCGAGAACCTGGCCAGCGCACAAAAGCTCACCACCCTTGACTCCAAAGTTGGTGAGAACGAAGCGAATGTGACGGATCTGCGTCGCACGGTTGCAACAGACAAGGAAGCCACGGCCCAGGCGATCACCCAAGTGAACGTGAAGGTCGGCGAGAACACTGCCGCCATTCAGGAAACCTCGACTGCGTACGCGGATACCAGCGGCAAGCTTTCGACGATGTGGTCGGTGAAGATGCAGGTCACGCAAGACGGCAAGTACGTCGCGGCCGGTATCGGCCTCGGCATCGAAAACACGGGTGCCGGTCTCCAAAGTCAGTTCCTAGTCAGTGCCGACCGGTTCGCCATCGTCAACACGATTGCCGGCGGCGCGATATCAGTGCCGTTTGCGGTTCAGGGCGGCCAAGTGTTCATGAACTCGGCATTCATTCAAGACGGCAGCATCACAATGCTGAAGATCGGCCAATACCTTCAATCCGACAACTATATCCCTGGAACACTTGGCTGGAGGCTGGATAAAGCCGGGAACCTCGAGTTCAACGGGCCAGCGCCTGGGGGAGGTCGTTTAACGATGACCAACCGAGCCATCAAGGTTTTCGACCAAAACGGGGTGAAGCGCGTGCAACTTGGAGATCTCGACGCATGACCTATGGAGCGAGAGTCTGGGACGAGAACGGCAATTTAGGGATGGACACCAACAGCTTCACCTATCAGGTGCTGTGGCAGGGCGTGATTGATTTCAGCGGTACCACGCCCAGTTACACGTTGAACATTTCCGGTTTCAACCCAGCCAATTGCGTGTTCATGATCATTCCGACGAGGGCGCAGGATGTGCAGTCATCTGAGACAGACGGGTCGGGAAACATAAAGTCCTACCCCTACGTTACTACTGCAGTGGGGCAGGTCGTTGTCCGCCCGAAGAACCCTTCTGCCAGCGCCTCGACACTTCAATCAAGGGTAGTCGCCAAAGGCTACGCAATCAGGTACGGGGTATGAGTTACGGTTTTCAGAGCATCAACGACAACTCATTCGTCCAGATCGATTCCGAAGCTCCAAGATTGTGCGTGTTGACGAAGGGAAGTTACTCCGGAACCACCAACGCATCCGGCGTTTTTGCCAGGGCTGTCACAAGCCAAGACCCACCGATTGTTTTCATCCGACCAGATCAGACTGGCGCTATTCAGGTGCCGATATCGGTCTGGTTCACAGGAGGGCCCGGGAACTGGACTGGTTTCACCATGAAGGCATCAAACGTGGATTCGACGCTCAGCGGGCAGTATTTCGTCGCCGCGTGGGCTTCCATGGGGACCGCTGCCTATGGGATGAGGCTATGGGACGGCGCCGGAACGTTGATTTATGACAGTGGCGCACCGGCCGTGGTTGTGACGTTCGCCGCCGGCAACTGGACGTATGTCGGGAGCGAGGTGCTTGTAGTGGGTCGCCGGTACATCTGGTCAATCAATAAGGCTTTGGGAGTCGGTGAATACATTTCCTTGAATCCATTTGCGATGAACTGCCACAACGACGCAACCGGTGGGGGCTGCGCCTTGGGCGTCGACTATGCGGGCGGTCGAATCATGATGTACAGCCTGGCTACCACCGCCTGGACCGATCAGGGCCATCGCCCGTTTCTTTGCGCCAAATTGCTGGCCTGACCTTTCATTTTCTGGAGATTCACAATGCCCTGGTGCAAAGCCGGGACGGTTTCTGTCGTCCAAAATTCCAATGCAGTGATCGGCGCAGGTACCGCATTTATTGCCAACGCCCGTGTCGGCGATGCTTTCCGCGGCCCAGACGGCGGCTGGTATGAAGTGACCAACATTGCCAGTGAC